>NZ_QAII01000136.1:25560-52880 GCF_003060965.1 Caulobacter sp. HMWF025 | reverse complement strand
GGGGCGGCCGGGGTGGTCTGGAGGGGTGCGGCGTCGACGTCGCGGGCCTGGATATCGAGCGGGATCTCCAGGAATACCGGACCCTTGCGGCCGTTGCTGCCCGCCTCGACAATCTCGTGGAACGCTGCGCGATCCACGATCCGGTCCAGCAGTTCAGCGCGGCAGGTGATCGAGCGAACGATCGAAACGCCGTCGATTTCCTGAATGCCGCGCTGGCGCAGCTCACCGCGCGACAGGTCGGCGGTCTTGACCTGTCCGCCGAGAACCAGCAGCTCGCGGCTTTCCAGCCATGCGCCGGCGATCGCGGTGACCATGTTGGTCAGGCCCGGGCCCGCGGTAGCCAGGGCGAAGGCCCGGGCACCTGTGGCGGTCTCATTGAAATATTCGGCCGCGACGCCCGCCGCCACTTCATGGACAGTCGGCACGCAGGTCATGCGACGGCTGCAGCTCTCGACGAGGTGCATGATGTTGCCGCCGCCGACATAGAAGCAGTGCGTGTAGCCGAGGTCGACCAGCCATTCGGCGATCTGGTCGCTATACTTCATGATCCGTACTGCTCCAAAAGGGCGGCAAAGGCCGCGCTGACCAGGTCCGTAGCGCTCTCGTCGCGGCGCAGTAGCAGTCTTTCCACTTCGCCGTCCTCACGAACGACAATCAGGGCGTAGTCCGTCCGGGTGTGTTTCTTGTCGGTTGCAAAGGCATCCATCAATTCGGTCAGCGACATAGCGCCGACCTCCTGGCCGAGACCCGGGACGGCCGCAAGCAGCTCGCCGATATGGCGGGTGAGAGCATGGATGCGATTGTCCGGCGCATAGCTGCGACCCAACAGTTCTCCGAAACGGGCCGCCGCGATAATGCCCAGCGCCACGGCGACGCCATGGCTGATCCTGAAGTTCGAGGCCGTCTCGATGGCGTGGCCGAACGTATGCCCGAAGTTCAGAAGCAAACGCTCGGCACGATCGAACTCGTCGACCTCGATGAACCACTTCTTCGATTCCAGGCTCAGGCTCAGGACCTGGGTCAGGGTGTCCAGCTCGGAGTGAATGGTCGGTTCCAGCTGCATGTAGCCGGCGAACGCCGTGCTCCCGCGGCAGAACGCGATCTTGGCCGCTTCGGCCAGCCCCGCGACGCGCTGCTCGGCCGACAGGGTGGAGGTCAGGGCGGGGTCAACGCTGATCAGGCCGGGCGGATAGAACGTGCCGACAATGTTCTTGTAGCGACCCACATTGATTGAGGATTTTCCGCCGATGCAGCTGTCGGACATCCCCAGCAGGGTCGTGGGCATGTAGATCCACGGCATACCCCGCATGTAGACCGATGCGACAAACCCCGCGACGTCCTGAACGACACCGCCACCCACGGCCAGGAGCGTGGTTTTCCGCGTTGCGCCCAAAGTTCTCAGCGTGCTGATGATGTCCGGAATGCGGTCCAGGTTCTTGGCGTTTTCCGTGGCCGTGATCGGGATCACGTGATGGCCCATGGCCTCAATGCCTGCGGCAAAGTACTCGTCCGCAATGACAACCCGATCGTTCGTGACCGCAAGGGCGCGTTCGTACGCCCCCAATTCGATCGCTACGTCATACGCGCCACTGGCGGCGTGAACCTTAAACGAGACGGACATTGCTAAACCCAAGGTCTACGGCGATCGACTGGCCGGACAGGCTGTTGTTCTGCTTCGAACACAGGAAGGTGACGAGATCCGCGACGGTGTCGGCGCTGGAAAGCCGGTTGAACAGGGTCGCCCCCTCGATGACGCCGAGCTGCGTCGGGCTGAGGTTGGCATAGGTCATCGGCGTGTCGAGCGCGCCGGGCAGGACAGCGTTGATGAGATGGCCGTCCCTGGCCAGATCAACGGCAGCTGACCTGACAAGGCCGCCGACGGCCGCCTTGGTCATGGTGTAGGACAGCTTGGTCTGTCGCGCCCGTTCCTGCCAGATCGAGCTGATGACACACAGCCGCGCACCTTCCGGGCTCAGGAGGCCGGCGTCCAGAAGCTGGCGGAGACTGATCAACACATACAGGCAGTTGGCCTTGTAGAGCTCAAGATGTGCGTCGACCTCGACGTCATACACGCTGTCCGTCAGGTTGGCGCCCTGCGCCCAGACGACCGCATCGAACGGCCTTGTGGCTTCGCCGAGAACCGAGGGCAGGTCCGCACCCTGGAACGGGTCATAGGACACCCGGCGGCTCTGTTCCGCAGGCTCGGCCTCGCCCGGCGTCCGCGCGACGCCGACGACCGTCCAGTCCTTGGCTGACGCGCTGTCACAGATCGTTTTACCGATCGCGCCGGACGCACCGAACACGAGCACATGCCAAGGCTGCTGATCCGAAGCCATTCAGACGGTTTCCAATGCAGAAAAAAGGCGGCGGGCGCCTGCGCCTGCCGCCCGTTCTCCAAGCGCTCGCTTAGCCCTTGGCCCGAGCTTCCATCATGTCGATACGCTTGGCGTCTTCCGATGCGATTGAGGTGTAGTAATCGCGCTTGTTCTTCAGCCAGGCCAGTTCGAAGTCCACGGCATTGGCGATGGCAGCCGTAATCGCCGGGCTTTCAACGGCGGCACCGTCGAACACAACCTTGCGCGTTTCGAAACGGTCCAGCCGGATGGCGCGAATTTCCTTCAGGGCATCAATGGCGTCCGTCGAAACCGAACCCCCGACAACCAGTTCGATATCGGCTTCGGCGCAGCCGCGGGCGACTTCCAGAACAGCATCCGTGATCGAACGTTCGTTGACCGCCTTGCGATCCATGCCGCGCGACAGGGTGAAATCCACCCGGCCGAACACCACACCGTCGACGCCCGACTTCGCAAGCGGAAGCATCTCGGCGAAATTCTTCAGAGTGGTTTCAGTCTCGAGGTTGAACAGGAAGTCCGTCTGCGACTGCTCGTCAGCATTGTGAGTCTTGTTCTTCGCGTCGATATATTTGGACAGGGCGTACTTCGTTTCGACCATAGGCGCGATGATGTAATCAACACCGTAGAGCTTGCTTGCCAGAAGATCGGATACAGCTTCGCAGCCGCCGATTTTCAGGGCGACCTTCAGGCCGGCCCGGTGCGTGATTTCAAGCAGTCGCAGGTACTCGTCCGGGCGCGTACCTTCGGCTTCGAACTCTGCCTTGATTGCCACATAGCCAAATTCTTCACGGCCGCGCTTGAGCATGTCGAGCATCTGGCGTTCAACAAAGTTCATTCAAGTCCCCATTGGTTTTATAAATACCGACAACGCATGGACCAGTACTTTAAGAGCACGCCCACATCGCCTGATTGATTAGACGAGCAAGGCTTATTTTTGGTCTACGGCCTTGGAATCATTGAAAAATCCCGCCCCTCTTATCTGGGTCGTAAGGCGCGATAACCATTTCATAGCGACCAGCCTTTAGCCCGTCAACCTTGGGACAGGCGCCCTCATAACGAGCATTTTGCGTTTGTCCACCGTTGCGTTATCGCCGGTCACCCCGCATGCCGGATCGCGCCCTGGCGAGGAAGATGTGCATCAAATTTGCGCTGATTTTCAGAGTACTGAGCACTCCTCGACGCCGAACGACGCTGACGGCCTTTGACACGATTGCCGATAGTCCGCCCTGGCCCGGCTGGAGGACGCTCAGGGTATAGCGCGCGGCGTCGGCCTCGTAGCTCCCTTGCTTCAGGATGCGGCAGTCTGCCGCAAACCCAGGAACGGCGTCGCGGAAGGCCTGTGTGCGGATCAGGAAGTCCTTAAGATCACGGGGAAACTGGTCGATCGCGGCCTGATATCCCGAGCGCATCTCGTGAACTGTGGCTTCGGCGCGCGCAATCTCCGCCGGATCGTCACCCCAGGCGATGCCACCCATGCCATGGTCGGCATCGCCGATCGGATAGGCCAGATAGGCGTTTGGCATCATCACGACGGGACAGCCGCACAGCGGTGCTTCAATGGCCAGGGCGGTATTCTCGAAAACATAGAGACGGCGGCTCCGGGCCAGCAGGGCCTTGAGCTCGTCCTGGTTGATCGAGGTGCTCAGGCTGCGGGTGATTTCGATGGCACCCGGCGGCACGCCGAAGACTTCGCCGTTGTGAACGGCCTTGTATTTGGAGGCATAGTAGCAGGTTTGCGTCCGGGCCTGGACGCCTTCGGGTTGAGGCCAGTCTGCCAGGTCTATCGCCGGCAGGAACAGCGAGCGCTCCGGATGACCGATCTCCTTGGCCAGCCGTTTGCCATAGCCGTAGACGAATTCAGCCTCGTCATACGCAGACGGTCCGCCCAGGAGGCCTGGAAGGTTGAGGACGTAGCGGACCACGGCCCGCGATCTCAGTGGATTGCCCTCGACCACTTCCGGATAGAGCGCGATCGGCCTTATCCCGGTTTTCCGGTGCTCCTCGGCCTGGGCCCAGGTCAGAACGGGAGCCAGGATGTGCGCGGGCCTGGTCGCACTATGGGCGGCGAAAAGGTTGGAGGCGATATAGGCTGTTCCGCCCATACGGTTGATGGCATCGGCGAGCAGGTGCAGGACGCGAATCCCGGCTGAACTCTCGCTATAGGGGGGAGCGAAGATGTAGTACGGGTGGGGGTATGGGTTCTGCGACATGAACGGGCACCAGGTGCGCGGGAACGTCGAATAGACAAAGACGGCCCTGCGCGAAGTGCCGGAATCTAAGGGGTCTGGTGACTCCGGACAAGGCTCGTGCGTGTGTTATGGGCCCGGCTTGCAAGAAGGAGACTGCAGATGTCCCGTCCCTTCCTGTTGAACCACAACATGGCCTTGTCGGGTCACGCTTCGGATCTGGACCTCGTGTCGATCCTGCGTGCCATCAACGGAAACTCCGGAAATTCTGTCATTGCCGAGGGGCTGTGCGTCCAGCTGGGCCTGACCGCCCCCCCCGTCGGCCCGGCCAACATTTTCGACTTCGATCCGGCCGACATCGATTACCATACGACAAATCGCGACTACACCCATGTCGTGTTGATCCTGCAGGATCACATCAATGCGGCCTTCAACACGGTAGACTGGTCGCCCCTGGTCAGGGCACTGGGTCAGCTGACCCTGCCCCTGGTGGTCGTGAGCCTCGGCTGCAACGGGCCTGTCGGAGCTACCCCTGAAGAGGTTGTCTCAGGTCTTTCGCCACAGCTGATCGCCTTCGTCCGTTTCCTCGGCGTGCGAGCGGTGTCGATCGGGACCCGTGGTCTCGTGACGGCTCGGGTCCTGCGTCTCCTGGGCGTGGAAAACCACGCTGTGGTCGGCTGCCCATCCTATTTCCTGCACGGCGCGGGTCGTCGGGTGAACGAAGTGCCGGCCGATGCGGAAGGCCCGGTTCTGGCGGGTGGTCTTTTCGCCAATGCCGAAGATCGCGACGTGCATTTCATGCTGCAGAGCGAGCTGGGTCTGATCGAGACCCTGGCCGGGTCGCGGATTACCCACCTCGCAAAGATCTCCGAACTGCGTGCCCGCTATCCAGGCTATCTCCGCACCCTGCTGCAGGCCGGTTTGGCGGGGCGGCTGGAGTTCTTCGTAAACCCTGCGGCGTGGCGCCGGCGGATCCTGGATTTGAAACCGGCTGTCAGTGTAGGCACCCGGGTCCATGGCGCCATCCAGGCTCTCAACAGCGGCGTGCCGGCCTTTGTGACTGCCGGTGACCTGCGCGCCAGGGAGATGTGCGAGCTGTTCGGAATCCCGCGCGCCCATATCGGCGGTACGCAGGGCAAATCCGTGGCGGATCTGCGGCGCATGGCCTCCACGGATGTGCTGAACGCCGTCTATGACGACCGCTATGCGCGCTTCGTCGCCTGGCTCACCGAGGCGGGACTGGGGCCGGTCGGTGGGTCCGGAGTTGGCGGCATCAGCCATTGGGAGTGGGTTAAGATCCGCAGCAAGCCGCTCGATGACCGGGTTGACGGTCTGCTTCGGCATCTCGAGGGCTAGCCGGGATCAGGATCTCTTGAGCAGCTGGATGATGGCCGCCCAGGCTTCCGGTTCCGTCAGCATCGGCGCATGGCCGACCCCCGGCACCTCGACCACGGCCATGTCCGGCGCGGCAGCCTGCATCCGGGCCACGATCGGCGGGTCGACCAGGTCCGAGATCGCGCCGCGCACCAGCAGCACCGGACGGTCCTTGGTCAGGGCCCGGAACAGCGGATACATGTCCGGGGCCAGGGCCTGGGCCCCGTCCTTCTGCTGGGCCGCCGCCGCCCGGATCGGGGCGGAGATGTCGGGGTCGCAGGCCAGGACGAAACCGCCGTCCCGCTCGTCGAACAGGCGGCGGGCGAAACGGTCCCAGTCGGCGGCTCCATAGGCTGGGAAGGCCGCTTCATTGATCGCGCGGGCATAGTCCACCGCCTCGGCCCAGGTCTCGAACCGGCTGGCTCCGCCGGCATAGGCGGCGATGCGGGCCAGGCCGACCGGCGACAGCTCGGGTCCGACATCATTGAGCACGGCGGCGGCTATGGCCTCTGGCCGGAAGGCGGCCAGGACCAGGGTGATCAGCCCGCCCATGCTGGTGCCGATGAAGACGGCGCGCGCGATCCCGGTCGCATCCAGCAGGGCGCCGATGTCAGCGGCATAGGTGCCCGGATGATAGTTGAGCGGCTGGGGATCGTGAGCCGAGCGGCCCCGACCGCGCACGTCTACGGCCAGAACGCGCCGGCCTGATGCGGCGATCAACGGGGCCAAGTCTTCAAAGTCACGGCTGTTGCGGGTCAGGCCGTGGATGCAGATCACCGGCAAGCCGGTGATCTCACCGACCGGCGCATAGTCGCGGGCGTGCAGCCCGAGGCCGTCGGCCGAGGTCCAGGTGAGATCGGTAAAGCCCATCACTGGACACCGTAGGTGAAAGGCGAGTCCAGATCGGCCAGCAGGGTGGCGGCCTCGTCACGGGCATTGGCCCTGATCTCGCTGTTGGGAAGCGTCCAGTCGATGCCGATGGCCGGATCGTTCCAGCGCACCGCGTCCTCAACCTCCGGCGCATAATAGTCGGAGACCTTGTAGAGCACCTCGCATTCGTCAGTCAGGGTCGTGTAACCGTGGGCAAAACCCTTGGGCACCAGCAACTGCTGGTGGTTCCGGGCCGAGAGCTCGGCCCCCACCCACTGGCCATAGGTCGGCGAGCCCCTGCGGATATCGACAGCGACATCAAAGATCGCGCCGACGGCGCAGCGCAGCAACTTGTCCTGGGCCCGGGGCGGCCGCTGGAAATGCAGGCCCCGCTGAATGCCCCGCTTGCTCGAGCGGACGTGGTTGTCCTGGACGAACTGGCCGCCCGAGAACCCCGCCTCCTCGAGCGCTGACTGGCGGAAGGTTTCCGAAAACCAGCCTCGCTCGTCGCCATGACGGACGGGCGTGATAAGCAGGACCTCGGGAATCGCCAGGGGCGTGATTTTCATGACCGGAATCTTGTTGGAATGAGCGTGCCACCGATGCCGTCTGCGACGAAGGATGACAAGCCCGTCCCCACCGTCAGCGTGATCATCGTTGCCTATCAGAGCGGCCCGACGCTTGAGCGCTGCCTCGCCGGACTGAGAGCCCAGACCTTCGCGGACTTCGAGGTGATCCTGGTCGACAACGCCTCCACCGACGGCGCGGCCCAGGCTGCCGCAGCGGCTGACCCGGACCTGATCTTTCTCGAGCCCGGCGAGAACCTCGGCTTTGCCGTCGGCAACAATCTTGCGGCGGCGCGGGCCCGGGGCCGCTGGCTGGCCCTGCTGAACCCGGACGCCTATCCCGAACCCGGCTGGCTTGCCGAACTGGTCGCGGGCGCGGCGCGACATCCCGGCGTCGAGTCCTTTGCCTCGCTCCAGACCACGGTCGAGGACCCTGAACTGCTGGACGGGGCCGGCGACAACATGACCTCGGCGGGTATCCCGTTCCGCGGCGGCTATCGTCGCAGGCTTCCTGGGGACCTGCGCGAGGGCGAGGTATTCTCGGCCTGCGGCGCGGCGATGTTCATCGACAGGGCCCTGTTCCTGGCACTGGGCGGCTTCGATGCACGGTACTTCTGCTATTGCGAGGACGTCGACCTCGGATACCGCCTGCGTCTGACCGGTCGTCAGACCCTGCTCCTGCCCAGGGCCCGGGTTGCCCATGTCGGCTCGGCCAGCACCGGGGTGCGGTCGGAGTTCGCCGTCTTCCACGGATCGCGCAACCGGGTCTGGACCTTCCTGAAGAATACCCCGCCGCTGCTGCTGTGGCTGACCACGCCGCTGCACGTGGCCGTGACGGCGGCCCTGTTGCTGCTGCACCTGCGCCGGGGCGATGCCGGACCGGCTGCGCGGGGGATCCGGGCGGCGCTGGAGCCCAAGGCCCTGGCCGCCGTCCTGGCCGAGCGCCGCAGGGTTCAGGCCGGGCGCCGGGTCGGCTCGGGCGCAATCCTGCGGGTGATGTCGATCGATCCGGCCGCCTTCATCGGCCGGCGGTTTGTGATCAGGACGTCGAAAGCGCCTCGAGCAGTCGCGCCATGAAGGCCGCACCGCGCTGCATCTGGCTGATCTCGACAAACTCGTCGGGCTGGTGGGCCTGGTCGATCGAGCCGGGACCACAGATCACGGTGGAGAACCCGGCACCCTGGAACTGCCCGGCCTCGGCGGCATAGGGCACAACCCGGGCCGGGCCGTTGTCGCCGGCCAGACGCCGGGCGAAGGCTTCGGCGACACCGTCAGTCTCCGGGGCAAAGGACGGGGTCAGGGAGCGCCGTTCGACCCTGACCCCCGCCTCGGGCGCGCGGGCCTTGAGGTCGGTATCCATCGCTGCAGCCGCCGCAAAAAATTCCGCCAGGATCGCCATCGGGTCCATGCCCGGCGGAGTGCGCAGGTCGAAGATGAAGACGCATTCTCGGGCCAGGATATTGACCGCCGTGCCGCCATTGACCTGACCGATGGTCAGGGTCGCGCCCTTGGGCGTAAACGGCGAGGCCGGGTCGGCCTCGCGGGCCAGCCGCTCCGACAGGGCGACCAGCCCGGCCATCAGCTTCACCGCTGCCATATTGGCCGAAACGCCGAGATGGGTGAGGCTGGAATGGGCCTCGCGACCGCTGACCGTGACCTTGAAGCTGGCAATGCCCTTGTGGCCGCTGACGGCCACCATGTCGGTGGGTTCGCCCACGACCACCAGGGCCGGGCGGGGCAGGTCGCTGGCGATGACCGCGATCATGTCCGGGGCCCCCAGGCAGCCGACCTCCTCGTCATAGGAAAAGGCCAGGTGCACCGGCCGGGACAGGTTCGCCGCCGCCAGGTCCGGGGCGGCCGCCAGGGCCAGGGCCAGGAACCCCTTCATGTCGCATGTGCCGCGACCATAGAGGCGGCCGTCCTTCTCGGTCAGGACGAAGGGGTCGGTGGACCAGGGCTGGCCATCGACCGGGACGACGTCGGTATGGCCCGACAGAACGACGCCCCCCGGCACGGTCGGACCGATGGTGGCCAGCAGGTTGCTCTTTGTCCCGTCGGCATTGGGCACGCGACGGGACGCAATGCCCAGGTCGGCAAGGTAGGTCTCGACCCAGGCGATCAGGTCGAGATTGGACAGGCGCGAGGTGGTGTCGAACGCGACCAGCCGGGCCAGGAGATCGACCGCGCGGGCCGAAAGCGCTTCGGGAGAGGATGCCATGGGCCCAGCCTAGTCCGACCAGGCCGACTTGCCCATGGCGTCGCGACAGGTGGCATGGCCGACCCGGACTGGCCGGTTTTTGCCCTTCAGGGCGCATGAAAGCGCTCGAAAAGGCAGCGAAATTCGACGCTTTTCGCGCGAAGCGGCTTTCCCTCGGCGCGCACCGGCACTAGACGGGGCGAACCATGATCCTGACCCTGTCCTGTCCAGACCAGCGCGGCATCGTCGCCAAGGTCTCCACCTTCCTGTTCGACCGCGCGTGCAACATTCTCGACGCGCAGCAGTTTGACGACCAGGAGACCGGCCAGTTCTTCATGCGCGTGGTGTTCGACGCAGACAACGCCGACCATGAGGCCCTGCGAACCGATTTCGCGGTCGTGGCCACCGCCCTTTCAATGCGCTGGACGCTGCGGGCCCGCAGCGAGCGCTACCGGGTCATGATCCTGGCCAGCAAGTTCGATCACTGCCTGGCCGACCTTGTCTATCGCTGGAAGATCGGCGAACTGCCGATGGACATCGCGGCGGTGGTCTCCAACCATCCGGCCTCGACCTATGCCAATGTCGACCTGTCAGGCCTGCCCTTCCATCACCTGCCGGTGACCAAGGACACCAAGCTCGAGCAGGAAGCCGAGCTGTGGAAACTGATCCAGGACACCAAAACCGACATCGTCGTGCTCGCCCGCTACATGCAGGTGCTGTCAGACGGCCTGTCAGCCAAGCTGGACGGCCGCTGCATCAATATCCATCACTCGTTCCTGCCCGGCTTCAAGGGGGCCAAGCCCTATCACCAGGCCCACGCCCGGGGCGTGAAGCTGATCGGGGCCAGCGCCCACTATGTGACCGGCGACCTCGACGAAGGCCCGATCATCGAGCAGGACGTCGAGCGCATCAGCCATCGCGACACGCCCGAGGACCTGATCCGCAAGGGCCGGGACATCGAGCGCCGGGTACTGGCCCGCGCCCTGCACTACCGTCTGGAAGACCGGGTCCTGCTCAATGGCCGCAAGACCGTGGTCTTCACCGACTGAAGTCTGTCGCTATTTCGGGGTGGGGGTCGCGCGCAGGACGTCGATCAGCTCGATCCGGAAAACCATGACGCTGTTGCCGGGGATCGGACCCTTGTCATGCTCGCCATAGCCCTGGGCCGGCGGCACGAACAGTTCCCATTCATCGCCGGGACGCATCAGCTGCAGGGCCTCGATCCAGGCCGGGATCAGCCCGTCCAGCGGAAACGAGGCCGGCATGCCGCGCTCGTAGGAGCTGTCGAACACCGTCCCGTCCAGAAGCTTGCCCTCATAGTGGACCTTGACCTCGTCGGCCCGGGTCGGCTTGCGACCCTCGGCCGGGCCAGAGCGCACGATCCGGTACTGCACGCCGCTGGGCAGGGTGACGACGCCGGGGGCCTTGGCGTTCTTGTCCAGGAAGGCCTGACCGGCCGTCAGATTGGCGGCGCGGGCCTTCATCTTCTCGCTGGGACCGCACGCCGAAAGGCCCAGGGTGGCGAGGAGGGCGATGACGAGGCCGAGGGCGCGAAACATGGGAAAGCTTCCGAACGAGGGGTGCGGGAGTGCTAGACTATTTCGCGTCGCCGGGAAATCATCGCCGCGTTAAGGATCGGTGCAGCCGTATCGGGCATTTTTCACCGAACAGTGGTGGAGCGCGGGCCCGGTCTCGCCTAGACCACTTCGAGATCAAGCTGAGAGGCGCTTCATGAAACCTGTTCGCAAGGCCGTTCTTCCTGTCGCCGGCCTGGGCACCCGGGTCCTGCCGGGGACCAAGACGACGCCGAAGGAACTGCTGAACGTCGTGGACCGTCCGATCCTGTCCTATGTGGTCGAGGAAGGCCGCAAGGCCGGCATCGAGCACTTCGTCTTCGTGACGGGTCGCGGCAAGGGGGCCATCGAGGACTATTTCGATCACCAGATCGAACTCGAGGCGCAACTCGAAGCCAAGGGCAAGCTGGACATCCTGGCCCAGCTGCGCGCCGAACTGCCCAAGCCGGGCGAGATGAGCTTCGTGCGCCAGATGGCCCCGCTGGGCCTGGGTCACGCCGTCTGGTGCGCCCGCGACATCATCGGCGACGAGCCCTTCGCCGTCATGCTGCCTGACGTCATCATCGATGCCGAGCGCTCGGCCCTCGGCCAGCTGGTCGACGCCTATAACAAGGTCGGCGGCGGCAATCTGGTCGGCGTCGAGGAAGTTCCCGAGGCTGACACCCACAAGTACGGCATCGTCGCGCCCAGCAAGGTCGATGGTCGCCTCGCCACCATGAGCGGCATGGTCGAAAAACCCGCCAAGGGCACCGCGCCCTCGAACTGGTCGATCGCGGGCCGCTATATCCTGCAGCCGGAAATCTTCGGCCTGCTGGCCGAGCAGGAGAAGGGGGCCGGCAACGAGATCCAGCTCACCGACTCGATGGCCAAGCTTCTGCACCTGCAGCCGTTCCACGCCTACATATATGAGGGCGTGACCCATGACTGCGGCGACAAGATCGGCCTGCTGCGGGCCAATGTCGCCCTGGCCCTGAAGCGCCCCGACCTCGGCGAAGCCGCCCGCGCGGCGATCTCGGCTCTGCTGTAGCCTCTCTGTTGCCACTGGATCGGCCTGTGACTCACAGGCCGATCCAGGCGCGTTGATCATGACCTTTGCCGGTTCGGAAGGGGCGCCGCCTGCGGCCCGGGCCGGCACCCTGCTGCCTTCAGCGCCGGGCCTGGAAAGAGGATGCGATCGGGCGGCGTGCCCTCCCGCCTGATTGTTTCAGGCCTGTAGTCATTTCGAAATCTATCGCAACAAACTTGCGAGATGAACTTCACGGTTGCGCCGCAAGAAAGTGGTCCGTAATCTGAAAAAGACTGCACTCATCGGCACGCCAACACTATATTCCGGCAAACTGTGACGCGGAACTAAGTTTATATGCTCAGGTATTGGTCTAAATGCAAGTTATCACGATCCTGTCTTTGCCGCGCTCTGGAACGTCACTTGCAGCTCAGATACTGAATAACCTCGGAGCAAATCTGCCCCCGGATATGCTCGATGCTCATCCTGATCTGAATCCAGACGGGTTTTTCGAGTCTCAGGAACTGCTGGCGATCCGTGTTGAGGTCGAAAAACTCGCCGGGATCAATTTTGCCTATCCGGCGTCCTGGAGCCGCCCGGACTGGTCGGCTGTCCTGGCGTCGGCCAAGGCGCGGGTGCTGATCCGGCGGGCCTGCAGCTACTTCGCCGCACGCCGGGAAGAAGGCCTGACCCGGTTCATCTTCAAGGACCCCCGTACCATCGCGCTGATGCCCTTCTGGGAGAGGGTCTTCAAGCGGGAAAACCTGACGCCGCGCTATGTCGTGGCCCTGCGCAAGCCCTGCGCCGTGAACAAGTCCATTCAGCATTTCAGCGGCCAGTCTTACGAAATGGCAGACCTGCTGTGGATGGAGAACATGGCGACCATCGCCCAGTTCCTGAAGGATCGTCCGTTCGCGCTCGTGGTCTATGAGCGCTGGTTCGAAGGGGCGGAAGAGCAGATTCACGGCCTTAGCCAGTTTGTCTTCGGTACCCGGGCCAAAAAGACCACCATCCGGAAAATCCTGAACACGACCGTCAAGTCCCGGCTCAATCATGCCGCAACCGAGGCGGACGTTTCCGGCGGTGGCGATTTCTCGGCGCGTTATTACGGTGCCCTTTGCGAGCTTCCCTGCGAGAACGCGGGCCTGCAGGACAACGAGATCGTCCAGCTCGGTGAATGCTATGTGGCCATGGTCCGGTCTCTCGGACCCAAGTTGCACCCCGACAGTCTGGGACAGTTGCAGGACTTCGACCGTCGCGAGCGTTCCTGGGCCGACAGGATCGTCGCCCTGGAAGCGCAGATCGCTGACCGGGACCGGGTTCACCGCGCCGCGCGTGCACGGCAGGCGGCGCGGGGCGCCAGCTATTTCCTGGAAGCTGGGCAGCGCCTGATCGATCGCGGCCGCTTCAGGGCGGCGACACACTGCCTGACGAGGGCTCACACCCTGGCGCCGGCCCTGGTTGAACCGCCGTTTTTTGCCTCGATCAGCACCTATCTGGACGGCGACAGGGATCTGGCCCTGGCCTGGGCCCGAACGGCGGTGGGGCTATGCCGGCCGAATGGAAACCAATGGGCACCGCGCGATCGGGTGGCCCAGATCCTCATTCAACTCGGCCGATTTGCTGAAGCGGACGAGGCCTATATCGAGGCCATCTCACTCATGCCCCAGCGTCCCCAGCTGTACAGAAACCGCGCGGCTCTATGTCGGCTGCGCAAACAGGACTGGCTGGCTGATCAGCTTGATGAGGTTGCCAGCCGACTCGAGCAGAACGTCTAGACCGCCCGGGGCGGATAGCCCCGTTCGCGCAGGGCGTTCATCACATCCTGGGTGTGCTGGGCGTCGCGGGTCTCGATCGTGATGTCGAACTCCGCCCCCTTGGCGGGCACGTCGAGGGCGAGCCGGTTGTGGTTCACCTCGATGATATTGGCCCCCATGGTGCCGATGACGCTGGCCACGGTCGACAGCAGGCCCGGGCGGTCGTCACCGATGATCCGCAGCGATACGAGACGCTGGGCCCGGACCAGTTCGCGGGTCAGCACCGAGGCCAGCAGGCGCGTGTCGATATTGCCGCCGCACAGGATCAGGCCGCACTTCTTGCCCCGGAACCGCTCCGGATAGGCCAGCAGCGCCGCCAGAGAGGCTGCACCGGCCCCCTCGGCAATGGTCTTCTCGACATTGCAATAGAGTGCCACCGCCTGCTCGATATGGGGCTCTTCCAGCAGCAGGACATCGTCGATCAGCGGCCGGGCCACGCCATAGGTCAGTTCGCCAACCTGCTTGACCGCCACGCCCTCGGCAATCGTCTGGCCGCCGCAATGGGCGGTGATGCCGCGCATCTTGGCCGTGAAGGACGGGTACATGGCCGGTTCGCAGCCGATGATGCGAATCTCGGGATTGATGGCCTTGGCCGCCGTGGCGACACCGCTGATCAGGCCGCCGCCGCCGATCGGCACCGGCAGGATCTCGAGATCCGGCACGTCTTCGAGCATTTCCAGGGCAATGGTGCCCTGGCCGGCCATGATGTCGTAGTCATCGAACGGATGCACGAAGGTCAGGCCCTGCTCGTCGCAAAGCTTGCGCGCATGGGCGTTGGCGTCGTCATAGGTCTCGCCCTCGATCACCACATTGGCCCCAAAGTCGCGGGTGTGCTGCACCTTCACGAAGGGGGTGGTCTTGGGCATGACGATGGTGGCCGGAACGCCCAGCCGGGCGGCGTGGTAGGCCAGGCCCTGGGCGTGGTTGCCGGCGCTGGCGGCGATGACGCCGCGCGCCTTTTCGGCGTCCGACAGCAGCATCAGCTTATTCAGCGCCCCGCGCTCCTTGTAGGCCGCCGTGAACTGCAGGTTCTCGAACTTCACCCAGACTTCCGCCCCGGTGATCTTCGACAGGGTTCGCGAATAGCGGCAGGGCGTACGCTCGATATGCCCGGCCAGGCGAGCGGCGGCGGCGCGGATGGTGGTGATGTCGAGGGTCATGGGCCGTCCTTACCACGGCTTGCGTTCAGCAGAAGGCTCTAGCGTACGTCCTGGTGACGAACTCGATGCCGGCGCTCCGGGTTTCCGGGCCGGGATCAAGGCCAGAGTCTGCGGGCCTGTCGTCCGGGCCAGGCGATGCCGCCTGGCCCGGAGCCGTCCTTAGACCAGGGTATCGCGCATCGCGTTGTCGAAGGGCACCCAGTCGGCGCCGGACGCGATCCTGTCGGCCAGATCCGGGTTGGCGATGAAGGATCGTCCCCAGGTCACCAGGTCAAGCAGGCCGGCTTCCAGTTCCGCTTCGGCCTGTTCCTGGGTGAGAGAGGCTCCGCCCATGATGACGCCGGGCCACATGGGGCGAATCTTGCGGATAACCCGGCCGGAGGTCTGGAAGTAGTCGGCATTGGCGCAGCTCACGTCCAGGACCCGCAGGCCAAGCGACCAGAGGCGGGGGATCAGATAGTCCAGCATCTCGTCCATGTCGGGCCAGTCATACAGGCCACCCATGAAGCGCGAGGGCGAGATGCGGGCGATCACCCGTTCGGCCGGGACGGCGGCCAGAACCCGTTCAACGGTCTCGAGGGCAAACCGGCAGCGGTTTTCAACCGAGCCACCATAGGCATCTTCACGATCATTGACCCGCGCGTCGAGAAACTGGTCGGCCAGATAGCCGTGGCCCAGGTGAAGCTGCACCGCGTCAAATCCGACGGCCAGGGCCCGCTGGGCAGCCTCTACGAAGTAGTCATAGACGACCGGCATCTCGTCGACCGTCAACCGGTGAGGCGTACCATAGGGCTTGTCGTTCTGGCGGTTTATGCCCTCGGCGGCGCGGTCTGTGGAGCTTACGGGCGGTTGACCACCGGTATAGTCGGCGTGTGAGATGCGTCCGCAATGCCAGAGCTGGCAGGCGATTTTCGCACCGGCCTCGTGGACCGCCTCGACAACCGGCCTCCAGCTTTCAGCCTGGGCTTCGGTCGCGATGTGGGGCACTGAATTGTAGCCGTCGGCGCTCGGGTGAATGACGACGCCTTCCGTGAGAATGAGGCCGACGTTCCCGGCGGCCCGTCGCCGATAGTACTCGACGATGGCGGGTGTGGCGTTGTGATCGGCGTCGGCGAAGCCCCGGGTCATGGCGGACATGACGGTACGGTTGCGGACGGACGGGAAGACTTCCGTCTCGAGCGGCTGAAGAATTTTGGACACGACTAGGGCTCCAATCGGTACTTGTCGAAAAATGGATGGGCGAGATAGGCGTGCAGGGTTGAGCGCCAGTCTCTCTGAAGGTTGAGGTTTTCGCTCGCCAGTCGCTCGCAGCTCAGGACCGCACGATCGGGACGGCGTCCCAGCTCGCTCTGCGCCACCGCCGAGGCGCTCACCGGCACAATCCGGATTCGCGTGTTCCAGCCAAGGGCCACAACGATCTCATGCGCGATCTCATGAAACGTCGCCTCGCCCCGACAGGCCATCTGATAGACCCCGGCCGTGCCGCGTTGCATGATGCAAAGGCTGTTGAAGGCCAGATCCTTTGTCCAGGTCGGTTGCCAGACGCGGTCACCGACCTCGAACGTCTCGGCTCCCTTGAGCATCGCGGCCTGAATGACGGGAATGATGCGGCCCACAAAGTTCTTGTCGCGCGAACCGCCGCCGAAGAACCCTGCCATCCGGACAACCAGGGCATCGTCGAGGGTTTCACGAATGACCTGCTCGGCTTCCCATTTCATCGCGCCATAGAGCGAGAGCGGGCGAGGGGTTTCGCGCTCTGGAATCGGGTTTTCCGCCCCGTCATAGACCAGAAAGGACTGTGGATAGAGCAGGCGGGCCCCGGTTGCCTTGGCCAGAGCCGCCGCATTCCGCGCGCCATCGACAATGATCGCCCGGGCCAGGTCCGGTTGCCGGGCGCAACCTTCGACATCAACCATGGCAGCGCAATGAATGATCCAGCCGCCTTCGACCCAGTCGGCCCTGGCCTGCAGGGCCGCTGAGTCGCGCACATCGAGATCCAGCTTTCCTGGAGCCTGTACCTCAAGTCCCTCGAAAGCGGCTGCCTCAAGCGCGAAGTCCGAACCGAGCATTCCCTGGCCGCCCGTGACCAGAATGCGCCCGGTCCCGAAGCCTTTTGCGTTTGCAGGCATATGTATTTGACCCCCAGCAATGACGCTTGGCTATTGCACGGCAGCATCTATTTTGGCAATTAGGTAAATGAGCCAATATTTAAGTTCACATCGCGTGTCATGATGTGCGCTAGGTCTTTATTGAGGGTAGGCGAAACACATAATGGCGCGATCGGTTCAAAATAAAGAAATCTTGTCAAATCCTACTGTAAAGCCGCTGCTTTCAATTTGTATACCGTCTTACAATCGCGGGCCTTTTGTTGAAGCACAAGTCAGAACAATATTAACGAGCGTGCTTTCAAATAAAAAATGCGATATTGAGTTAATTGTTGTAAATAATAAGTCTACAGACGATACGGCCGAGCGTCTTACGCGCTTTTCACACCCCAAGATGCGGGTGGTTCACAACGAAGTTCATTACGACACTGCTGAAGAAAACATCATGCGGTCTTTGGAGTATGCCTCCGGAGACTACGTGTGGTTTCTGGGCGATGATGATCCGATCAACATTGCCAGCATTGATTACATGCTGGATTTGCTGCAATCGGGCCAGAGCGATTGCTTTATCTTCAATTCGGTCACGATCTGGCCGCAAGGTGCAGTTGAGTCGATGCGGCCGATGCCGATGCATGGCGCGATCGTCACGGGCCGCCTCGATGAGGTTATCGAGAGTATCGGCCTGATCAATACATTTGCCGGCCTCTCGAACATCATTCAGCGCCGCGAAAACCTGTCTCTCCAGAATGGCCTGGACTGGCTGGGCGTATCAAAAATCTACAGCCATGTGGCTTGGTTTATTGACTCGCAAAAGGGGCGGACGGCCAGCTTCGTCAACAGCCCGCTCGTCTATTACCGGCTGAACGATTACTCTAACGGTCACTGGAACCGGGTCGCCGAACGGATCGGCGTTCCGAACCTGTACTTCTGGTCTTTGGGCGTCGTCCGTCTGCTAACCCGACTGATCGGGCGCGAATGTCTCACCTATCGCCAGGCTGGCGTAGTGTTTGAGCTGGCCCAGGGCGGGGCGCGCTATCGTCTGATCGATGACATCGTGTTCAAGACCTACCAGCAGCTTCTACACTGTTCGACCACGCCCGACCGCCGCCAGCAGTTCAGTACGTCAGAGTTCGGCGAAATTCAGGAGTTCTGCCTGGCGAGCGACCCCACGCTCTACACGATGTTCCAGGTGCTCTCCGAGGCCCATCAAACGATCTGCATGACCAGCATGCTGGACATGAAGGAATTCGCGGCCCAGAAGCTGAGCGAGAAATTCCTCAAGCTTTACAATGACCGCCAGGCCGCTGGCCAGCATCTTGGCCGTTATGTCGGCAATGCCTACGGGTTCTCGATCTTCCGCATGACCTGGGCCTATGTCGGGGTGCGCGCCGAGCGGCCACAACTGACGGCCGATACCCTGCGCTATGTCGACCCCATTGGAGACGGCCTCAATACGGTGTCGGCAAAAACCTATCACGAAGTGATCGAGAACGCCGCTGAGGCAAACCGTCAGGCCAAGGCCATGGAAGTTCTGATGTCCATGCAGCCGGCACCGGTGGCCTATCCGGCACCCTATCCGCCTCAGACCGCGGCACCGAGCTTCGATTTCCAGGGCCTGGTCAATGAGAAAACGGCCCAGGTGAACCAGATGGCGGAGACTATTCGCAACCTGGAGAACAACATCCGCGCCCTCTATGACAGCACATCCTGGCGGGTCTCTGCGCCGCTTCGTGCGGTCAGCCGCCTTCTCAAGCGTCAGGGCTAAACCGGGCTTCTCCCCCGCCCCTCGCCTTGCGCGGGGCGGGGCCAGGCAAGTCTCAGTCTGCCCATTCGGACAGCACCTGTGGCTCGGTTTCGGGCGCTGCTGATCTTAATTCCCCGGCCCGTTCCGGGGCCAGCCTTCGCGCTGCCCAGACCGCCGCGCCGCGCACGACGGGGGCGGGATCCGTCAGCAGGGGCTCGACCACTGCCATCAGGCCGGCATCGCCGCTGTTGCCGATGGCATAGAGCACATTGCGGATGAAGCGGTCGCGGCCGATGCGCTTGATCGGGCTCTTGGAGAACAGGGCGCGGAAAGCCGTGTCGTCCAGTCTGGCCAGCTCGGCCAGGGGGGGTGAGCGCAGGCTGTCGCGGGCGTGAAACTTCGCCTCGCTGGAGACCTGGGCGAACTTGTTCCACGGGCAGGCGGCCAGGCAGTCGTCGCAGCCATAGATCCGGTTGCCGAGCGCTGGTCGGAACTCCGTCGGGATCGGGCCGGCCAGTTCGATGGTCAGGTAGGAGATGCAGCGCCGGGCATCCAGTCGGTACGGGGCCGGAAAGGCCTGGGTCGGGCAGATGTCCAGGCAGGCCCGGCACGACCCGCAGTGATCGACCTCGGCCGCATCCGGGGCCAGGGGCAGGGTCGTCAAAACCGAACCCAGGAAGAACCACGAGCCCAGCGCGCGCGAGACCAGGTTGGTGTGCTTGCCCTGCCAGCCCAGGCCGGCGCGCTGGGCCAGCGGCTTTTCCATCAGGGGGGCGGTGTCGACAAACACCTTCACCTCGTGACCGAAGCGCCGGTGCATCCAGCCGGCCAGCAGCTTCAGCCGCTTCTTGACCACCTCGTGATAGTCGTCGCCCTGGGCATAGACCGAGATCGCGGCCCGGTCCTTGTGGGCCAGGGCGGTCAGGGGATCATGATCGGGCCCATAGTTCAGCCCCAGGACCACAGCGGAGCGGGCCTGCGGCCACATGCCCGTCGGGTGGCTGCGCCGCTCCAGGGTCTCGGCCATCCAGCCCATCTGGCCGTGAAAACCTTCGGCCACGAAGGCGGCCAGCCAGTCACTGTTGGGCCAGGGCGCGGTCGCATCTGCAAAGCCGCAGGACGAGAAGCCCAGGCGCAGGGCCTCTGCACGGATCTCGGCCTTCAGGGCGTCAGGGGCGGGGTCAGAAATCGAGGTCGTCATAATGGCCGGCCGGCGCGAGGCCGGGCCAGCGGTCGGCCAGGATCGGCCGGAAGCACGGCCTCGACTTCAGCTTCATGTACCAGGTCTTGGCCGCCGGAAAGTCCTTCCACGGCACGTCGCCGAAATAGTCGATCACCGACAGGTGGGCGGCGGCGGCGAAGTCGGCCAGGCTCATGCGGCGTCCGGCCAGCCAGTCGCGGGTCTGCAGCAGGCCATCAATATAGGCCAGGTGATGGCGCAGGGCATCGCGACCCCGGCGCAGGGCCGAGAGGTCGGGCGCGCCCAGCCGCAGCAGGCGCTTCTCCATCTTCTCATGCAGCAGGAAGCCGTTGACCTCGTTGTCGAACTTGCGGTCGAACCATTGCAGCAGCCGGCGCGCCTCGGCCCGTTCGCCGGCCTCGCGGCCCAGAAGGGCGGGCTCCGGCTCCTGTTCCTCGATATGTTCGAGGATGGCCCGGGTCTCGCAGACCACGGTGCGGCGTTCGTTGCGGGTCTCGACCAGGACCGGGGTCAGGCCCGACGGATTCAGGGCCAGGAATTCCGGCGCACCTTCCCAATAGCGAACCTGTACCTCCGAGAAGGGCAGACGCTTTTCGCCCAGGGCCAGACGCACCTGCCGCGAGGCGGGGTCCAGCGGGAAATGGTGAAGGATTCGGTCGACGCTCATGCCCACGCGCATTCAGGCTGCATCGAAAGAGCGATGCGCCGTTTTGCTTAACAAGAGATTGCTGAACACTGTTTACCCTGCCGGAACAGGGATTTGTGCGGCGGTTTGACCCAGAGGGTTCAGGGCGTGGCGTTCATCCGGCCGATCAGGGCGGTGGTGCTCTGGCCGGCCTTCAGATCGGCCAGCACGACCCGGCCGCCATAGCCCAGCACGAGGTCCGAGCCGACCACGGTTTCGACCGTGTAGTCAGCCCCCTTGACCAGCACGTCGGGCCGGAAGGTCTCGATCAGCTGCAGGGGGGTATCCTCGTCGAACAGGACCACCAGATCGACCGAGGACAGGGAGGCCAGCACCGTGGCGCGGCCGGCCTCCTTCTGGACCGGACGGGTCGGGCCCTTCAGCTTTGAGACCGAGGCGTCGGTATTGAGCCCGACGATCAGCCGGTCGCAGGCGGCCCTGGCCTGATCCAGCAGGGAGACATGGCCAGGGTGCAGCAGGTCAAAGCAGCCGTTGGTGAAGCCCACCTTCAGACCGCGCGCGCGCCAGCCGGCGACGATGTCGCGGGCCTGGTCGCGATCGGCGATCTTGACGGCGGCGGGCTCTCCGGCGGCCGAGCGGGCCAGGGCGGTCAGTTCGGCGGCCGTGACGACGTCGGTCCCCAGCTTGGCCACGACCAGGCCGGCGGCCAGATTGGCCAGGGCGCTGGCCTCGGCCAGGGCGGCACCGGCGGCCAGGGCCAGGGCCAGGGTCGCGGCGACCGTATCGCCGGCCCCGGAGACATCGAAGACCTCCACAGCGGTGGCCGGCAGATGGACCGCCGCCGCGCCGCGCTGGCTGAGGGTCATGCCCGCCCCGCCGCGGGTGATCAGGGCAGCCTCCAGCCCGGGAGCCTGGGCCAGGATGGCGGCCCCGGCCGCTTCAGAGGCTTCGTCGCTGTTGCCGCTGATGCCCGTAGCTTCGGCCGCTTCCTTGCGGTTGGGCTTGATCAGGGTCGCGCCGTCATAGCGGGCGAGGTTGCGGCTCTTGGGATCGACGATCACCGGCTTGCCGGCGGCGCGGGCCGCATCGATGGCGGACCGGGTCACGGCGTCGGTCAGCACGCCCTTGGCATAGTCGGACAGCACCACAACGTCAGCCTCGGCCAGACGGCGGTTGAAGACGGCCAGCAGAGCCTCGGCCCTGGCCTCGGTTCGGTCTTCGCGGTCGACCCGCAGCATCTGGTGCGAGCCGGAAATGTAGCGGACCTTTTCGGTGGTCCGGCGAGCGGGGTCGATCACCAGTTCGGCCTCAAGCCCGGCTTCGTCCCGCAGCAGGCCTTCCAGGGTGCGACCCGCCTCGTCGTCGCCGATCAGGCCCAGCAGGATGGCCCGGCCGCCGAGGGCCGCGACATTGCGCGCCACATTGCCGGCCCCGCCCAGCATGGCCGTCTCGCGCTCGACCGCGATGACCGGCACCGGAGCCTCAGGCGAGATGCGGTCCACGGCGCCATAGATGAAGCGGTCCAGCATCACATCGCCGAGGACCAGCACGGTCTTGCCGGTGAAGGCTTGCGGCAGTTGGGCCAGGGTATCGTCCATAAGGCGGCGGCTCATCTCGGGAAAGTCTGGCGCTTACTAGCCGTGATGGGCTTCCGCGAACAGCCCGCCGTGGCTCTCGGCCTTCCCGCGCGGGTCGGGGTGAATGATGATGTCGGCGGCCGGGAAGGCCTCCAGTAGCCGGTTTTCGGCCGAGACCATGATCGCGTGGGCCTCGGCCAGCGAGATCCCGGCCTCGAGGTCGGCGTGCATCTGCATGTGCACATAGGGGCCGGAGGCGCGGGTGCGCAGCTGGTGAATGCCCAGCAGGCGCGGATCTTCTGAGGCCAGGGCAATGATCCGCCGGCGGTCTTCCTCGGGCAGTTCGCGGTCCATCAGCTGATGCGAGGCCTCGCGGAACACGCCGATGGCGCCCCAGATCAGCCACAGGGCGACGATCAGGCCCGCCGCCGCGTCGACCCAGGAGAGCCCCAGCCACGAGGCCGCGCCGATCCCGAGCAGGGCCACGGCATTGGAGCCAAGGTCGGCGGCATAGTGGGCCCGGTCGCCGGACACCGCGATCGAACCGGTCGACTTCAGCACCCTCGACTGGGCGATGATCAGGCCCAGCGTCAGGACGATCGACACGACCATCACCGCCATGGCCATCAGGCCCTGCTCGACGGGCCTGGGGTGCAGCATGGCCCGGATGGCTTCCTGGCCGATCAGGGCTCCGGAGGCGAACACCAGGCCGCCCTGCATCAGGCTGGAAAAGGCCTCGGCCTTGCCGTGTCCGAAGCGGTGCTCGGCATCCGGCGGCTCGGCTGCATAGCGGACGGCAAAGAAGGTGATCAGTGAGGCGACAAGGTCGAGGCCGGAATCCGACAGCGAGGCCAGCATGGCCACCGAGTCACTGGCCAGCCAGGCCAGGGTCTTGACCACAATCAGCACGGCCGCCACCGCCACCGACAGGGCGGTGACGCGGCGGGTCATGGCCTGGGTTTCGGGCGAGAGGGCGGACAGCGTCATGCTGCCTCCATATCAAGCCGAATGCCCCCACCCCAGCGAGAACGACTCGCGCGAGTCGTTCTCGCCTTTGCCGTCAGGCGGCCTGCCGCACTCCCGGCCCGACATAGACCGACTGTGGCCGGATCAGCTTGCCGCCGGCCAGCTGCTCGCGGGCGTGGGCGATCCAGCCGGCCGTGCGGCCCATGGCGAACACGCAGGTAAAGCTGGACGGGGGCAGGCCCAGGGCCTCCAGCAGCAGGGCCGTGTAGAACTCGACATTGGTGTCGAGCGGCCGGTCGGGCTTGCGTTCGCGCAGGATCTGCAGGGCCGCCTGCTCGACGGCCTCGGCGAAGACCACCCGACCGGGCCGGGCTCCGGCGGCGTCCGACAGCCGGCGCACCGCGGCTTTCAGGGCGTCGGCGCGGGGGTCGCGGACGCGATAGATGCGGTGACCAAAGCCCATCAGCCGGTCGCCGCGTGCCAGGGCCTTTTCCAGCCAGGGCCGGGCATTGTCCGGCGTCCCGATCGCGTCGAGCATGTCGATCACCGGCCCCGGCGCGCCGCCGTGCAGGGGACCCTTCAGGGCCGAGAGCCCGCCCAGCACCGCCGAGGTCAGGCCGGCGCGGGTCGAGGCAATGACCCGGGCCGCGAAGGTCGAGGCATTGAGGCCATGGTCGCAAACCGTGACCAGATAGGCGTCCAGCGCCCGGGTTTCGGCGTCGGAGGCGGGCGTCCCCCGTGTCATGCGCAGGATGTCGGCGGCGTGCGACAGGGCCGGATCGGGGGCGACCGGCGCCCTGCCGGCGCCGACGCGCAGCACGGCAGGGGTGAAGACGGCCGGGGCGGCCAGCAGCAGCAGGGCGGTGGCGAGATCGTCGCCGTCGGGCAGACGGGCCAGCAGGGCGCGCATGGCCTCGACCGGATCGCGTTTGGCCAGGGCCTCGTCGAGCGCCGCGACTTGCGCGAACACCTCGACCCGGGCCGCGCCCAGGGCCTGGGCCAGATCGGCCGGCAGGTCGTCGAAGAAGCCGTCGAACAGCAGGTGGGCGGCGTCCTCGAAGCGGGTGGCGCCGGCCAGGTCCTCGACGGCATAGCCGCGAATGACCAGGCGGCCATGGGCGCCGTCGACATCGGACAGAACAGTGTGGGCGGCGATCACGCCTTCCAGCCCCTGGGCAAGACCTTGCGACATGGGAGGTCTCCTTTCGCCGCGCAATTCGCGCCGTCAAACCTTGATCGTCAATCTTGATCAATATAATCAATCTATATGGCGAGTGACTGGCTGGATGCGGAACAGGTTCTGGAACGGCTGGGGATCCGGCCCCAGACCCTCTATGCCTATGTCAGCCGGGGCCGGATCGAGGCCGCCGCCCATCCGCAGGATCCGCGCCGCAGCCTCTATCGCGCCTCCGACGTGGCGGCCCTGGCCCAGCGCAAGGCGCGCGGCCGCCGAGCCGCCGATGTCGCGGCCGAGGCCATCGCCTGGGGCGAACCGGTGCTGGCCTCGGCGATCACCACGGTGGCGGGCGGCCGGCTCTGGTATCGCGGCCGCGACGCGGCGGAGCTGGCCAAGGATCACACGCTGGAACAGGTGGCGCGGCTGCTGCGCGGCGGCCATGGCGCGGCGCTGAAGGCCGCGCGGACCGGCGCGGTGGTGGCCGGAGACACGGCGCGGGCCCGGCTGTTCACGGCCCTGGCCGTGCGGGCCGGTCAGGAGGCTCCGGCCCGGGGCCGGGCACCCCTGGCCCTGGCCCTGGAAGCTGCGGCCCTGCTGGACCAGGTGGTCGATGCGGCGGCGGGCGCGAACACCGAAGGGCCGGCGCATCAGCGTCTGGCCCGGGCCTGGGGCGTCGATGCGGCGGGTGCCGACCTGCTGCGGAGGGCGCTGGTGCTGCTGGCCGATCACGAGCTGAACGCTTCGACCTTTGCAGCCCGCGTGGCGGCCTCGACGGGGGCGTCGCTGTCGGCGGCCGCCCTGGCGGGGCTCTGCGCCCTGTCAGGCCCGTTGCACGGCGGCATGGCGGCCCGGGTCGAGGCCTTTGTCGCGGAGGCCGAGCGCACCTCGCCCGCCCGGGCCGTGACCGCCCGTCTGGCCCAGGGCTCATCGATGCCGGGCTTTGGCCATCCGCTCTATCCGGACGGCGACCCGAGGGCGCGGGCCCTGCTGGAGGTCTTTGCGCCGCCGCCCCTGCTGGACGCGCTGCGCCGGGAAACCGAGGCCGCAACCGGCCTGCTGCCCAATATCGATCTGGCCCTGGTCGGCCTGTCGCGGGCTCTGGCCCTGCCGGCCGACGCGCCCTTCATCCTGTTCGCCGTGGCCCGCACGGCGGGGTGGCTGGCCCATGCGATCGAGCAGGGTCAGACGGGGCGCCTGATCCGGCCGAGAGCGCGGTATGTGGGCGAGGCGCTGGCGGCGGGGATGCAAAGGCTATCGGTGCCGGAAACGGACGGGCTGAAGGTCTGAGAAGGGTGGAAAGCTGACCTGAGGGTTGACCATGGGCCGGGTACAGAAGCTGGGTCACGCCCCAGCCCGCGCCCATTATTTCTGAGCGCTAGAGCTTCGTTGTGGCTTTTCCACTCACAACCGCATGGATGGCTTGATGCACATCCATCTCGCGGAAGTCGTTGAAACCATGGACGATGAAAAGATCGATCTGCGATGGGCGACGTCGCGGAGCGAGAGCCGTGCAGCGCAACTCCGTTTCGTCCTTCTTCCAACAGAAAACAAACTGGTCCTGCTTTCGAACCGCTTCGTACGTCTCACGGTCAGTTAGTGGCTGAAATGCAAGGTCGTCGGGTAGCGAGGGCTGCAGTTCGCCTTGCTGCCATGGCGGAAGCTCCGCCGCTGCAAACGGATCAGCGCTGATCAAGCCAGCGAGGAATGAGGCGATACGTCTTTCCCTAGCGTCAACCGGTTCCTGAGGAACCGAGTGGGTCCGGTACCCGAATGTTCCCTCGGCGGAGCCTGAAAGCCTCACGCCAACTTGCATTTCTGGCTCCGACGGCGTCACCGAAAGGAAGATGCCATGCTCCTCCAGGCACGCCTTGTCGTGCGATGCCGAAGTTACCGCCAGCACGAAGCGACGCTCCGCTACGGCTACCGACCTGGCCCGTCGAACGATGCACTTAATGTTCCCGGTCGCTTCAAGTCGTCCCGCCTTGGGGTAATCCGCGTGGGCGAACGACGAGGCTGCTTGGACTAGGTCGTCCGTGCTCGAGGCAGGCGCATCACGGCAGGCGCTGAGACCGAAAACAACGATGGCGAACATAAGCCGGTGCATGCAGCAACCCCTTATTGCGTGAACTGTACTATGAATGTCGTGACGGCGTGAGCAATGACGGCACATTGCTCCGAGCGGCCACGATTGCGCTACAGTCCGCCATGGGTCGGAAGCGGGCATTGCCCGCCGCCCCAAAACCCGACGCCCCGCGTCGCGCTCATCCTTAAATCTCTTGGAGGCTGCAGCGTGCTGGTCTGGAAAGGTCAGTCAAGGACGGCTTCGCCGCCGCGGAGCGGCCGCCCGGAGGGCGGTGTCGGCGGAGTGACCTTTCCAGACCAGCGATCGTCTCGCCGTGAGATCTAAGGATGGCTCCCGCCAGCGGGGGCGGTTTGGCCGGGATGACAGGCGTTTCGGGGCTGAGAGCCAGGCCCACACCGCGGAACGCTTGTGAGCCCTCCCCCAGCTTGACCTTGCCTGCCCACACGGCTGCGGCAGTATCAGCGCGCGGCAAGACCCGCCGCCGGAGTCGCCGATGCCCAGCCTGTCTTCCCTGCCCCTGCCGCTGATCGGCATTGCCCTGGCCGTGAGCCTGATCCTGATGCAGGAGCTGGGCTACCGCTGCCAGCGGCTGATGGTGCGCTGGGGGCGGACAAAGGCCGACGGCGAGGGGGCGGGGCACCTGCTGTCGGCGGCCCTGGCCCTGCTGGGCCTGCTGATCGCCTTCACCTTCTCGATGGCCGCCAGCCGCTACGAGGACCG
>NZ_QAII01000136.1:0-25550 GCF_003060965.1 Caulobacter sp. HMWF025 | reverse complement strand
CCCTGGACGCGCCCTATCGCGACCGGCTCGGCGGGCTGGTGCTGGCCTATGGCGATCTGCGGCAGGGCTTCTTCGCGGCCGGAGAGGACCCGGCCCGGCTGGCCCAGTCCGACCGGCAGACCGACGCCCTGCAGGCCCGGATCTGGACCGAGCTGACGGCAGCGGTGCGGGCCGCGCCGACCGCGACGATCAATCCCGCGCTGCTGGAAACCACAAACGAACTCTTCGACCTCGCCGCGTCGCGTCGCGCGGCCCTGGACGCCCGGGTGCCGCCGGCCATCCTGCGGGCCCTGACGCTCTACGCCTTCGTGGCGGCGGCGATGCTGGGCTACAGCCTGGCCTCAGGCGGTCGCCGTCACGGCGTGGCCTCGACCGCCCTGTTCGTGCTGGTGGCCCTGGCGGTGACCCTGATCCTGGATCTGGATCGGCCCCGGGCCGGATCGGTGACCGTCTCCCAGGCCCCCTTCACCCGCACGCTGGACGGGATCCGGGGCCTGGAAGCGGCAAGACTCACGCCCGCTCGTTGACGGGTTCTTCGGCGGTCAGCGGCTGGGGCAGGCGCTTGATCATTTCCTTCGGGCAGACCTGCCAGAAGAGATCGCGCACCCGGTCCCAGTCGCGGAGCAAGGACTCCGCGAAGGCCGAGTCGGTTTCGCGGGCGTGCTCGGCGACCAGTGAGCGCAGGACGCCCTCCCAGTAGGGCGAGGCCAGGCGCTGGACGACGATGCTTTCGGGATTGATCCGCGCCTCGAACCGGCTGTGCTGGTCGAGCACAAAGGCCATGCCGCCGGTCATGCCGGCCCCGAAGTTGCCGCCGGTCGGGCCGAGGATCACCACCTGGCCGCCGGTCATGTATTCGCAGCCATTGGCCCCGCAGCCCTCGACCACCGTGGTGGCGCCCGAGTTGCGGACCGCGAAGCGCTCGCCGGCCTGACCTGCGGCGAACAGCCGGCCCGAGGTGGCCCCGAACAGCACGGTATTGCCGAGCAGGGTGTTGCTCTCCGGCGCTGCCAGATGGCGCGAGGGCTTGATCACGATGGTCGCGCCCGACAAGCCCTTGCCGACATAGTCATTGGCCTCGCCGGTCAGCTCGATGCGCAGGCCCTGGACCGCAAAGGCCCCGAGGCTCTGGCCGGCCGAGCCCTTGAGCTGGACGGTCAGGTGGCCGGCGGGCAGGCCCTTCATGCCGAACTTGCGGACGATATGGCTGGAGGTGCGGGTGCCGATCGTGCGGGCCGTGCTGCGGACCGTATAGGTCAGCTGCATCTTCTCGCCGCGCTCCAGCAGGGGCGCCGCATCGCGAACGATCTGGGCGTCCAGCGTGTCGGGCACCTCGTTGCGGCCGACCACGGTGTTGTAGGGCTTGTTCTGGCCGGGATCGGCGCGAACCAGCAGCGGGTTGAGGTCGAGGTCGTCGAGGTGTTCGCCGCCGCGGCTGACCTGGGCCAGCAGGTCCGTGCGGCCGACGATTTCCTGCAGGCTCTTGAAGCCCAGGCCGGCCAGGATCTCGCGCACCTCTTCAGCGATGAAGCTGAACAGGTTGATGACCTTTTCCGGGGTGCCGGTGAACTTGGCGCGCAGGGCCTCGTCCTGGGTGCAGACCCCGACCGGGCAGGTGTTGGAGTGGCACTGGCGGACCATGATGCAGCCCATGGCCACCAGGGAGGCGGTGCCGATCCCGAACTCCTCGGCCCCCAGCATGGCGGCGATGACGATGTCACGGCCGGTGCGCATGCCGCCGTCGGCCCGCAGGACCACCGAGTGGCGCAGGTTGTTCAGGGTCAGGACCTGATTGGCCTCCGACAGGCCCATTTCCCACGGACCGCCGGCATATTTCACCGAGGTCTGGGGCGAGGCACCCGTGCCGCCGACGCCGCCGGCCACCAGGATCACGTCGGCTTTCGCCTTGGCGACCCCGGCGGCGATGGCTCCGATGCCGGTCATGGCGACCAGCTTGACCGTCACCCGGGCGACCGGGTTGATCTGCTTCAGGTCATAGATGAGTTGGGCGAGGTCCTCGATCGAATAGATGTCGTGGTGCGGCGGCGGGCTGATCAGCATGACGCCGGGCGTGGCGTGACGCAGACGGGCGATCATCTCGGTGACCTTGAAGCCGGGCAGCTGGCCGCCTTCGCCGGGCTTGGCCCCCTGGGCGACCTTGATCTCCAGCTCGACGCACTGGTTCAGATACTCGGCGGTGACGCCGAACCGGCCCGAGGCGACCTGCTTGATGGCGCTGTTGGGGTTGTCGCCGTTGGGCAGGGGCTTGTAGCGCGCGCTGTCCTCGCCGCCCTCGCCCGAGACCGACTTGGCCCCGATGCGGTTCATGGCGATGTTCAGCATGCCGTGGGCTTCAGGGCCGAGCGCCCCGAGGCTCATGCCGGGCGTCACGAAGCGCTTGCGGATCTCGTTGACGCTCTCGACGTCGTCGGTCGAGATCGGGTTGCGGTCCGAGCGCCAGTCCAGCAGGTCGCGCAGCTGGATCGGCTTCTGGGTGCGCAGGCCGTTGGACCAGCGGCGATAGAGCTCGTAGTCGCCGGTATCGCAGGCGCTTTGCAGGGTGTGGATCAGCCGCGCCTCGAAGGCATGGGCCTCGCCCGACTTGCGCAGCTTGTAGAGGCCGCCGACCGGCAGGGTGACGACCCCGCCGTCCCAGGCCTTGCGGTGCAGCTCGACGGCCTTGCTCTCGATGCCGGCCAGGCCGATGCCCGAGATCCGCGAGGGCATGCCGGGGAAGAACTCGGCGGCCAGGGCGCGCGACAGGCCGACAGCCTCGAAGTTGTAGCCGCCGCGATAGGACGAGATGACGCTGATGCCCATCTTGGAGATGATCTTCAGCAGGCCCGCCTCGATGGCACCCTTGAAGTTCAGGCACACGTCGCGAAGGGTCTTGTCGCCGATCAGGCCGCGCTCGAGGCGGTCCTGGAAGGTTTCCTGGGCCAGATAGGCGTTGACCGCTGTGGCCCCCACGCCGACCAGCACTGCGAAATAGTGGGTGTCGAGACACTCGGCCGAGCGGACGATGATCGAGACGTACGACCGCAGGCCCTTGGCCACGAGGTGGGCATGGACGCCGCCGGTGGCGAGGATCATCGGCACCGCGACGCGATCCTGCTGGCTGCCTTCGTCGGTCAGGACGATGGCCCCGCAGCCGCGCAGGACGGCATCTTCGGCCTCGGCCCGGATGCGGTCGAGATTGGCGCGCAGGGCATCGCCCGGGCGGGCTTCTGGGGCCGGCAGCGGCATGGTGCAGTCGATGACCGCGACGTTCTTCTCGCCCAGCGCCTCACGGATCCGGACATACATGCCGGTGGTCAGGACCGGGCTCTGCAGCACATAGACGTCAGCCTGGGCGGCATCCTGGGCCAGGATGTTGCCGAGGTTCTTGAACCTCGTCTTCAGGCTCATGACGTTGGTTTCCCGCAGCGGATCGATCGGCGGGTTGGTCACCTGGCTGAAGTTCTGGCGGAAGAAGTGGCTGAGCGGCCGATACTTCTCCGACAGTACGGCCAGAGGGCTGTCATCGCCCATCGAGCCGACGGCTTCCTTGCCGTCCTCGACCATGGGGGCGAGGATCATTTCAAGGTCTTCGAGGCTGAAGCCGGCGGCGGCCTGGCGGCGGGTCAGTTCCTCGCGGCCATAGGCGCGGGGTTCGGGGCCGGGCGCGATCTCCTTTTCGAGATCCACCATGTTGCCGAGCCACTCGGTATAGGGGTGGCGGCCGGCCAGTTCGTCGATGATCTCGTCCTCGCCATAGAGGCGGCCTTCCAGCAGGTCGATGGCGATCATCCGGCCCGGTGCGATGGCCAGTTTCTGGGTGATGCGGCTCTCGGCGACGCCGCACATGCCGGCTTCCGAGCCCATGATCACCAGGCCGTCATCCGTATAGGCCACGCGCAGCGGTCGCAGGCCCGAGCGGTCCTTGCCGGCCACGACCCAGCGGCCGTCGGTGGCGCACAGGGCGGCGGGGCCGTCCCAGGGCTCCATCACGGCGTTGCAGTAGGAGTAGAGCGCCTGGTGGGAGTCGCTCAGGCTGGGGCCCGAGGCTTCCGGCACCAGCAGGGCCTTGGCCATCGGCGCATCACGGCCGGCGCGGACCAGCACCTCGAAGGTGTTGTCCAGCGAGGCCGAGTCGGACCCGCCCGGCTGGATCACCGGCTTCACGTCGTCCCCGAACTCGCCGAAGGCCTGGGCGGCCATCTTGATCTCGTGGGACTTCATCCAGTTGATGTTGCCCTTGACGGTGTTGATCTCGCCGTTGTGGGCGAGCATCCGGAAGGGCTGGGCCAGGCGCCACTCGGGGAAGGTGTTGGTCGAATAGCGCTGGTGGAAGATCGCCACATTGGCGGCGAAGCGCTCGTCCTTGAGGTCGGGATAGAACTCGTCGATGGCCTCGGCCAGGAACATGCCCTTGTAGATCAGCGACTTGGCCGACAGTGAGCAGATGTAGAAGCCCGACAGGTTCTGGGCGTGGACGCGCTTTTCGATCCGCTTGCGGCACAGGAACAGGGCGCGCTCGAGGGCCTCGCCTTCCAGACCGGCCGGGGCGGCCAGCATGATCTGCTCGATTTCCGGACGGGTGGCATTGGCCTTCTCGCCGATCACGGCGGTGTTCACCGGCACCTGGCGCCAGCCATAGATGTAGAAGCCAAAGCGCAGGGCCTCGGCCTCGACGATCGTGCGGCAGGCTTCTTGTGCGCCCAGATCGGTGCGCGGCAGGAAGATCTGGCCGACCGCGATGGCTCCGGCCCGCAGGGCGTGGCCGGTGCGGCGCACCTGGTCGGTGAAGAAGTCCTGAGGGACGGACAGCAGGATGCCGGCGCCGTCGCCGGTCTTGCCGTCGGCATCGACCGCGCCGCGGTGCCAGAGAGCCTTCAGGGCCTTGATCGCCAGTTCGACGACTTCCCGGCGGGGCGTGCCGTCGATGGCGCAGACCAGGCCGACGCCGCAGGCGTCGCGCTCGGTGGTCGGGTCATAGGCGTGACCGTCGATCAGCGCCTGGCGGTTCTTCAGATAGAGGTCGATCATGTTGAAGAGTCCTACCGGGAGGCGGCGGCGCCGCCGCCCCAAGCGCTCAGGCCGAGCATGAAGCCAAGGTCATAGAACCAGCCGGTGTTCGGGAAGGCGTAGATGCGCCCGTCCCAAAGCCAGCCGAGAAACAGGGTGAAGGGGGCGGTCAGGCCCTGAAACAGTCCGAGGAAAAAGCCCGGAGGGGTCGCGCCGCCCACGGGGTCGGGCTGGCGCGCGCAGCTGGCCAGGACCGCAGCCCCGACCACCAGGGCCAGGGGCAGCCAGCGCCGGACGGTCGACTTTGGGTTCGTCGTCATCGCGCCTACTCCGCCGCGATCAGCGCCGAAGCGCCGGCCTTGGCCGTCAGATAGCGGTGCATGGCGTCGGCGGCGTCGCGGCCGTCCTTGATCGCCCAGACCACCAGGGAGGCACCGCGTACGATGTCGCCGGCGGCGAAAACGCCGTCGAGGCTGGTCATCTGGTGACGGACATCGGCCTTCACCGTGCCCCAGCGGGTGGTCCTCAGGTCCGGGGCCGACCAGGCCTCGGGCAGGTTTTCCGGCTCGAAGCCCAGGGCCTTGACCACCAGCTGGGCCGGGCGGTCGAAATCACCGCCTTCAATCTCTTCAGGGCTCTGGCGGCCCGAGGCGTCGGGTGCGCCCAGGCGCATGCGGATCGCCCGCACGCCCGTCGCGCCGCCCGCCTCGCCCATGACGGCACGCGGTGCGGCCAGCCATTCGAAGGTCACGCCCTCTTCCTCGGCATTGGCCACCTCGCGCAGCGAGCCCGGCATGTTGGCCTTGTCGCGGCGATAGAGGCAGGTCACCGAGGTCGCGCCCTGGCGGATGGCGGTGCGGACACAGTCCATGGCGGTATCGCCGCCGCCGACCACGACCACGTCCTTGCCGGAGGCATTGAGCGCGCCGCTCTCATAGTCGGGCACGCTGTCGCCCAGGCCCGTGCGGTTGGAGGCGATCAGATAGTCGAGGGCCGGGACGACGCCCTGACTGCCCGACCCGGGGACCGTCAGGTCGCGCGCCGCATAGACGCCGACAGCGATCAGCACCGCGTCGTGCTGGTCGCGCAGGTCCTGCAGGCTGGCATCACGGCCGACCTCGAAGCCCAGCTTGAAGACCACGCCGCCGTCGGCCAGGCGGGCCGTGCGACGCTCGACGACGTCCTTTTCCAGCTTGAAGCCGGGAATGCCGTAGATCAGCAGGCCGCCAGCCCGGTCATGGCGGTCATAGACGGTGACCTCATAGCCCTGTTCGCGCAGGCGCTCGGCCGCCGCCAGACCGGCCGGTCCCGCGCCGATGATGCCGACCGACTGGCCGCGGGCCTCGCCGGCCACCAGCGGCTTCACCCAGCCCATCTCCCAGGCCTTGTCGGTCAGGTAGCGTTCGACCGAGCCGATCGTCACCGTGCCGTGACCTGACTGCTCTATGACGCAGTTGCCTTCGCAGAGCCGGTCCTGCGGGCAGATTCTACCGCAGACCTCCGGCATGGAATTGGTCGCCTGGGACAGCTGGTAGGCTTCTTCCAGGCGGCCTTCGGCGGTCATCCGCAGCCAGTCGGGGATGTTGTTGTGCAGGGGGCAGTGGGTTTGGCAGAACGGCACGCCGCATTGCGAGCAACGCGAGGCCTGCTCGGTCGCCTTGGCGTCGATGAAGTCGGCATAGATCTCGTGGAAGTCGCCGCTGCGAGCGTCCGCCGCCCGCTTTTCAGGCGTGCCACGCGCGACCGTGGTGAATTTCAGCATGCGCTCTGCCATGCGACTTCCCTCGTCCCCGCTCATGGGGAAAAAATTGCGTATGAGGGGCTCATAAGGACTCTTTTCCGCAAGAAGAATGCGGTGGTAAAATTAGTAGACAATAATCTCCGGGATTGACGCGTCGCTGGCCGTTGATGCGCCGGGTTCGCCCTCAAATTGGTCTACTTTGTGGATTAACGACGTTTTTACCCTGTCGGGCGCAGGTCAGGGCAGGTTTGGAGAAGCACCGATGGCCGACTGGCTGAGCGCGATTATTCTGGGTCTGGTCGAGGGCCTGACGGAGTTCATTCCCGTCTCGTCGACAGGCCACCTGCTGTTGACCAAGATCGCCCTGGGCCTGACGGATCCGACCTGGGATACCTTCATCGTCCTGATCCAGCTGGGCGCGGTCCTGGCGGTGGTGGCGCTCTATTTCCAGCGCCTGTGGGCAGTGGTGATCGGCCTGCCGACCCGGCCGGAAGCCCGGCGCTTTGCGCTCAGCGTAATTATCGGCTGTGTTCCGGCCTTCGTCGCCGGTCTGGCCCTGCACGGGGTCATCAAGCACTTCTTCGAAAATCCGTTCCTGCCCCAGGTGATCTGCGTGTCGCTGATCCTCGGCGGCATCATCCTGCTGGTCGTCGACAAGAAGGCCCCGGCGCCGCGCGAGCTGGACGGCATGGCCCTGAGCCTGAAGACGGCCCTGATGATCGGCCTGTTCCAGTGCCTGTCGCTGCTGCCGGGCGTCTCGCGCTCGGGCTCGACCATCGTCGGCTCGATGCTGCTGGGCGTGGAGCGCAAGGCCGCGGCCGAGTTCTCCTTCTTCATGGCCATCCCGATCATGGTCGGGGCCTTCGCCCTGGATCTGCTCAAGAGCTACAAGGACATCGATCCCAGCCATGCCGGCACGATCGCGATCGGCTTTGTGGTGTCGTTCCTGTCGGGCCTCGTGGTCGTGAAGTACATGATCGACTTCGTCGGCAAGCGCGGCTTCACCCCGTTCGCCTGGTGGCGGATCATCGTCGGCGTGATCGGCCTGGGCCTGATCTACGTGCCGCACTGAGGGTGTAGCCCTTCTCCCTCCGGCGGGAGACGGATCAGGACCTGATCAACGCAAAAGCCGCGCCCGGTCACTCGACGGGGCGCGGCTTTGATTGTTTGGGGCTCGCCGCGTCATCGCCCGCAAAGGGCGAAAGAAGCCGCCGCGTCAGAACGCTCCTGCCGGGGTCGGCGCGTACTGGCCGCCCTTGCGGTAGCGGTAGAGGTAGGACGGCACGATCGCCTCGATGCTGGTCGGGACGATGCCGACCTCGGCCAGGCCGGGCAGGCCGTGGTCGGCGACATTGTCGCTCTTCAGCAGCTCGACCTGGTCGCTGGTGATCGGCGGAGCGATCGGCAGGATGCCGCTCTGGATGTCGCCCAGCTGGCCGATCAGGGTGGCGATGGGCCAGGGCAGGGGAACCAGCGGCCGGTCGCGGCCGGTCTCGGTCAGGATCAGCTCGAGGATCTGGCGCATGGTGAACACGCCCGGACCGCCCAGTTCATAGGTCAGGCCGGCCATGGCCGGATCGGAGACGGCCCGGGTGATCACGGCGGCGACGTCGCCGACGAACACCGGCTGCAGGCGGGTCTCGCCACCGACCAGCGGGAGGGCCGGGGCATAGGCCGCCATCTGGCCGAAGCGGTTGAAGAAGGCGTCCTCGGGGCCGAACACCACCGACGGGCGGACGATCACGGCACCGGGGAAGGCGGCCTTCACGGCCTCTTCGCCCTCGGCCTTGGTGCGGGCGTATTTCGACTCGGAGCCGGCGTCGGCCCCGATGGCGCTCATCTGCACGAAGCGGGTGACGCCGGCGGCCGCAGCCTGTTCGGCGACGGTTTTGGCACCCATGACATGTACGGCCTGGAACTTCTGCCGGCCGGCCTCATAGAGCAGGCCCACCAGGTTCACGCAGGCCTCGGCCCCGTCCAGGGCCCGCACCACCGAGGCGGCGTTGCGGACATTGGCCTGAACGACCTCGATCTGGCCGACATCGCCCAGCATCCGCATCTTGTAGGCGAGGTTGGGTTGGCGAACGGCGACGCGAACGCGGTGACCCGCCTTTGCGAGCTGCCGCACGACCTGGCTGCCGACGAAGCCGGAGCCGCCGAACACCGTGACCAGACCTTGCATCTTCAATCCCCGTCGCCTGCGATGATGCGGGGGATAGACGACCGCGCGGGGCTTCGCAACGAAATGCGCAAATTGTCCGTAATTGTCGATTGACGGGGCCGGAACCTTTCCCTAAACGTCCCGGCCTCGCGGCGATCCAAGCGGTTGCCTTGCGGGCCCAGGTGGCGGAATTGGTAGACGCGCTGGCTTCAGGTGCCAGTGACTGAAAGGTCGTGGAGGTTCGAGTCCTCTCCTGGGCACCACCCCTTACCAACCCTTGAAAGAGGCGCGGGGTGGAGCCGGTAGTTCCTTCCGATAGAAATTCATTTCATCCCGTCGATTCATCCCGACTATAGTGTCGCGCGCCCTGACGGGTGCGCCGGCAGGGCCGGCGTCTGTCGCGGTATCGCGCTGCCGGAGAGCTCTGAAGACCTTGGCCAATTTTGTTCATGAGGGCGACCTGCCCGACGGCGTGTTCGCCGGTGCCGACGCGATCGCGATCGATTCCGAAACCATGGGCCTGCGCCTCGGGCGCGATCCCCTGTGCGTGGTCCAGCTGTCGGACGGCAAGGGCGACGCTCACCTGGTCAAGCTCGACCGGTCGACCTATGACGCGCCCAATCTCAAGCGGCTGCTGACGGATCCGGCGGTGCTGAAGCTGTTCCACTTCGGCCGCTTCGATATCGCCATGTTCCTGCTGCACCTCGGGGTGATGACCGCCCCCGTCTATTGCACCAAGATCGCCTCCAAGCTGGCCCGCACCTATACCGACCGCCACGGCCTCAAGGACGTGACCCGCGAGCTGATGGGCGTCGAGCTGTCCAAGGTCCAGCAGAGCTCGGACTGGGGCGCGGCGACCCTGAGCCCCGAGCAGGTGGCCTATGCTGCCTCGGACGTGCTGCACCTGCACGGCCTGCGCCTGAAGCTCAACGCCATGCTCGAGCGCGAGGGCCGCATGGCCCTGGCCCAGGCCTCGTTCGATTTCCTGCCCCACCGCGCCGCCCTCGACCTGGCCGGTTGGGAGGATGTCGACATCTTCGCTCACAGCTAGGATCCGCCGATGGTCGCGGCCGCAGCCACCACCGGACGTCATGTCGCCCGGGACCTGCAGAAATGGCGGCGGCGCTCGCGGCTGATCCATCTGCTGCGCGTTGTCCTGCCGGCGGCGGTGGCCGTCATCCTGCTCGGCGTGGCCGGCCAGGTGATCTGGCGCTCGATCGAGGCGACCAAGCGCGCCCCGGCCGAGTCGCCGACCCAGATCCGGATGATTTCTCCGCGGTTCTACGGCCAGTCCAGCGACGGCCGCAGCTTCATGATCACGGCGCGGGCGGCGGTGCGCGACGACAAGGACCTGAAGAAGGTCTATCTGGAGGCCCCGACCCTGACCCTCGGCATCGACGAGGAGCAGCCCACGCGGGTGACGGCCAGCACGGGCGTCTATCGCGAGGATACCCTGAAGCTCTCGCTCAAGGGGGATGTGCGCCTGGATGACGGTGGCGGCTATCGCTTCGCCTCAGACCAGGCCCTGGTCGATACCATGACCGGTAACATCACCGGCGAGACGGCCCTGACGGGCGAAGGGCCAAAGGGGCAGGTGCAATCCAACGCCTACTCCGTATATGACAAGGGCGACCGGATCGTTTTCAGGGGTGGGGTTCGCACCCGGATTGATCGGCAGTAAGAGTACCCCCGGCCAGGGTCGCTGAGGCGACAGATGAGGACTTCGACTTGATGCAGCGTTGGATGGCGGCGGCGGTGACCGCACTGATCCTGGTGAGCGGGGCGGCCCATGCCCAGATCGCCAACGACTCCAGCGCGCCCGTGGACGTGTCTGCGGACGAGCAGGAAGTCATCAACAGCCAGTGCAAGCAGATCTTCCGCGGCAATGTCGAGGTGCTGCAGGACAAGGCGCGCCTGCGGGCTGCGGTCATCAATGTCTATAACAAGCGCAAGGGCGGCACCGGCAGCGGTTCCTGCGGCGACGCCGAGCGCCTGGAGGCCGACGGCGACGTGTTCTACGTCACGGCCGACCAGACCGTGCGCGGCGACCATGCGGTCTACAACTATGCCAGCGACACCATCGTCATCACCGGCGATGTCATCGTGGTGCGTGGCCAGGACGTGGCGCGCGGTGACAGGATGACGGTCCAGACCAAGACCAACGACATCAAGCTGGAGTCCAACGTCAAGGGCCGGGGCAAGCCGGGCCGGGTGCGGTCGGTGATCTATCCCGACGATTCCAAGAAGACCGCCGAACCCAAGCGCTAGGCCAGCCCGATGAAAATGACGCCGCTCGGCACCTACGCCGCCCCGGACTCCGAGGGTCTGATCGTCGACTCGATCGGCAAGTCGTTCGGCGACCGCCCGGTCGTCAAGAGCGTCTCCCTGCGCCTCAAGCGCGGCGAAGTCGCGGGCCTGCTGGGCCCGAACGGTGCCGGCAAGACCACCTGTTTCTACATGATCACGGGCCTGATCGCCGCCGACTACGGCTCGATCTATCTGGACGGCGAGGACATTACGGCCCAGCCGATGTTCCAGCGGGCGAGGCTCGGGGTCGGTTATCTGCCCCAGGAAGCCTCGATCTTCCGGGGCATGACGGTCGAGCAGAACGTCATGGCCGTGGTCGAGATGCGCGAGAAGAACCAGCGCAAGGCCAATGAGGCGGTGACCAACATCCTCGAAGAGCTGCACATCACCCATATCCGCAAGTCGCCGGCCGTGGCCCTGTCGGGCGGTGAGCGGCGACGGGTGGAAATCGCCCGCGCCCTGGCCAGCGAGCCGTCGTTCATGCTGCTGGACGAGCCTTTCGCCGGTATCGACCCCCTGGCCATCGCCGACATCCGCGAGGTCGTCGGCTATCTGAAAAAGCGCGGGATCGGCATCCTGATCACCGACCACAATGTCCGCGAAACCCTGGACATCATCGACCGGGCGTCGATCATTCACGCGGGCGAGGTGCTGTTCGAAGGCTCGCCGCAGGAGATCATCGACGATCCCGAGGTGCGCCGCGTCTATCTGGGCGATTATTTCGTCGAGCGGACCTGAACCTGAAAGCCTTTTAATTCAAGACTTTGGACCGGCCGCCGAACAGGCGGCCGTTCTTTTTCAGGGGTGGGCTGTGGGCGGAAAGTCGCACCGGCCCGTTTATTGCAGGCGTTGGCGAGCCGTTAACCAGACACCCCGTTCTATGGCGATCGAAACTTTGTTCGATTTGCCAGGAGGGCGCATTGGCGCTCAGCCACAGACTAGAGCTCCGGCAGGGCCAGGGCCTCGTCATCACCCCGCAGCTGCAGCAGGCGATCAAGCTGCTGCAACTGTCCAACATCGAGCTGGACGCCTTTGTCGAGGCCGAGCTGGAGCGCAACCCGCTTCTGCAACGCGACGAGGGCGAGAGCGAGGCTGTGTCCGAGGGCGAACGCGAACCTGTGGCCAGCGACCTGGCGGTCGATGCGGTCGATGACTCCTCGGCCAGCCGCGAGATGGACGCCACGCCCGATGACGTCTCGCCCGGCGAACGTGCCTCGGGAGACGGCGAAGCCGCCGAGCAGGCCGGCGGACAGATCGACTGGTCGCGGGCCGGCGGCGGGGGCTCCTTCGAGGGCGACGAGGGCTATGAGAGTTCCCTCACCGCCGTGCCGACCCTGGCGGAACATCTGACCCGTCAGCTGGCCCAGGCCGGGCTGTCGGCGTCCGAGCAACTGATTGCCAGCGTCCTGATCGACGGCGTCGATGCCGGCGGCTATCTGCGGCTGGATCTGGCCGAGACCGCCGAACGGCTCGGCTGCGACCTCGCCCTGGTCGAGCGCGTCCTGGGCGTGGTGCAGGGCTTTGAGCCCACCGGCGTTGCGGCCCGCGACGTGGCCGAGTGCCTGGCCCTGCAGCTGAAGGACCAGAACCGCTACGATCCGGCCATGGCCGCGCTGCTGGCCAATCTGGACCTGCTGGCCCGTCGTGACATGGCCGGCCTGCGTCGCATCTGCGGTGTCGACGAGGAAGACCTGCGCGAGATGGTCGCCGAGATCCGGGGCCTGACGCCCCGGCCCGGCGCGGCCTTCCACAGCGAGCCTGCCGAAACCCTCGTGCCCGACGTCCATGTCCGCGAGGGCCTGGGCGGCATGTGGCATGTCGAACTGAATACCGACACCCTCCCCCGGGTGCTGGTCGACCAGCGCTATCACGCCCGGGTGTCCGGCGGTGCCCGCGGCGACCAGGAAAAGACCTTTGTCTCCGAGTGCCTGGCCTCGGCCAACTGGCTGGTCAAAAGCCTCGACCAGCGCGCCAAGACCATCCTGAAGGTCTCCAGCGAGATCGTCCGGCAGCAGGACGGCTTTCTGGCCTACGGGGTCGAGCACCTGAGGCCGCTGAACCTGAAGACGGTCGCCGATGCCATCGGCATGCACGAGAGCACCGTCAGCCGGGTGACCTCCAACAAGTATGTCGCCACCCCGCGCGGCGTTTTCGAGCTGAAGTTCTTCTTCACTTCGGCCATCCAGTCGTCCGAGGGCGGAGAAGCGCACTCGGCGGCCAGTGTCCGCCACAAGATCAAGGGTCTGGTCGAGGCCGAGCGCACCGGCGCCGACGTCCATTCCGACGATGCGATCGTCGAGATCCTGAAGGCCGCCGGCGTCGACATCGCCCGGCGCACGGTGGCCAAGTACCGCGAGGCCATGCGGATCCCGTCATCGGTCGAGCGCCGCCGGCTGATCAAGGAAGCCTGCTGAGACCCATTGCGCACCCTGACACGGTCTTAACGCCCCTTCAGCACTTCGAGGCGTTATAGGGTCGGTCTCAAGGAGCGTGCATGACGATCAGAAGCCTGTCCGATGTGATTGCGGAGTTCGGCGAGGACACACGTCCCAGCCTGACCGTCGGCCAGATGCTTGAGTCGTTCGACAGCCGCGCTTTCGGGGCCATGCTGTTCCTGTTCGGGGCGCTCAATACCCTGCCCCTGCCGCCGGGCTCGTCCACCCTCCTGAGCCTGCCGATCCTGCTGCTGGCCCCGCAGATCGCCTGGGGGGCCGATGCGCCGTGGCTGCCGCGCCGGATGATTGACCGGCCGCTGAAGCGGGACGACCTGCGGGGCCTGTTCCGCAAGCTCACCCCCATCGTCAAGCGGATGGAACTGGTTACCCGTCCCCGCCTGACCTGGCTGTTTACGCCCCTGGGCGAGCGGATGATCGGCGTGGTCTGTACCCTGCTGGCCATGGTGCTGGTCCTGCCAATTCCGCTGGGCAATTTCGCGCCGGGCGCGACCGTGGCGATCCTGTCCCTGGCCCTGCTGCAGAGGGATGGTCTTCTGGCCCTGCTGGGCTATATGATGGCCGCCCTCAGCGTCGGCCTGCTCTTCCTCAGCGCAGGCGTCGTCACGGCCGCCGTGGGCCGGCTGGTCTCGTTTTTTTCAACACTTTTTTGAGCTTATTGAGGCGCTTGACACCGGCCTCGGACGGGCGCGTTGTTAGGACATGCAAGTCCAAATCTCCGGCAAGCATGTCGACGTTGGCGAGGCTCTGCGAGCGCGAGTCTCCGACGAAATCACCCTGAGCATCGGCAAGTATTTTGACCGCGGCGGCAATGCCGACGTGGTCATCAGCAAGGAGGGCCACGCCTTCCGTGCCGACTGCTCGGTAAAGCTGGCTTCGGGTCAGCAACTGATCAGCCATGGATCGGGACAGGACGCCCATGCGGCGTTCGACGCGGCCCTGGCCAAGATCGAGACGAGGATCCGGCGGTACAAACGACGACTTAAAAGTCACTCCATCGCCGCCAGCGCCAAACAGGCCGAGAACGCGGCCATGTACGTCCTCCGGGCCCCGGAGATCGACGAACATGAGGACGATGACTGGGCCATCGAAGACGACCATCCTGCCGGCGCGCCGTCGGCCATGGTCATCGCCGAAGGTGAAGCTTCGTTGAAGATAATGACCGTTTCCATGGCGGTCATGGAACTGGACTTGACCGAGTCCCAGGCAATCGTGTTTAGGAACGCCGCCCATGACGGATTGTCCGTGGTGTATCGGCGACCAGACGGAAATATCGGCTGGATAGACCCCGAACGCACGAAGTCGCTGAACGGGAACGGGTCAACCGCGCGCTAACCGGATCGTGTCATGATCCCGGACGTTGCGGACGACCTGCAGCGACGGTGTTGCGGCGGCCGATAGCGAGCGAGCGTTGAAGTCCATGACCATCGCCGATCTTCTGGACCCCGCTGCGGTGACGCTTCGCGTCAGTGCGCCGGGCAAGCGTCAGGTTCTTGGAGTCGTCGCCGACGTCGCCGCCCGGGTTCTGGGCGTCGACGCCGATGCCGTCCTTGAGGGCCTGCTTGAGCGTGAAGCGGCCGGCTCTACCGGAGTCGGCCACGGCGTCGCCATTCCCCACGCGCGGGTCCTGGGCGTCGATCGGGTCCGCGCCATCTTTGTGCGTCTGGAAACGCCGGTGGCCTTTGGGTCAGTCGATGACAAGCCGGTCGACCTGGTGGTCGCCCTCCTGGCACCGACTGACGCCAGTGTTCAGCACCTGCGGGCCCTGGCCCGGGTGTCGCGGCTGATGCGCCAGCCCGAGCTGCGCGAGCAGCTGCGCAAGGCGCGTTCGGCCGATGCGGTCAATGTGCTCCTGACCCACGAGGCGACCAGCTCGGCCGCCTGAGGGTCGTCCGAGTCTCGATCAGTGCACCGAAACCGGGGCCAGCTCGTGGGCGATCGCAGCGGCGATGGCCGTGTCGCGGTCGATCAGGACCGCCAGCCGGGCACCGTCAGCCCGACACACCGCATAGAGGGTCTGGTCGGGTCGTAGGTCGGTGTCATGGATCCCTTCGGGGGCGTCGGCGAGGATCTCCGAGGCCCTGATCGGGCGAACATAGACAAGGTCCGGGCCGCCCAGGGCGGCGAAGGCCTCGGACGTGAAGACCGGGGTGTGCGGGTTCGGTGTCATGATGACCACCTCCTGTTGTACGGGGAAACGCGCCGCAGACGGAGCGGTTCGGCGGATCTGTGATCGCCGGGCAGATCTGGACGCGAAATGGGGGCCTGGTGTCAGGCTATGGAGCGGATCGGAATGCGCTTCACCAGGCGCTCCGGGCGGGGCCGGGCCAGGTCGATATGCAGCAGGCCGTGCTCGAGGGTCGCGGTGCTGACCTCGATCCCTTCTGCCAGGACGAAGGTCCGGACAAAGCCCCGTGCGGCGATGCCGCGATGCAGGAAGGCCCGATCAGCCTCAGTTCGCGCCTCGGGTTCGCGCTTGCCGGCCACGATCAGCTGGCCGCCCTCGACGGTGACGTGCAGCTGTTCGGGCGAGAAGCCCGCGACAGCCAGGGTGATGCGCACACCGCCCTCGTCATCCTGCTCGACATTGTAGGGCGGATAGCTCTCGGCCGCGGCCTTGGCGGCGCGCTCGATCAGGTCTCGGGTATGCTCGAAGCCCAACAGGAAGGGGCTGTCGAACAGGATGGTTCGGGTCATCGCGAAGTCCTACGCAAAAGCGACTTCGTTCGCCCGACCGGACCCGGAACGGCATCCGGCAGAGCAACGTTCAATCAAGGTGGCGATTGGGGGAGCCGGGTTCAAGGCCCGGCCATGAGGCTTGCGGCGCACTCACCGCCTGCCCGGTCTGCGATCAGTGCCGGTTTAGAACACAATGTTCACGGCTGGACGGTAGAACGGCCTCGACCGCCTCTCTGAGGTTGCGTTATGCCGAAAACCACGGGTTTGCGAGGGATCAGCTTGGCCACCTATCCGGTTATCATGTGCGGCGGCTCCGGCACGCGTCTGTGGCCGGCCTCCCGGCCTTCCCGGCCCAAGCAGTTCATTCCCCTGCTCGGCCCTCTGTCCAGCTTCCAGCAGACTGTCCTGCGCCTCGCCGGCGTCGAAAACGCGGCGGCCCCGGTGATCGTCGCCGGCCGAATCCATGCCGCCGCCATCCAGGAACAGCTGGCGGCCCTGGGGGTCGAGGCGACCCTGCTGCTGGAGCCTGAAGCCCGCGATTCCGCGCCGGCCATGGCCGCTGCGGCCGCCTGGGTTGCGGCCCAGGACCCGGCGGGCGTGATGGTGGTCTGCGCGTCGGACCACCATGTCCCGGACGCCGGGGCGTTCCGGGCGGCCGTAAATCTTGCGGCGCGGTCGGCTGCGGATGACGGTCTGATCGTCACCCTCGGCGTACGGCCCAGCGCCCCGTCCAGCGCCTATGGCTATATCCAGCCGGCCGATGGCGCGGCGGCCGTCAAGCCGGTCGCGGCCTTTGTCGAAAAGCCGGGCGAAGCGCTTGCCAGGACCTATGTCGAGGCCGGCTATCTGTGGAACAGCGGCAATTTCGTCGTCGCCGCCCAAACCCTTCTGACCGAACTCGATGCCTTTGCCCCGGCCGTGTCGGACGCGGCCCGCATCGCGGTTGCCGAGGCCGGACCCAAGGCTGGCGGCCTCCTGCTGGGGCCCGGCTTCACGGGGGCCACGAAGATCTCCATCGACTATGCGGTGATGGAAAAGACCACCCGGGCCGCTGTCCTTCCGGTCGATTTCGAATGGTCGGACCTCGGGGCCTGGGATGCCATCCAGGCCGCCGCCGCCGGCTCTTCCGGCGACGCGGCCGGCAATGCGGTCTGTGAGGACGTGATCCTGCAGGGCGCCAGCAACTGCCTGGTCCGCAAGACCGGCTCCACCCAGCTGGTCGCCCTGATCGGCGTGTCGGACCTGGCGGTGGTCGTTGAGAACGACGCCATCCTGGTCTGCGGCCTGTCGTCGGCCCAGGACGTCAAGGGGGCCGTCGACCAGATGAAGGCCCTGCGGCACGCGGCCGTCGACACCGTCGGACCCGGGACCCTGAGCGGCCTCGCCGATCGGCTGACCGCCTGGCTGATGACGCGGGCCCTGCCGGTCTGGTGGAGCCTGGGTGCCGATCACCAGGGCGGCGGTTTTGTCGAGGCGGTCGGCCTGGGCGGAGCACCGATGGCGATCCCGCGCCGGGGCCGGCTGAACGGCCGTCAGGCCTATGCCTTTGCCACCGCCGGACGGCTGGGCTGGGCCGGACCCTGGCGTCAGGCCGCCCTCCACGGGCTCGAGGCAGCCCGCAGCCGCTACCAGCGCCCGGATGGCCAGTTCCGCACCCTGGTGGGGGCTGACGGGGCCGTTCTGGACGATACGGCCTATCTCTATGACCAGGCCTTCTTCCTGCTGGGTACGGCGGCTGTGCGGGGCGCGGGCGGTGGCGGCGCCGAGCTCGAGACCGAAGCCCTGGCCCTGCTGGACCGGATCGAAACCCGTCGCAGCCCGGCGGGCGGTTTTGTCGAGACCGGCGAGGATGCCTATCTGTCCAATCCGCTGATGCACCTGTTCGAAGCCGCCCTGGCCTGGGGCGAGGTGGGGTCCAGCCCCCGCTGGCCAGGGATCGCCGACGGCATTGCCGAGCTGGCCCTGACCCGGATGATCGATGCCGGCAGCGGGGCGATCCGCGAGGTCTTTGACGCCCAGTGGGCTCCGGCTGCCGGTGACGCCGGCCGGCGCATCGAGCCGGGGCATCAGTTCGAGTGGGCCTGGCTTCTTACCCGCTGGAGCCTGGCGCGCGACCATGCCGCCGGTCTGGCTGCGGCGCGGCGGCTCTATGCCGCAGGGCGCCGGGGCGTGGATCTCTCGCGGGGCGTGGCCCTCGATGCCCAGTTCGATGATTTCACGACCCAGAGCCGTCAGGCGCGTTTGTGGCCGCAGACCGAGTGGCTGAAGGCCGCCCTGATCCTGGCCGATACGGTCGCGCCGGAGGATCGTGACGATTTCCGAACCGACGCCCGTTCGGCAGCGGTCGCGCTGCTGGCCTATCTCGACACCCCGACCCCGGGCCTGTGGCGCGACAAGCTGACGCCGGAGGGGGCTTTCATCGAGGAGCCCGCGCCGGCCAGCTCGCTCTATCACATCGTGGCGGCGATCCAGGAACTGCAGCGCGTCCGCACCTGAGGGCGCTGCCGGGCTCAGCTCAGGATCCGACAGGACGACAGACGCCCGGCCCGAAAGGCCGGGCGTTTTGCCGTGCCGGCCGCTGCAGGTGCGGCTGAATGTTCAGAAGGCTGAAAATGGAAACGGCCGCTCCCTTTAGGGAAGCGGCCGTTTTGGTGGAGCTTAGCGGAGTCGAACCGCTGACCTCTTGCATGCCATGCAAGCGCTCTACCAGCTGAGCTAAAGCCCCAGGTCCTTGGTTTCCCAAGAGAACCTTGGTGTTTCTCGCTGTCCCCGAACAGGTCGGCTCCGGCGAGGCGCGATGTCTATGCCGGGAGGATTTTTGGATCAACCCTCCCGGCGAACTTTTTTCGAAGATTTTTTCGAACGGTGTTCGAAGGTCTAGCGGTCGTCGTCGTCAGCGCCCGGGAGGCCTTCGATCTCGTCGTCGAGAACGTCTTCATCCTCGTCTTCGAGGAAGGGCACGTCATCGGCTTCGTCTTCGGCCAGGTCTTCGTCCTCGGCGAAATCGACACCCAGGTCATCACCGCCCGCAGGGGTCGGCGCGCCCGGATCGGCGTCTTCGTCGTCGGTTTCCAAGACGTCGGGCTCGACCTTGTCGATTTCCGGGGTCTCATCGACCTCGTCCTCAAAGCCGTCCGGCTCTTCCTTGGCCGCGTTGACGGGCTTTTCGTCCTCGGCGTCATAGTCCGGCGTCACGGCGCGGGCACGGACGCGACGCGACTTGAGCGCCTCTTCCGGGTCGAACGACTCGCCGCACTTGGGGCAAAGCGCCGGGCGACGGCCCAGGTCATAGAATTTCGATTGGCAGTTGGGGCAAATTTGTTTTGCACCCAGTTCGGGATTGGCCAAGAGGCGACCCTTCGATCCAGATGGGAAAAGCGGCCGGTCACTTGCCATGGCCAAGGGCCGCTGTCAAAAGCAATCCCCTTCGCGAACCCCACCATGACTAGGGAGCCGGTTACGGCATGACGGCGGCTGGACTGAAAAGCGGGCCCGGCGGCGCCCTTCGCGGGACCGTCAGGGCCCCGGGCGACAAGTCGATTTCCCATCGTTCGATGATCCTGGGGGCCCTGGCGACCGGCACGACGACAGTCGAGGGTCTGCTCGAGGGCGACGATGTTCTGGCCACCGCGCGGGCCATGCAGGCCTTCGGGGCCCGCATCGAGCGCGAAGGTGTCGGCCGCTGGCGGATTGAGGGTCAGGGCGGCTTCTCCGAGCCGACCGACGTGATCGACTGCGGCAATGCCGGCACCGGGGTTCGCCTGATCATGGGCGCGGCGGCCGGTTTTGCCCTCTGCGCCACCTTTACGGGCGACTCTTCGCTGCGGGGCCGGCCGATGGGCCGGGTGCTGGATCCCCTGGCCCGCATGGGCACCACCTGGCTGGGCCGCGACAAGGGCCGCCTGCCGCTGACCCTGAAGGGCGGCAATCTGCGCGGCATGAGCTATCGCCTGCCGATGGCCTCGGCCCAGGTGAAGTCGGCGGTTCTGCTGGCCGGCCTGCACGCCGAGGGCGGCGTCGAGGTGATCGAGCCGGAAGCCACCCGCGACCACACCGAGCGCATGCTGCGCGGCTTCGGGGCCGAGGTGATCGTCGAGGACAAGGACGGCGTCCGCCATATCCGCCTGCCCGAAGGCCAGAAGCTGAGCGGAACCCATGTGGCGGTGCCGGGTGATCCGTCGTCGGCGGCCTTCCCGCTCGTGGCCGGCCTGATCGTGCCGGGCTCGGAGGTCACGGTCGAGGGCGTGATGCTCAACGAACTGCGCACGGGTCTCTTCACGACCCTGCAGGAGATGGGCGCGGATCTGGTGATCTCGAACGTGCGCATGGCCAGCGGCGAGGAAGTCGGGGACATCACCGCCCGCCATTCGGCCCTGAAGGGCGTTGTGGTGCCGCCGGAACGTGCGCCCTCGATGATCGATGAGTATCCGATCCTGGCCATCGCGGCGGCCTTTGCCGAAGGCGAAACGGTGATGCGCGGCGTAGGCGAGATGCGGGTCAAGGAAAGCGACCGCATCAGCCTGACCGCCAACGGCCTGATCGCCTGCGGGGTGCAGGTGGTCGAGGAGCCCGAGGGCTTCATCGTCACCGGAACGGGCCAGCCCCCGCGCGGCGGCGGAACGGTGACCACCCACGGCGATCACCGCATCGCCATGAGCCACCTGATCCTCGGCATGGCTGCGCAGCAGGGCGTGGCCGTGGACGAGCCGGGCATGATCGCCACCAGCTTCCCGGGCTTTGCCGATCTGATGCGCGGCCTGGGCGCCGATCTTTCGGCAGCCTGAGCATGGCCTTCATCATCGCCGTCGATGGTCCTGCCGCCTCGGGCAAGGGCACGGTCGCCAGCCGGCTGGCCGGGCTCTACGGCTATCCGATGCTCGACACCGGCCTGCTCTACCGGGCGGTGGGTGTGCGCCTGCTGGACGTGGGCGGTGATCTGGACGACGCCGCCGCGGCCGAGGCCTCAGCCCGGGGCCTGGCCCTTGACGAACTGGAGCGGGCCGAGGTGCGGACCCGCCAGGCGGGCGAAGCCGCCAGCCGCGTGGCGGTGCATCCCGGCGTCCGCTCGGCCCTGTTTGAGCTGCAGCGCAGTTTTGCCCTGCGCGAGCCCGGCAGCGTGATCGACGGCCGCGACATCGGCACGGTGATCGCGCCCGAGGCTCCGGCCAAGCTGTTCGTCACCGCCCGCCCTGAGGTTCGCGCCGAGCGGCGATGGAAACAGCTGCTGGGTCAGGGCGAAAGCGTCACCTTCGACGAGATCCTGGCCGACATCCGCAAGCGCGACGAACGCGACGGTGGGCGGGCCAGCGCGCCCATGACCCAGGCCGACGACGCCGTCTTGCTCGACACGTCGGAAATGACTATAGAGCAGGCCTTCGATGCGGCCCGCCGCATTGTCGAGACGGCGCGCGCCCGGTCGGGAGACCTCCCGGGCTAATCCACCGCCCGCCTTGCCGCCGCTTAGGAAGCGCCGGATCCGCATCAAAAATCACCCAACCCGGAATCCCCAGAACCGTCAACCGGCGGCTTTCATCCATGGGGCTTCCCTCAACACGAGACTAAACATCAGCATGGCTGACGATATGAGCTTCAACCCGACGCGCGACGATTTCGAAGCGCTGCTGAACGACTCCATGGGCGGCCGCGACTTCGCGGAAGGCACCGTGGTCAAGGGCATCGTTGTCGGGATCGAGAAGGACTTCGCGATCATCGACGTCGGTCTGAAGACCGAAGGCCGCGTCCAGCTGAAGGAATTCGGCGTCGACGAAGCCGGCAAGGCGACCGTGAAGCTGGGCGACACCGTCGAGGTCTTCCTCGAGCGCCTGGAAAACGCCATGGGCGAAGCGGTCATCAGCCGCGAAAAGGCCAAGCGCGAAGAAGCCTGGACCCGTCTGGAAGGCGTTTACGCCCAGAACGTTCCGGTGCTCGGTGCCATCGTCGGCCGCGTCAAGGGCGGCTTCACCGTCGATCTGGGCGGCGCCTCGGCCTTCCTGCCGGGCTCGCAGGTCGACATCCGCCCGGTGCGCGACGTCGGCCCGCTCATGGGCAAGGAACAGCCCTTCGCCATCCTCAAGATGGACCGCCCGCGCGGCAACATCGTCGTCTCGCGTCGCGCCATCCTGGAAGAAGCCCGCGCCGAGCAGCGCACCGAACTGGTGTCGCAGCTGCAAGAGGGTGAAATCCGCGAAGGCGTCGTCAAGAACATCACCGACTACGGTGCGTTCGTTGACCTGGGCGGCATCGACGGCCTCCTGCACGTCACCGACATGAGCTGGAAGCGCGTCAACCACCCGTCGCAGGTCCTGGCGGTCGGCGACACCGTCAAGGTTCAGATCGTCAAGATCAACCCGGACACCCAGCGCATCAGCCTCGGCATGAAGCAGCTGCAGTCGGATCCGTGGGACGGCGTGGAAGCGAAGTACCCGGTCGGCGCCAAGTTCACGGGCCGCATCACCAACATCACCGACTACGGCGCGTTTGTTGAGCTGGAAGCCGGCGTTGAAGGCCTGGTCCACGTCTCGGAAATGTCCTGGACCAAGAAGAACGTCCACCCCGGCAAGATCGTCTCGACCTCGCAGGAAGTCGACGTGGTCGTGCTGGACGTCGATCCGTCCAAGCGCCGCGTGTCGCTGGGCCTGAAGCAGGCCCTGGCCAACCCGTGGGATTCGTTCCTCGAAACCCACCCGGTCGGCTCGACCGTCGAAGGCGAAGTCAAGAACGCGACCGAGTTCGGTCTGTTCATCGGCCTCGACAACGACATCGACGGCATGGTGCACCTGTCGGACATCGACTGGACCGCGTCGGGCGAAGAAGCCATGGCCCGCTACAAGAAGGGCGATGTCGTCAAGGCCAAGGTTCTCGACGTCGACGTCGAGAAGGAACGCATCTCGCTGGGCATCAAGCAGCTGGGCGGCGATCCGATGTCGGGCGACACCTATCGCAAGGGTCAGACCGTCACCGTGACCGTGACCGAAGTCACCACCGGCGGCATCGAAGTTCGCTTCGGCGAAGACGACGCCCTGATGACCTCGTTCATCCGCAAGTCGGACCTGTCGCGCGATCGCCAGGAACAGCGCCCCGAGCGCTTCGCCGTGGGTGACCGCGTCGACGCTCAGATCACCAACATCGACAAGGCGGCCCGCCGCGTTTCGATGTCGATCAAGTCGCTGGAAATGGCCGAAGAGAAGGAAGCCATCGAGCAGTTCGGCTCGTCGGACTCCGGCGCTTCGCTGGGCGACATCCTGGGTGCCGCCCTGCGCGAGCGGGCCACCCCGAAGGAATAGTCTTCGCATCCCCCAGCGGGATTGAAGGCAGCGGCGGCCGGAGCGATCCGGCCGCCGTTTTCTTTGGGCGCTTGGGCTAAGTCCTTGGATGAGAGCGGCTTTGTCCGGCAGAGCTGCGCCCATTGTCCGGGCAGGCGGTCATGGACTGCCGATAGGGTGATGCACAATCCCTATGGCAGGTTCCTGCTGCGTCGGGCTGATCTGTGATCATTTTTAACCGTGTTTCCGCCGGCATTGCGGCGGGGAAAATCCTCACTTGGTGGACGCGTGGATTTTTTTGCCAGGCGAGTTCTCACGCGCGCCGGGATTGCATCGGCGGAATCGTATCCTGCCCCTTGAAGACTCATTCCCCATTGGGCAAAGGTCCGGGCGCGCCCTCCTCCTCCGGCGCCGGGGATATCGATGATCAAGTCTGAACTCATCGCCAGGCTCGCGAATGAAAACCCGCACCTGACGCAGAAAGACGTCGAGCGCGTGGTGACGGTGATCCTTGAGCGCATGATCGGCGCGCTCGAAGAGGGCGGCCGGGTCGAGCTGCGCGGCTTCGGGGCCCTGTCGGTCCGCTCGCGTCCGGCCCGTTCGGGCCGCAATCCGCGCACCGGCGAAACCGTCGATGTCCGCGCCAAACACGTGCCGTTCTTCAAGAGTGGCAAGGAACTGCGCGCGCGTCTCAACGCCGACGAATAGGCTTCGCGGCCCAACCCCCGATCATCTGACCGCTGAGGATAGCCGGCATGAGCATCGTCAAGGAATTTCGCGAGTTCATCGCCCGCGGCAACGTCATCGACCTGGCCGTCGGCGTGATCATCGGCGCGGCCTTCAACGGCATCGTCAAGAGCCTGGTGGATCAGGTCATCATGCCGCCGATCGGCCTGCTGACCGGTGGTCTGGACTTCTCGAAGCTGGAATGGGTGCTCAAGCCGGAAAACCCGGCCACCGAGGCGGTCGAGAAGGTGGCCATCCAGTACGGGGCCTTCGTCAACACCCTGATCCAGTTCCTGATTGTGGCGGTGGTGGTGTTCCTGCTGGTCAAGGCCGTCAACGGCATCCGCCGGGCCGACGCCGCCGAGCCGGCACCCGAGGCCCCGGCCGCCCCGCCCCCGCAGGAAGCCCTGCTGGCCGAGATCCGCGACCTTCTGGCCGCCCAGTCGACCCGCTAAGGCCCGTCTCCGGCCCGACGATGTCCGGGCCGTCCGTCGTCTGAACAGCCTGATCGCCCGGCCGCCCTGTACGGGGCGGCCGGGCTTCTGGATTCTGCGGCTATTTGGCCGTCAGGGTCGGGCTGTCGAGGTCCAGTCTGGCCGCCGGGATCACGGCGGCACCCGGCAGGGCCTTGGTCAGGGGCTCGCCCATCGCCTTGGCATCGCCGGCCACGATGACGCTGGTCCTGGCCGGATCGAGATAGCTACCGGCAAAGGCCTGGACATCGGCGGCGCTGACCGCTTCGACCTTGCCCGCATAGGCCTGGATCTCGGTCAGCGGCACGCCGTAGATGGCGAGGTTGCCCAGCACGTCGGCCAGGCCGCTGGAGGTGCCGAGCTCGCGGCCAAAGCCGCCGACCAGCACCGACTTGCGGGCGGTCAGCTCGGTGGCGGAGGCCGGCTCGGCCGCCAGCCGGGTCAACTCCGAGCGGACCAGACCGATGACCTCGGCGGCCGACGGGTTCTTGGTCTGCACCCGGGCCGAGAAGCCGCCGAAGGCCCCCTGCGGGGTCAGGCTGGAGCCCGCGCCATAGGACAGGCCGCGCTTGATGCGGATTTCCTGGTTCAGGCGCGAGGAGTAGCCGACGCCGAGCACGGCATTGGTCACCAGACCCGAATAGTAGCTGGGATCAGCGCGGGTGATGGCCGGCTTGGCCAGGGTCACGGCCGCCTGGCCGGTACCCGGCAGGTCGATGACCACATTGCGCGGCGTGTAGC
>NZ_QAII01000135.1 GCF_003060965.1 Caulobacter sp. HMWF025 | reverse complement strand
CCCACCCAGAGACCGACCCCGCCCGCATGCTGGCCGAGGTCGAGGCCGCCAGGGCCGAACTGGCCCGTCGCGCCGTCGCGCCCGTCTGGTACCACCCGGCCCTCGGCCTGCTGACCGGCGGCCTTGTCGCCGTCCAGGGCACGCAGCTCAGCTTTGTCGGGGCCTATTATGCCGCCTTCAGCATCGGCCTGGTCCTGCTGGTCGCGGCCTACAGGAAGCGCACCGGCCTTTGGGTCAACGGCTACCGGGCGGGCCGTACACGGGTCGTGGCCATCGGGATGGCCGTGACGGTTGCGCTGATCATGGTGGGCGTGCTCTGGCTGCAGAGAACGGCCGGGATCGCATGGGCCCCGCTGGTGGGCGGCGCGATCGCCGCCGTCATCGTCACCCTCGGCGGCTTTGTCTGGGAAGCCGCCTTCCGCCGCGACCTGGTCGAGGGCGGCGGCCTGTGACGGCGGAGCTCGATCCGGTGATCCATGCGCCCAACCGGCTGCAGATGTGCTGCATGCTGGCCGGCGTCGACGACATCGATTTTGCCACCCTGCGCGAGGCGCTCGACGTCAGTGAGTCAGTGCTCAGCAAGCACATCAAGACCCTGGAAGACGCCGGCTATCTGAAGATCCGCAAGACGCCCAGCGAGGGCCGGGTGCGCACCTGGCTGGCCCTGACGGCGGCGGGCCGCAAGGCGCTGAAGGGGCATCTGGCGGCGCTGAAGGCGCTGATGGCCGGTGCCGAAGGCGGCGTGGCATGAGCGACCGGACCCTGGCCCTGCTGGCGCAGTTCCCCTGGCTGCCGGCCATGATCCTGGCCGCCGCCGTGGTCGCCAGTACCCGCACCCTGCGCTATCGCCTGGCCTGGGCCGCCGCCTGTTTCGTCGGGGTCGGCGCGTTCTGGATGCAGCTGGAGACCCGGCGCTGGGGCTTCATACCGATCGCCGTCAACCTGCTGGGCCCCGGCCATGCGCCGGGCATGCTGAAGGCGACGATCCCGATCGGGGCCATCGTCGCCCTGACCCTGGCCTGGCGCTCTAGAACAAAACCCGGGGATTCATGATCCGCTGCGGGTCGAGGGCGTGGCGGATGGCCCGCAGGGCGGCAACCTCGACAGGGTCCTTGTAGGTCAGGGCCTCGGCGGTCTTCATCGCCCCAAGGCCGTGCTCGGCGCTGATCGAGCCGCCCAGATGGGCGGTGATGTCGTGGACGATCTTCGCCCCCTCGCTGCGCAGGGCATCATGGGCGTCGTCGTCACCGCCGAGCGGCCGGATGACGTCGTAGTGGACATTGCCGTCGCCGACATGGCCGAAGGCGACGATGCGGGTGCCGGGATAGGCCGCCTCGATCGCGCTATTGGCCCGGTCGATAAAGACCGGGATCTTCGAGACCGGCACGCTGACATCATGCTTCCAGGCCGCGCCTTCCGGCTTCTGGCCGGCCGAGTGGCCCTCGCGGATGTGCCAGAAGGCCTTGATCTGGGTATCGGTCTGGGCAACCGCCGCATCGCTGATCAGGCCGCGCTCCAGCGCCCCGGCCAGCAGCCGCTCCAGCGCTGCCTCGGCGACACCGGGCTCGCCGCTGGCGATCTCGATCAGCACGTACCAGGGATGGACCGACGACAGCGGGTCGCGCAGGCCCGGCACATTGCGGATCGTCAGCTCAAAACCCAGCCGGCCCATCAGTTCGAAGGCCTCGACGGCCCCGCCGGTCTCGTCCTTGGCCCGGGCCAGCAGCTGGATGGCGTCTTCCGGTGAACCCAGGCCGACGATCGCCACCGCGCGGGAGGCCAGCAGCGGGTGCAGCTTCAGCGCCGCCGCCGTGACCACACCCAGGGTGCCCTCGGCCCCGATCAGCATCTGCTTTAGGTCGTAGCCGGTATTGTCCTTGCGCAGCCGCTTCAGGCCATTCCAGATCTCGCCATTGGGCAGGACGGCCTCGAGACCCAGCACCTGCTCGCGCATCATGCCGTAGCGCAGCACCGCCGTGCCGCCGGCATTGGTCGAGATCAGCCCGCCAATCGTGCAGGAGCCTTCCGAGGCCACGCCGACCGTGAACCGCCGGCCCACCTTGGCCGCCTCCTCATGGGCCTGGGCCAGGGTGACACCGGCCTCCAGCACCATGGCATCGTCCAGCCCGTCGAC
>NZ_QAII01000134.1 GCF_003060965.1 Caulobacter sp. HMWF025 | reverse complement strand
GCCCCGCCGCCCGCCGGAGGCCGAGTTCGGGAGCGGGTTAAAACCCCGCGCCCCGGGGGCTTTCGTCCACCAGCCGCGCGGAGCGCTCCGGCCCAGGCTGAAACGGTACTCCTTGATTACATCTCCGGGTTTGGCCCGGACGCTCCGCCGCCTCCCCGATCCTCGCAGCCGTCTGGCGCGAGGGGGCGAAGCCGTGTCTTGAAGGCTGGCTCCCCTTTCCAAATCACCCGTCATCCCGGGCCCTGTGCCCGGGACCCATCGTTCAGCTGACGGTGAAGGGCCCTGGCGCGCCGGCGCGCCACGCTTTCGCCCCTGCGGCGGACAAATGGGTCCCGGGCACAGGGCCCGGGATGACGAGGGAAAAACGACGGAGCCAGCGGCTTCAAACCTTCAGCGCCTGGGGCAGCACCTGCGCAAACACGTCCAGCTCCGCCGGGCTGGCGGTGCCGACGCGGATCCAGGTGGGGTGGGCGGGGCTGTCGAAGACGCGGACCTCGACGCCCATCGACGCCAGGGTCTTCTGGAAGGCGAGGTTGGGCTTGCCCGTGTCGACGAAGACATAGGTGGCGTGCGAGGGCAGGCAGGTCAGGCCATTGGCCTTGCAGATCGCGTAGATCTTCTCGCGGCAGCCTTCGAGATAGGCCCTGGTGCCGGCGAGATAGGTGGCATCGCCGTAGCAGGCCAGGGCGGCGGCCAGACCCGGGCGGCCCTTGTGGGTCGGGATCAGGCTTTTCAGCTGCCTGACCCGCTCGGGCCGGGCGAGGATGAAGCCGACCCGCAGGCCGGCCATGCCATAGACCTTGGAAAAGGTGCGGGCCACGATCACGTCGTGCCCGTCCCGCACCAGGTCCAGCATCGAGTGGCGGACCGGGTCGGGGCTGATCTCGATATAGGCCTCGTCGACAATGACCGGCGCGCTCTTGCTGGCCGCGATGCAGAAGGCGCGCAGGGCGTCGGGGTCGGCCAGCAGGCCGGTCGGATTGTTGGGGTTGCAGACATAGACGCAGCCCGCGCCCGCCGCCTTTTTGGCCAGGGCCGGCAGGTCCATCTGGTGATCGGCGGTGACGGGGATCCAGTCCAGCACGGCCCCCTGGCGCTGGGCATAGAGCAGGGGCGTGGCATAGGTCGGCTGCGGGGCGACGATGGGGCCGGTTTTGCTGAAGACGGTCGACAGCAGCGACAGGGCCTCCAGCGAGCCGTTGCACAGGCCGACGCTGTCGGGGCTGACGCCCTCGCGCCTGGCGATCGCCTCGACCAGCGGCGGCTCCAGCGACCAGGCATAATAGGGCGTCTCGTCCAGCGCCTTGAGGGCCGCGCGGCGGGCGGCGGGGCTGGGGCCATAGGGA
>NZ_QAII01000133.1 GCF_003060965.1 Caulobacter sp. HMWF025 | reverse complement strand
ACCCTGGACCATGCCAACGGCGTCCTGATCCTGACGCCGGTCGCCATGAAGATGCCCGCCGGTCGCGAGCCCGAACTCTGGATCATTCCGGAGGGCCAGAAGGCGATCTCGCTGGGCATGCTGCCGACCGACGCGCCCCGGGCCATCCCCCTGCCCAAGGATCTGAAGGGCGCGGGGGCCTACACGGCGCTTCTGGCCGTCACTGACGAACCGCCGGGCGGGGCCCCCACGGGCGTGGCGACCGGCTCGGTCCGCGCCGCCGGCAAGTTCGCCAAGGCATAGCCCTCGCTAAGTAAGTAGTTTATGACTTATTCGCAGGCACCGGCAGTCATGGCTGGTGCCTGTCGAGGCATATGCGGCAGATCAGGGTCTGCCCCTGCCCTGGAGCGCGCAGGACCGTCGAACCTGCGTTACCAAGGCAGCCACGGCTAGAGCCTATGATTTAGAGCCTGCCCGCGACTCTGGAGGATGCCCTCCGGACCCGGCAAGCTCTAGCCCAGCTGCAGGTCGGAGCCAGGACGGGGTGAGCGAGTTCGAGATCGGCACGCAGGCGAAACGCCGCTGCGACCTGCTGGGGACGGGCCCCTTCAGCGAGGTTGAGGGTCAGCTGACCCGCCGCTTCCTGACCCCGGCCCATGCCCGGGCCCTCGACCAGCTGGCCGTCTGGATGGCTGAGGCGGGCATGAGCGTCCGCCGCGACGCCGCCGCTAACCTGATCGGTCGCTATGAAGCCGCAACCTCCGATGCCCCGGCCCTGCTGATCGGCTCGCATATCGACAGCGTCCGCAACGGCGGCCGTTATGACGGACCGCTCGGCATCCTGCTGGGCATCGATCTGGTCGAGGCCCTGCACAGGGCCGGCCGCCGCCTGCCGTTCGCCGTCGAGGTTGTGGCCTTCGGCGACGAGGAGGGCTCACGCTTCCCGGCCTCGATGAGCTGCAGCCGGGCTCTCGCCGGAACGCTTGATCCGGAAGCCGTCCTCGCCCTGCGCGACGCCGACGGCGTGACTCTGGCCGAGGCGTTCACGGCCTTCGGGCTCGATCCGGCCCGGATCACCGAGGCGGCGCGCAAGCGGTCGGAGGTCATCGCCTTCCTCGAAGCCCACATCGAACAGGGCCCGGTGCTGGAGGCCGAGGATCTGGCCCTCGGCGTCGTCACCGCCATCGCCGCCCAGAAGCGGCTGATCGTGAAGATCACCGGTACGGCCGGTCATGCCGGCACGACCCCGATGAACCTCCGCAAGGACCCTGGTCCCGCCGCCGCCGAGTGCATGCTGGCCCTGGAGCGCATCTGCCAGGCCGGAACCGACAATCTGGTCGGCACGGTCGGTCGCATGACCGCCCTGCCCGGGGCCTTCAACGTCATTCCCGGCGCGGTCGAATTCTCAATGGATATCCGCGCCGAAAACTCGGCCACCCGCGATGCGGCGGTCGAGGCGGTTACCGCCGAGATTCACGCCATCGCCGCGCGACGCGGCCTGGCGGCGTCGGTCACGCTGATGCAGGCGCTCTCTGAAAGCCCCTGCGACCCAGGCCTGACCACTCTGCTGGAAGCGGCGGTCGGCGACCTCGGCCTTCCCGCGCGCCGCCTGCCCTCAGGTGCCGGCCACGACGCCATGGTGATGGCCGACCTTTGCCCGACCGCCATGCTGTTCATCCGCTGCGAAGGCGGCATCAGCCACAACCCGGCCGAGTCGGTCACCGAGGCCGACTGCGCCCTGGCCGTCCGAGCCATGCTGGGGTTCGTGGACAAGCTGGCCGATCAGTTTTCCCGGCAAACTTCCTTGTCATCCCGGTCGGAGCGCGACAGCGCGGAGCGCCGGGACCCAGGGGCCACGCGCGCCGCCCCTGGGTCCCGGAGCGCCCCTTCGGGTCGTCCGGGATGACAAACTTATGGATCGTGACATGACCACCTTCGGCGAACTCGACCACCCGCCCCGCCTGCTGATGGGCCCCGGCCCGATCAACGTGCATCCCCGCGTGCTGCGCGCCATGTCGGTGCAGCTGCTGGGCCAGTTCGACCCGGAATTCACCGGTTACATGAACGAGACCATGGCCCTGTATCGCCAGGTCTTCCAGACGCAGAACCGCTGGACCTTCCTGATCGACGGCACCTCGCGGGCCGGGATCGAGGCGGCGCTGGTCTCGGTGCTGGCCCCGGGCGACGACGTGGTGGTGGTCAATGCCGGCCGCTTCGGGCTGCTGCTGTCGGAGATCGCCGAGCGCTGCGACGCGCGCGTCACCCTGGTCGAGGGCGAGTGGGGCAAGGTCATTGACCCGCAGGCCGTCGAGGACGCCGTGGCCCGGGTCAAGCCGCGCCTGGTGGCCTGCGTGCACGGCGACACCTCCACCACCATGGCCCAGCCGATCGAGGCCATTGGTGAGATCTGCCGCCGTCATGACGCCCTGCTTTATGTCGACGCCACCGCCACCCTGGCCGGCATGCCCTGCCCGGTCGACCAGTGGCAGGCCGACATCGTCACTGCCGGTCTGCAAAAGTGCCTTGGCGGTCCCTCCGGCTCGGCCCCGATCACGATCAGCGACCGCGCCGCCGAACACATCGCCGGCCGCAAGCATGTCGAGCGCGGCATCGCCACCGCAGGGGCGGTCAGCGGCAACGGCCGACGCATCGCCTCCAACTATTTCGACCTGGCGATGATCATGGACTACTGGTCCGACAAGCGCCTGAACCACCACACCGAGGCGGCCAGCATGCTGTACGCCGCCCGCGAATGCGCCCGCGTCGCTCTGGAGGAAGGCCTGGAGGCCCGCTTCGCCCGCCATGCCGCCGCCGGTGCCGCTGTGGTCGCCGGGGTCGAGGCCATGGGCCTGCAGGTCTATGGCGACCCGGCCCACAAGATGACCAACGTCACCGGCATCTGGATCCCGGACGGCGTCGACGGCGACCGAGTCCGGGCCCGCATGCGCACCGAGTTCGAGATCGAGATCGGCACCGCCTTCGGGCCCCTGACCGGCAAGATCTGGCGGATCGGGGCAATGGGGGTCAATGCGCGCAAGCACGCGGTGCTGACCACCCTGGCCGCGCTGGAGGCGGTGCTGCGGTGGGAAGGCTTCACAGCCACGCCGGGGGCTGGCGTGGATGCGGCGGCGGGGGTGTTTTCGTGATGGGCGCGGCAAGCTTTGTCTTCCCCCTAAGGGGGACGACCGCCCCCATAGGGGGCAGATGAGATGACGCACTACCCACGCGATCTCATCGGCTACGGTGCCAACCCGCCCCACGCCGCATGGCCCAACAACGCCCGCATCGCCGTGCAGTTCGTCCTCAATTACGAAGAGGGCGCCGAGCGGTCGATCCTGCATGGCGACCCCGCCTCCGAGTTCTTCCTGTCGGAGATGGTCGGGGCCCAGCCCATTCCGGGCATGCGCAACATGTCGATGGAGAGCCTCTACGAATACGGCTCGCGGGCCGGATTCTGGCGCATCCGGCGGCTGTTCGATGACCTGGGCCTGCCCCTGACCGTGTTCGGCGTCGCCCAGGCCATGGAGCGCCATCCCGACGCCGTCGAGGCGATGATGGAGTCCGGCTGGGAGATCGCAAGCCACGGCTATCGCTGGATCGACTACCAGCACTTTTCGCCGGACGAGGAGCTGGAGCACATCCAGAAAGCCATCGAGATCCAGGCCCGCCTGACCGGCACCCGGCCGCTGGGATGGTACCAGGGCCGCACCAGCCCCAACACCGCGCGGCTGATCGCCCAGGAAGGCGGCTTTCTCTACGACGCCGACAGCTATGCCGACGATCTGCCCTACTACGATGACCAGCACGGCCGCCCGCAGCTGATCGTGCCCTACACGCTGGAAGCCAATGACATGCGCTTCACGGCGGCCCAGGGCTTCAACACCGGCGAGCACTTCTTCACCTATCTGCGCGACGCCTTCGACGCCCTCTATGCCGAGGGCGAAACCGCGCCGAAAATGATGAGCATCGGACTCCACTGCCGGGTGGTCGGCAAGCCCGGCCGGATCCTTGGGCTGAGGCGCTTCCTTGAGCACGTGATGGCCCATGACCGGGTCTGGGTGGCCCGGCGCATCGACATCGCGCGGCACTGGATCAAGACCCATCCGTATGGGGAGACGGCATGAGTGCTTCCTCCATTTCCCCGTCATCCCGCGCCTTGTGCGCGGGACCCATGGTTCAGCTTCCTCGTGAGAGCGTGATCATCCCCTCAGCTGCGACGGACATATGGGTCCCGCGCATGAAGCGCGGGATGACGGGATTGGAACGGGGGACCCCATGAGCGGTGCCCCGCCCCTGACGCTGGCGCGTCTCAACAGCATGAACCGGACAGGCTTTACCACCGCCCTGGGCTTTGCGTTCGAGCTGTCGCCCTGGGTGGTCGAGCGCGCCTGGGACGAGCGGCCGTTCACCAGCCTCGCCGCGATGCACGACGGGATGATGGCGGTGCTGGGAGCCTCCTCCACGGCCGACAAGCTGGCCCTGATCCGCGCCCACCCCGAACTGGCCGGCAAGGCCGCCATCGCCAAAGCCCTGACCGCAGAGAGCAACGCCGAGCAAGCCAGCGCCGGGCTCGACAGGCTGACGCCGGAGGAATTCGAGCGCTTCCACCAGCTCAACAGCGCCTATGCCGCCCGCTTCGGCTTCCCGTTCATCATCGCCGTGCGGCTGAACGACAAGGCCTCGATCCTGGCGGCCATGCAGGCTCGCCTCAACAACGATGAGGCCCGCGAGATCGCCGAGGCGATCACCCAGATCGGCCATATCTCCAGACTTCGACTGCAAGACGCGGTGCGCGCCTGATGGACTATGATTTCGCCGCCTGGGCCGGCCTGGCGCTTCGCTGGCTGCACGTCATCGCCGGCGTCGCCTGGATCGGCGCGTCGTTCTATTTCGTCTGGCTAGACAACAACCTGCGGCCGCCCGTCCCGGAAAAAGAAGGCGTGAAGGGTGAGCTGTGGGCCGTCCACGGCGGGGGCTTCTACCATTCGCAGAAGTACATGACGGCCCCGCCGCACATGCCCGACCACCTGCACTGGTTCAAATGGGAGGCCTACACCACCTGGCTGTCGGGTTTTGCCCTGCTGATCGTGCTCTACTATGTGGGCGCGCCGGTCTATCTGATCGACACGGCCCGGCATGCCTTCACCCAGTGGGGGGCCATCGGAACAGGCCTGGCCTTCATCTTCGGCGGCCTTCTGGTCTATGAGGCCCTGTGCCGCTCGCCGCTGGGCCAGCGTCCCCGGCTGTTCGGACTGGTCTGGTTCCTGACCCTGACGGCGGCCGCCTGGGCCTTGACCCGGCTGTTCAGCGACCGGGGAGCCTTCATCCATGTCGGGGCGATCATCGGCACCTGCATGGTCGGCAACGTCTTCCTGATCATTATCCCCAACCAGCGCAAGATCGTCGCCGACATGCTGGCCGGCCGGCCGGTCGATCCACGGCTGGGGGCCATGGGCAAGCAGCGCTCGGTCCACAACACCCACATGACCCTGCCGGTCATCTTCATCATGATCAGCAACCACGCCCCGATGGTCACCGGCCATCCGCTGGCCTGGCTGCTGCTGGCCGTGATCAGCGCAGCGGGCGTGTCGATCCGCTACTTCTTCATCCTCAAGCACCACGGGGTGATCCGGCACGACTTCCTGTTCTACGGAGCCCTGCTGTTCTTTGCCGCCACGGCGATCGCCAGTGGCAAGCCCGCGCCCGAAGACGCGGCCATGTCGGCCGTTCCGTTCAATACGGCCCAGGCCATTGTCGACAAGCACTGCGTGACGTGCCACAGCCCAACCCCCACCCATAAGGGTTTCAGGGCTCCGCCCAACGGCGCGACCTTCGATACGCCCGAGCATCTCCAGAAGTATGCCGGCAAGATCCAGGAGCGCGCCGTGGAGACCAGCAGCATGCCGCTGGGCAATGAGACCGGAATGACCGACGCCGAACGCGCCCAGCTGGGTGCCTGGATTAAGCAGGGAGCCAAGATCCCGTGACCGACGCCGCCGTCCTCGACGCCGTGGAAACCCTGCCCGAGCAGGCCCCCGCGCCGCGCAAGCGTGACGCCGAACGCACTCGCAAGGCCATCCTTTCGGCCGCGCTCAAGGAGTTCTCCCAGGCCGGGTTCGCCGGGGCCCGGATCGAGCGGATCGTCAAGGCCGCCAAGTGCAATATCCGGATGCTCTACCACTATTTCGGCGACAAGAAGGGCCTCTACCTGGCCGTTCTGGAGTCAGCCTATGTCGATCTGCGGGCTCGTGAGGCCGAGCTGAAGATCGACTTCGACCGGCCGCTGGACGGCCTGCTGGACCTGCAGCGCTTCACCTTCGAGTACTTTGAAAAGAACCCGCGCTTCGAAGGCCTGCTCCGCAATGAAAACCTGATGCAGGGCAAGTTCGTGGCCCAGTCGCGGATGGTCACGGAGACGGCCTTCCCCCTGCGCCGGACCATCGAGCGCCTGATCGAAAGCGGCCAGCGCCAGGGCCTGTTCGGGCCGGACCTCGACCCGGTGCAGCTCTATGTGACGATCGCGGCGCTGAGCCGCTTCCACCTGGCCAACGGCTATTCGCTGTCGGTCACGCTGGACACCGACATGGCCACCGCCGAGTGGCGCAAGGCCCGGCTCGGCCATGCCCTGGCCCTGCTGAAGGGCTATCTGACGGCTGGCGCACCCGGCCCCCGGTGACGGGATAAAGGCGCTGGCGAAGCAGGGCTGCACCATGCAAGGCTATGGGAGCGCTACCACGCGCTCACTGCGAGAGTCTCATGTCCACAAGCCGCCTGCTCAGTCCGTCCCGCCGCACAACCCTGGCCGGGCTTGCCGGCGTTGCGATGTCGGGCCTTCAGGGGGGCAGCGCACAAGCCTTTGAGGCCAGCTACCGTTGGCGAAACGTCAGGGTCGGCGGCGGCGGCTTCATCCCCGGAGTCGTCTTCAGCCGCGCCGAGAAAGGCCTGGCCTATCTGCGCTCGGACATGGGCGGAGCCTACCGCTGGGAAGCCGCCGCCAGCCGCTGGATCCCGCTTCTCGACAATCAGGCGCAAGGCAGCTGGCAGGGCGTCGAAAGCGTGGCTCCCGATCCACTTGATCCGGACGTCGTCTATCTGGCGGTCGGCATGGGCCGTCGCGATCCGGCCGCCATCCTGCGGTCGGCCAATCGCGGCATCGACTGGACCATCGCCGAGGTGCAGTTCCGGATGGGCGGCAACGAGGACGGCCGCGGCCTGGGCGAACGTCTGGCGATCGACCCCAACGACACGCGGATCCTGTTGTTCGGCTCCCGCCATGACGGCCTGCAGCGCAGCGAGGACCACGGTCGGTCCTGGCAAAAAGTAGAGGGATTTCCCCATGCCGGGCTTGGTCTGAACGCCTGGCCGCAGCCGACCCATGGCGGGGTGTCGTTCGTGGTCTTCGACCCGCGCAGTGGCCGGCCGGGCCAGGGCTCGCGGACCCTGTTTGCCGGGATCGCCGATCCGGTCAGTGACCGCCTGTGGCGCAGCGATGATGCCGGCGCGACCTGGAAACCGGTCCCCGCGCCGCACGCCCTGCTGCCCTGCAAGGCCGAACTCGACACGACCGGCAGTCTCTTCGTCACCTACAGCAATGGGATCGGCCCCAACGGGATCACCGACGGCGCGGTCTGGCGTCTGGATACGGCGAGCGGGACCTGGACCGACATCACGCCGGTCAGGCCGACCGCCAACAAGGGCGGTGGCTTCATGGGCATCGCGCTCGACCCGCAGGTGCCCGGCACCGTGGCCGTGACCAGCCTGAACCGCTGGAACCCGCACGACACCCTCTGGCGGTCGACCGACGGCGGGAAGAGCTGGGCGGACGCCTGGCCGGTGTCGCACCGCGACGTCGAGACGACACCCTTCCTCTACTGGGGCGAGGCGGAGGCCGACTTCGGCTGGTGGATGGCGGGCCTGGCCATCGATCCGTTCGACAGTGAGTTCGCCTGCTACACCACCGGCGCGACGATCTATGCCACCCGCGAGTTCTCGAAGGTCTCGCGCGGCGAGACAACGACCTGGTTTCCGTGGGTCGAGGGGATCGAGCAGACGGCGATCATCACCCTGACCAGTCTGCCGGAGGGCCCGGCCCTGCTGAGTGGCTTCGGCGACATCTCCGGCTTTGTGCACGACGACCTGACCGCCTCGCCAAGGGTGCAGTTCACCAACCCGGTGTTTGGCAACACCAACACCATCGACTTTGCCGGCAAGGCTCCGGCCGTTGTCGTCCGCAGCGGTACGCCCCATCAGCGCCATGGCGGTCCGACCCTGGCCTGGTCGCAGGATCACGGGCGCTCCTGGCAGCCCCTCACTGCGCCGAGCCTTGCCGATGCCCCCGACCCGCCGGGCAAAACCGGGCGGAGCCGCAAGGATCTGCATCAGGATGCGGCCATCACCGTCAGCGCCGACGGGGCCACCTTCATGGTCATGACCGCCGTGCCCCAGATCACCCGGAACCGGGGCGGGAGCTGGGCGCGCGCCCGGGGCCTGCCCGTCTGGGCCCGGCCCGTGGCCGACCGCGTCGCTCCGGAGGCCTTCTATGCCCTGGACTTTGCCACCGGCGAGCTGTTCGTCAGCCGCGACGGCGGTGCGGGTTTTGACCGCCAACCGACCTCAGGCCTGCCCGACATCTCTGCCGATCGCCCCTCCTGGCGCGAGGTGGCCTGGCCGCTGATCGCCGCTCCGGGTCACAAGGGCCGTCTGTGGTTCATCTCGCAAAAGGGCCTCTACCGCTCGCTTGACGGCGGCGGCCGCTTTGAGCGCGTCGCCAGTGACGTCACGGTCGAGGCCCTGTCCCTCGGCGCGCCGCCGCCGGGCCGCACGGCACCCGTGCTCTATGCCATCGGCCGGCGCGGCGACCTGCGGGCCCTCTGGCGATCGGACGATGACGGCCGGTCGTGGATCCGGATCAACGACGCCCGCCATGAATATGGACGCCGGTTCCGCTGCCTCGCGGCCGATCTGCAGCACTATGGCCGGGTCTATGTCGGCACCGACGGGCGCGGCATCCTGGTCGGCGATCCTGCCCTTTAGGGACCCTCGGCTGGAGCCGCTCTAGGCCGCCGGCTTGGTAGCCAGGGGCGGACCGCTGAACTCGGTCTCGATGGCGACAGTCACCGCGTCGCTGACCCCCATGGTGGTGCCGGGGGCCGGAACGCCATAGGCGATGCCGAAGTCCGAGCGGTTGAAGCTGCCCTTGGCCGAGAAGCCGATCCGGGCGTGCGGGTCCATCGGATGACCGGCATAGCCGCCGTTGAAGGTCACATCCAGAACGACCGGCCGGGTGACGCCGTGCAGGCTGAAATCGCCGGTGACCATGGCCGTGTTCGCGCCGGTGACCTCGACCTTGGTCGACTTGAAGGTGATGGCCGGGAACTGGCCGGCATCCAGCCATTGCGGCCCGGTCAGCTCGTCCTTGAAGCCGGCCGGGGGGCTGGGCAGCGTCAGGGAGCGCGGATCGATCGTCGCTTCCAGGGTCGAGGCCTCAGGTCGGGCCGGGTCAAAGGTCAGGCGGGCGTCAAAGGCCGAGAAGGCAGCGGTATAGTGCGAGAAGCCCAAGTGGTTCAGCGTGAAGACCAGGGACGCATGGCTCTTGTCGAGCGTGTAGGCCCCGGCGGGAACGTCGGGGATGGCCGGCTTGGCCGCGGCGGGCGGGGGGGCCGAGGCCGGCTCCACGGGCTTGGGCGAACAGGCGACCAAGGCCAGCAGGGCCGTCGCGGCGAGTAGCGTCTTCATGGCAGGTCCCCGTTCGTCGCGTTCCCCACGCGCATGCTGAGCGGCAGTCGAAGCCACCCGGCCGCGCGGGTCAATGGCGATCCTGCCGGGCCGGCCTAGAAAAGCACCCCATTCTCCAGCAGCGCGTGCACGCCCTTCTCGCCGTTGACGGTCTGGGTGACCCGGAAATCCACGGCTAGCGAGCAGAACTGGTAGGCTTGGACGCGGGTCAGGCTGGACCGGGCCGTGATGAAATCGATCATGTTCCGCAGGGCCTGCTTCATTGCCAGATCCAGGTCCTCGTGAAAGCCCATGATGATGAAGTGGGTCGGGGTCTCGGCCCTCGGCCAGGTCGCGGGCCCAAGGTCGGCGGCCTTGTGCAGAATGAAGCGGAACGTCCCGGTCAGGCCCATCTCCAGCGCATTGACGCAGACCTCGCCGTCGCCCTGGCGGCCGTGGCCGTCGCCGACCGAGAAATTGGCACCCGGCACCCAGACCGGCAGATAGAGGGTCGCGCCGGCCCCCAGCTCCTTGTTGTCCATATTGCCGCCGTGCTCGCGCGGCTCGCGGCTGGACAGGCGGCCATAACGCGGCGGCGGGGCCACGCCCATGGTGCCGAAGAACGGCTTCAGCGGCAGGGTCGGCCCCCAGGCGGGCTTGCAGGTCCCGGCCAGGCGGTCCACCGCGATATGGCTGACATAGCGGTCCGGGAAGTCCTCGGGCAGGGTCCCGGCCAGGGGCCGCACGGCGCAATAGCCCCAGTCAGCATTGGGCTCGACGGCTTCGATGCGGACCTCCAGCGTGTCGCCGGGTTCCGCGCCACGGATCGCGACGGGACCGGTCAGGATATGCGGCCCGATCCGTTCGGGCCGGCTGTCATGGATCGCCTGCAGGGCCGGCGGGATCACCAGACCGCTGGTGGCCTCCGGCATCACCTCGACGCCGCCCGAGACGCAGTCGAAGGTCACGCTGTCGCCCGATGCCACCGTCAGCACCGGGGCGAAGGCCGCATCGAACATCCCGAAACGAATGGTCTCGGGGGTCGAGGCCAGATGGTGGTGCGCCATGAAGTAAGCCTTCTATTACAAGACTTCACTCGACGCCGTTTGCGGCCATGGCCCAAGGCGTCCGGGGCGGCGGCGGTTGCGAAAGACCGTCCCTGCCTCCGGTCTGGGCGTTTGTGGCGCGGTTTGTCCACCTGGCGAGCGACCGGGCTGGACAGGTCAGGCCGGCGTGGGCGCACTAGCCTTGCCCGGCAACGCCGGTATATGAAGAAATTTCTTACTTGTGGAGCCCGCCGGCATGGCGATCGACGCCGAAACCAAGGCCTTTCTCGACCTCACCGACGGCGACATCGCGGCCTGGGCCCAGGACCGCGCCGCCGCCGTGGGCCTGACCCTGCCCGAGGCGACCCTGCCGGCCGTTCACGAGAATCTGGCCCTGCTGCGCACCCAGACGGCCCTGTTCATCGCGGCCCTCGGCGATCAGGCGGCCGAGCCGCCCGCAGCGGCGTTCGAGCCATGAGCCCGGCAAACGCCCTTGAAACGGCTGCCGCCGTCCGCTCCGGCCGGACCACTGCCCGGGCCAGTGTCGAAGCGGCCCTGGTCCGGGTCGAGCGCGGCAATCCGGTGCTGAACGCCTTCACGGCCGTGCTGGCCGAGCGGGCCCTGGCCCGGGCCGACGCCCTCGATGCCCGCATCGCTCGGGGCGAAGGGGTCGGGGCGCTGGCCGGCGTGCCCTTTGCCGTCAAGAACCTGTTCGACATCGCCGGCCTGCCCACCCTGGCCGGATCAAAGATCCGCTGCGCGGCCCCTCCCCCGTCGGACGATGCGACCCTGATCCAGCGCCTTGAAGCGGCCGATGCGATCCTGGTCGGCGCGCTGAACATGGACGAGTTCGCCTATGGCTTCGTCACCGAAAACGCCCATGACGGCCCGACCCGCAATCCGCATGACAAGACCCGGATCGCCGGCGGCTCGTCCGGTGGATCGGCGGCGGCTGTGGCCGGCGGGATGGTGCCGCTGAGCCTGGGCTCGGATACGAATGGCTCGATCCGCATCCCGGCCAGCCTGTGCGGGATCTTCGGGCTGAAGCCCACCTGGGGCCGGCTGTCGCGCCAGGGCGTCTTCCCCTTTGTCGAGAGCCTCGATCACGCCGGGGCCTTCGCCCGGACGGTCGAGGACCTGGCCCTGGCCTATGACCTGATGCAGGGGGCCGACCCGGACGGCGATCCTGCCTGCCGGCGAGCAGCAGAGCCGGTGGCCGAAGCCCTGGCCGATCTGGCGGATCGCCCCCTGCGGGTCGGCGTGCTGGGCGGCTGGTTCGCCCAGGGGGCTTTTCCGGAGGTCCTTTCGGCCCTCGACAGCGTCGCCGAAGCCCTGGGGGCCCGCGACCGGGTCATCCTGCCGCGGGCCCAGGCGGCGCGGGCCGCCGCCTTCTGCCTGACCCCGGTCGAGGCGGCCGAGCTGCATCTGGCCGATCTCAAGACCTCGGCGATGGACTATGACCCGGCAGTGCGCGACCGGTTGCTGGCCGGGGCCCTGCTGCCGCACGGTGTGGCCCGGGCCGCCCAGCGCTACCGGACCGTCTTCCGCGACGAGGTGCGCCGGGCCTTCGAGCAGTTCGACATCCTGCTGGCCCCGGCCTCCGTCTGTCCGGCCCCGGGCATCGGGCAGACGACCATGGAGATGGGCGGCCAGCCGGTGTCGGTCCGCAAGAACCTCGGCGCCTTCACCCAGCCGATCAGCTATATCGGCCTGCCGGTCCTGACAGCCCCCGTGAACCGTCCTGGCCAGCTGCCGATTGGCGTCCAGATAATCGCCCCGGCCTGGCGCGAGGATCTGGCCCTGGCCACCGGCCTGAAACTGCAACGTCTGGGCGTCGCCGCCGCCCATGCCCCTCCGGAGTGGCCATGATCCTCAACACCCCCGACGTTCTGGCGGAAGTCACGGCCGCCGTGGACGCCTATGAAGCCGCCCTGATGACCAACGACCTCGCAGCGCTGGACGGGGCCTTCTGGGACGCGCCCCATACCGTGCGGCTGGGCGTGACCGAGAACCTGTACGGTTTTGCCGAGATCGCCGCCTTCCGGGTCGGACGGACCGGCGGATCGCCGCCCCGGACCCGCCTGCGGACCGAGATCACTACCTTCGGAAACGACCTTGCCGTCGCCCATGTCGAGTTCCGGCGTGATGGGTCAGACACGACGGGCCGCCAGAGCCAGACCTGGATCCGGACGCCCGAGGGCTGGAAGGTCGCGTCCGCCCATGTCTCCCTCCTGCAGGCCGGAACGGACCACCGTCTCGCCCCGCCGGCCCAAATCCGCTAGAGCCACGTCATGACCCAACCGACCAAGATCATTTTCGACACCGATCCCGGCATCGACGACGCCATGGCCCTGCTGTTCATCGAGGCCAGCCCGGACCTCGATCTGGTCGCGGTCACGACCATTTTCGGCAATTCGGATATCGAGACCACCACCCGCAATGCGCTGTACATGAAGCAGCGCTTCGGTCTGACGGCCCCGATCTACAAGGGCACCGACAAGCCGCTGGTGCGCCCGCGCAATCCGTCGCCGACCTTCGTCCACGGCGAGAATGGCCTCGGCGATGTGGAGCTGACCGGCCTGGTGCCGGCAAAGCCCGAGGCCAAGCCGGCCCATCAGGCCATCATCGACCTGGCCCGCCAGTTTCCGGGCGAGGTAGTGCTGTGTGCCGTCGGCCCCCTGACCAACCTGGCGCTCGCCCTGCAGGCCGATCCGGAGGTCGCCAGCCTCCTGAAGTCGGTGGTGATCATGGGCGGGGCGTTTGGTCTGGCGGGCAAGCCCGGCAATGTCACGCCGGTGGCCGAGGCCAATATCTGGAACGATCCCGAGGCCGCCGACCAGGTGTTCACCGCTCCCTGGCCGCTCACCGCCATCAGCCTCGACGTGACCACCCAGGTGGTGATGTCGCCCGACTATATGCAGGCCCTGGAAGCCTCGGCCGGCGATGCAGGCGCGTTCCTGAACGCGATCTCAAAGCCCTATGCCGCCTTCTACGGCAGCCGCGACGGCGTGGTCGGCTGCTGCGTCCATGATGCGGCGGCAGTCGCCTTCGTGATCGACCCGACCCTGTTCACCCTGCAGCGCGGCTCGGTGCGGGTGCTGACCGAAGGCATCGGGCTGGGCCAGACCTGCCTGAAGGCCGAGGGCGAGCTGTTTGGCCCGTCGGCCTGGGACGACCAGCCGATCCAGGCCGTCAGCGTCGCCGTCGACGAGGCCCGTCTGCTGAAGCTCTATCGCGAGACCCTGCTGGCCGCCAACGCTGCCTGAGGCCTCTGGACAACTCAAGGGTAGTCAGGCCAGATACTCGCCTTTCAGGTGTGAGGGCGAGATGGTCAGCGCACGATCCCTGGGCGTGTCCGACGCCGCCCCGGCGGCGCACCAACTGGGACACCGCCAGCGGCTGCGTCAGCGGGCCCTGGCCGGTGGTCTGCCGGCCCTGCCCGACTATGAGCTTCTCGAACTCTACCTGTTCCGCTCGTTTGCCCGGGGTGACGTCAAGCCGCTGGCCAAGGCGCTGCTGAACCGCTTCGGTTCGTTCGGCGCGGTCATCGGTGCCTCCGTCGAGGAGCTGAAGACAGTCCCCGGGATCGGCGAGAGTGCCGCCATCGACCTCAAGCTGCTGCATGAAGCGGCCCTGCGGGCAGGCCGCGACAAGATCGCCAAGCGGACGGTGATCTCCTCGTGGAGCGCCCTGCTGGCCTATGTCCGCGTCGCCCTGGCCAACGAGCCGCGCGAACAGTTCCGGGTGCTGTTCCTGGACAAGAAGAACCAGCTGATCGCCGACGAGATCATGAACCGCGGCACGGTCGACCATGCACCGGTCTATCCGCGCGAGGTAATGCGGCGGGCCCTGGAACTGTCCAGCAGCAGCATCATCCTGCTGCACAATCACCCCAGCGGCGACCCGACTCCGTCGCGGCCCGACATCGACATGACCCGGCAGATCGTCGAGGCGGGCCGGGCGCTGAAGATCAGTGTTCATGACCATCTGGTGGTGGGGCGCGAGGGTGTGGCCAGCTTCAAGGCGCTGGGGCTGATGTGACGACGGGGAAGCCGCTTTGCCTTGACGCCCTCTCACAGGTCCGCAAGCCTGATGCCTCAAGTCTGCGTCCTTTCCCCCGGAGCCCCGATGTCCCGTCGCCTGCTGACTGTCCTTCTCGGCTCCGCCGCCCTGCTCGCCACTGCCGCCTCGGCCGCGACTCCGCCCCCGCCGAAGCCGGTGGTGGCCAAGGCCGACATGGCCGCCCACCAGAAGATGCTGACCCTCGACACCCACCTGGATACGCCCGAGCACTTCGCCCGGCCCGGCTGGAGCATGATGGACGACCATGAGGTCCATCTGGACGGCAGCCAGGTGGACCTGCCGCGCATGAAGGCCGGTGGTCTCGATGGCGGCTTCTTCGTGATCTATACCGGCCAGGGCGACCTGACGGCTGAAGGCTACCGCTACGCCCGCGACTTTGCCCTCAAGCGGGCGGTCGACATCCGGGAAATGGTCGCCGCCCACCCGGACGCCTTCGAGCTGGCCTTTACGCCGGAGGATGCTGTCCGGATCAACAAGGCCGGCAAGGCCTTTGCCTTCCAGAGCATCGAAAACAGCTGGCCGATGGGTGAGGACCTCACCCTGATGCAGACCTTCTACCAGGCCGGCGTGCGCATGGCCGGGCCGGTTCACTTCCGCAACAACCAGTTCGCCGACAGCTCGACCGATCCCAAGGGCAAGATCTGGAACGGCTATTCGCCGCTCGGCCTGCGCTGGCTGGCCGAGGCCAACCGGCTGGGCATCCTGATCGATGTCAGCCACGCCTCGGACGAGGTCGTCGACCAGTCCGTGGCCCTGTCCAAGGTGCCGGTCATCGCCTCGCACTCGGGGGCCAAAGCGATCTTCGACCACCCGCGCAATCTCGATGACGCCCGTATCCGCAAGATCGCCGAGAGCGGCGGCGCGATCTGCATCAACTCGGTCTATCTGGTCGCGTCGGCGGCCCCCAGCCCCGAGCGCAAGGCCGCCCTGGACGCCCTGCCCCGGCCGCCCCGCGACGAGGCCACCC
>NZ_QAII01000132.1 GCF_003060965.1 Caulobacter sp. HMWF025 | reverse complement strand
GCCGCAGTATGAGGCCCGCGAGTTCATCGTGTACTTCCCGTTCGACCAGTCGGTCCTGACGCCGGAAGCCCAGTCGGTGGTCTCGGAAGCGGCGAACTACGCCAGCGCCGGCAAGGCGACGAAGCTGGTGGTCGTCGGTCACACCGACACCTCGGGCTCGCCGAAGTACAACGCCCGCCTGTCGGAGCGTCGTGGTAAGGCTGTTGCCGACGCTCTGGTCGGTCTCGGCGTTGCCGCTGACACCCTGGCGGTCGACTGGAAGGGCGAAAGCGCTCCGGCCGTTGCCACGGGCGACGGCGTGAAGGAACCGCTGAACCGCCGTTCCACGATCTCGATCAACTTCTAAGATCGCGATCCACGAAGATCGGGAAGGGCCTGGCGGCAACGCCAGGCCCTTTTCTTTTGGGCCGGCCCCCTGTTGCCGGATGCCGGGCTTCGGATGTCTCCCGAGCCATTCTGCGGCGATCCCGGGGCACCGCGGGGCGCTCCCCGGAAGGCCCCTTGCGAGCAAGTTGTGGGCGGATGCCGAAGTCCGGGGGCGGATCGCCTTGCCTGCCTTGTGACGGTCTGTCGCAGCTGAAAAAAGTTCGCTTGGGCAACCCCTTGATCCTGCCCGCGAAGTTCGCACCGTTCACAGCTTGTTAACGAAAAACTCGCCTCCGGGGCGTTGACGAGTCAATGGCCGGTGTGGCCCCATATGTGGGCTGAGGGGGCTCCTCGGCCACAACATGTAGCGGCTGGGTGAGGCGTTTCCTTCTCCGGAATACGCTGATTGATTATGGATTTTGGTCATGAACGGCAGTGAAGCGGCGAAGACGACTGCGCTCCCCCAGGGTCGCACCGAAGGTATGCGGGTCGCCGAGCGTCCGAAATTGGCGCTGGTGCGCAAGGTCCAGGTCGACCGCTCGCGCGATGCCCTGCTGACCGACTTCGGCAAGACGACGCTGGAAGACCGCTATCTGCTGCCGGGTGAGTCCTATCAGGACATGTTCGCCCGTGTGTCGACCGCCTTTGCCGACGACGCCGACCATGCCCAGCGCGTCTATGACTACATGAGCAAGCTGTGGTTCATGCCGTCGACCCCGGTGCTCAGCAACGGCGGCGCCGAGCGCGGCCTGCCGATCAGCTGCTTCCTGAACTCGGTCTCCGACAGCCTCGACGGCATCCTCAGCGTCTGGAACGAGAACGTCTGGCTGGCGGCCAATGGCGGCGGCATCGGCACCTACTGGGGCGGCGTCCGGTCGATCGGCGAGAAGGTCAAGGGCCAGGGCCAGACCAGCGGCATCATCCCCTTCATCCGCGTGATGGACAGCCTGACCCTGGCCATCAGCCAGGGCTCGCTGCGCCGCGGCTCGGCGGCCGTCTATCTGGACATCCACCACCCGGAAATCGAAGAGTTCCTGGAGATCCGCAAGGCCTCGGGTGACTTCAACCGCAAGTCCCTGAACCTGCACCACGGCATCTCGATCAGCGACGAATTCATGCATGCCGTCCGCGACGGCACCAAGTTCGGCCTGCGCTCGCCCAAGACCAACGAAGTCCTGCGCGAGGTCGATGCCCGCGCCTTGTGGCAGAAGGTCCTGGAGCTGCGCCTGCAGACCGGCGAGCCCTACCTGATCTTCTCCGACACCGTGAACCGCGCCATGCCGCAGCACCAGCGCGAGCTGGGCCTGACGGTGCGTCAGTCCAACCTGTGCAGCGAGATCATGCTGCACACCGGTGTCGACCATCTGGGCAATGACCGTACGGCCGTCTGCTGCCTGTCGTCGGTCAATGCCGAGACCTTCATGGAATGGCGCGACGAGCCGATGTTCATCGAGGACATCATGCGCTTCCTCGACAACGTCCTGCAGGACTTCATCGACCGTGCCCCTGACGCGGCCTCGACGGCGGCCTATGCCGCCATGCGCGAGCGTTCGGTGGGTCTGGGCCTGATGGGCTTCCACAGCTTCCTGCAGAGCCAGAACGTGCCGTTCGAAAGCGCCCTGGCCAAGAGCTGGAACATGCGGATGTTCAAGCATCTGCGCCGCGAAGCCGACAAGGCCTCGATCACCATCGGCGAAGAGAAGGGCCCGTGTCCTGACGCCGCCGACCGGGGCTCGATGGAGCGCTTCTCGCACAAGCTGGCCATCGCCCCGACCGCGTCGATCTCGATCATCTGCGGTGGCACCAGCGCCGGCATCGAGCCGATCCCGGCCAATATCTATACCCACAAGACCCTGTCGGGCTCCTTCGCCGTCAAGAACCCCTATCTCGAGAAGCTGCTCGCGGAAAAGGGCCAGAACACCGACGCCGTCTGGGGTTCGATCCTGGAGAACGAAGGCTCGGTCCAGCACCTGGACTTCCTCAGCCAGGACGACAAGGACGTCTACAAGACCGCCTTCGAGCTGGACCAGCGCTGGGTGGTCGAGCTGGCCGCCGACCGGACGCCGGAAATCTGCCAGAGCCAGTCGGTCAACATCTTCCTGCCGGGCGATGTCGACAAGTGGGACCTGCACATGCTGCACTGGCAGGCCTGGGAGCGGGGCGTAAAGAGCCTCTACTACCTGCGCTCCAAGTCGGTGCAGCGCGCGGCCTATGCCGGTGCCGATGTCGCCGTGGCCTCGACCGGCGGTTTCGATCCGCTCGAGAAGACCGATTACGACGAGTGCCTGGCCTGCCAGTAAGGCAGGGTTCCCTCATCAACCTGATCCTTGACGCCGGCGCGAAACTCTTCGCGCCGGCGTTTACATGTTCGGAACCATGACACCCGCAGTCTGTTAACCCTGCGGTCCCTGGTCGCGCTGGACAGGCGCGAATAACGGACTAGGCTGGATTCGATTGGGATGGGGGTCCGCGATGCGGCTCGGTGGAATGAGATTTTCCGCGCTCTGCCTTACCGCCATGGCTTTTGCCACGGCGCAGGCTGCCCCGTCCGTGTCCCTGGCTGCCGCTCGCTCTGCAAAGCACGCCAAGCCGGTCAAGACGGTAAATAGGGTTGAACCCGCCGCAGACAAGACAGCGCCGATCGGTTTCGACCTCGCCGTCCCGGCGACCAAGGGCCTGAGCCTCAGCCTGCCCGCCGCCGCGCCTTCATCGGCCGGTTTTGCGGCCCGTGAGCCCGACTCGGCCGAGGCCATGGTCGATGGAGCCTTTGCCCTGTCGCCGGCCGCCGCCTTCGGCGATGCCCGCCTGGCGGCCGCTGACCGCTATTATGATGACCGTGGGCCGACCACCTGGCGTTCCAACGCCTTCGTGGTGAAGTCCAGCGAGACCAGCGTCGATTCGGTTCGGGTTTCGATCGGCGGCATAGCCCGCAACGCCGCCTCGGCCCCGCTGCGGCTGGTGCGGCCTGACAGCGATGCCTTCGACGTCAGCGACGTGGATGTGACCCTGACCCGCGGCTGGCCGGCCGCCGTGAAGTTCGAAGCCGGGCACTATGCCCTCGACGTTTCGCCCCACGCCGGCTTCGGCTTCGGCGATGCCGGCGGTTCGGCCGAGGCCGGCGCCACGGTGCGGCTGGGCAAGTCCGTCGAGGATCAGGTCAGCGACTCTCTGGGCCTGCGCGACGGCGGCGAAGCCTTCGGCAGCCGGGGGCGCTGGTACGTGTTTGCCGCCGCCAGCGGACGGGCCGTCGGTATGAATATGCTGCGCGGCCAGGACGGCGACTGGAGCCGGGCCGGCCTGACCTCCGACGTCAACAGCAAGCTGATCGGCGATGCCCAGGCGGGTCTGGCCTGGCGCAAGGGGCCGATGCAGGCCTCGCTCGGCTACATCCACCGCGAGATCAAGGCCAAGGACGTCATCATGGGCATGGCGACCCAGAAGGACTCCATGGTGGCCCTGTCCTTCAGCCTGAAACCGCACTGGTAGGCGCGACAAACCGCGTTGTGGCGCTTGAGTTTCGCGCTGTGATCATGCACTAGCGCCACTGGTCCAACAGCCGTCTGCAGCCATGAGCGAGAGCGAGCCCCCGCGCCGCAAGATCCTGAGCCTCAAGAGCGGCATCGCCGCCCCTGGTGGCCCGCCGCCGCTTGAGCGCATCGCCCGCCCGACCCGACCGGTCATTCCCGAGCCGCCGCCGCCGCCGCCCCCGCCGGTCGGCGACTGGAAGTGCAAGCCCTGCGGCACGCGCTTTGACCCCTCGCCCGAGCTCGCCGACACCGACTCCGTGCGGTGCCCGTCCTGCAATGCCCGGCTGGGTCTGGCCTCGGATTTCCGCGCTGACCCGCCGAATGTCGAAAAGCTACGGGCCCGTCACCTGAAGAAGGCCTGAGGCTCACCCTCAGCCCTGCGGCTCTTCCAGGTCCGGTGCGATCGCCGGCCGGGGCAGGGGACGCCTGAACAGGCCGCGCCAGCCGGTGGGCTCGGCCGAGGGGCTGGACCACAGCTGGTCGCCCTGGGCCAGCTGGTGGGCGGCGTCAAAGATCTCGCGCATCGCCGCCGTATCGAAGTTCAGCATGTTGAAGTGATCGAAGCTGGCCGGGATCGAGGCCACGCTGAGCGGCAGGTTGTGGCGCGCGCAGAAGCCCGAGGCCAGGCTCAGGGCCTGGCGATAGGAAAAGCGCAGCATGGTCTCGAAGCTGCGACCCATGATCGAGGCCACGCCCGGCGGGGTCGAGAGGGTCGAGGGCTCCAGCACGGTGTTGACGATCACATAGACCCGGCCGCGCCGCAGCCGGTTGCCCAGGTTGCGCCAGTGCAGCAGGGCGTCAGGCATCAGGAACAGGGGCGCGGCGACGCCGCCGTCGACATGCATTTCCTGATGGCGCTCGCCACCGGCCTCGACCTCGAACATCCGCGGCGGAAACAGGCCCGGCACGCTGGCCGAAGCGACCAGCACGGCCCGGAACAGGGCGACGGCGGCTTCACCGCCCCGGGCGGCGATGGCCCCCATGTCCCAGATGGTGGCCTTCTGGCTGTCGAGGTTGGTGGTGGCGATCAGCAGGCGCCGGCCCCGGGCGTGCTCGCGGGCCACGGCATTGATGACGATCTCGTCGATGAACGGCGCGACCAGGGCATCCAGGCCCTCGCCCTTGAACAGGCCGGGCCCGATGCCGCCGGTGAAGGTTTTCAGGCTGAGCAGCTCGGCGGCGTGGCCACCGACATAGGCATCGGCCAGCCGCTCGTCCCAGGCCGAGCCGAGAAAGGCCAGGGGTGCGATCAGGGCCCCGGTGCTGACCCCGGTGACGATGGCAAATTCGGGCCGGCGGTCGATCTTGGTCAGGCCGGTCAGCACGCCGGCCCCGAAGGCCCCGCCGGCGGCACCGCCCGACAGGGCCAGGATGTTGAACTCGTCGCGGCCGAGCAGGGAGCGGGTCGGGGCCAGGCGGTCGGCCACGGCGTTCAGGGCCTGGTCGGCCTGGTCGACCGTCAGGCGCACCCCGGGAAAGCCGACCGCCTCGGCCAGAAGGTCGGCCGGCGGCGCGGTCAGACGCTTGCCCCGCAGCGGGTCCGGCATCTTGCGGTCGCGGAAAAAGGCCTGGAAGTTGATCTTTCCGTCAGAGGGCCGGCTCAAGGACGGCTCACGAATGGGCGCCGGACAGGACGACGCCGACCAGGACCGCAGCATAGTGCAGACCGGCCCCGCCGATCACATGGCCATGCCAGATGGCGCGGCGGAACTTCAGCCGACGCATCAGATAGAAGATCGTGCCGGTCGAATAGACGAGGCCGCCGATGGCCAGCAGCAGCAGGGCCGGCCACGACATGCCGTTGATCATCGGCTTGATGGCGACCAGCACCAGCCAGCCGAGGGCGAGGTAGAGGCCGACCCAGAACCGCTTGTCGAGCCCGGGCAGGAACAGCTTGGCCAGCACCCCGATCCCGGCCACGGTCCACACCGCCGAGGTCATGCCGATCGCCCACCAGCCGTGCAGGTTCTGGGTGGTGAAGGGGGTGTAGGAGGCGGCGATCATCACGAAGATGCCGGCATGGTCGAAGCGGCGCAGCAGGGGCTGCCAGCGGGCCTTGGCAAAGTTGTAGGCGGTCGACAGCGACAGCATCAGGATCAGGCCGACCGTATAGACCGAGACGGCGGCCACCTGGCCCAGCGAGCCGAGGCCGAAGGCCAGGCCCAGCAGGATACCGCCGCCCAGCAGCGCGCAGGCCAGGCCCGCCAGATGCACCACAAGGTCGGCCATCTTGGCGCCGGGGGTCGGGTAGTGGGTGGCAATCTCGGTCATGGGCCCAGTCTAACCGCAGAGGATGACGTAAGAACGACGACGATCATGGCGCCGAAAAGGCATTCGGTCGTCAGGAAACCAGACCGTGGACGCCGTCGAACACCAGCTTTCCGCCGACCGCGACCAAAAGGACATAGATCACCCGGTAGAAGCCCTCGGCCGGGACCCGTCGCACCAGCCAGACCCCCGCCCAGGTCGAGGCGATGGCCAGGGGCAGCAGGACCCCGGCGGTGGCCAGGACCTGGGGCGTGAAGGCCCCGAGGGCCAGATAGGCCGGGGCCTTCATCCAGTTGACCACGGCAAAGAAGACGGCGCTGGTGCCGATGAAGGTGTCGCGCGGCAGGCGGCGCGGCAGCACATAGATCTGGAACGGCGGGCCCCCGGCATGGGCGATCTGGCTGGTGAAGCCGGCGGCCAGACCGCACAGCGCGCCCAGCCACGGGCGTCCGGCCGTCGTGGCCAGGCTCTCGGCGGCCTTGACCGCCCGCTCGGCCCACAGGCGCTGCAGGGCAAAGACGATCGAGATCAGGCCCACGGCCAGTTCGACGGCGGCGGTCGACACGAGGGCCGCGAGCGCCCAGCCCAGGAAGATCCCGACCCCGGCGGCCGGCAGCATCAGCTTCAGCAGGCCCCGGTCCCAGGTTTTGCGAAAGGCCCAGACGCTGACCACGTCCTGCACGATCAGGATCGGCAGCAGGATGGCGGCGGCCAGAACCGGCGAAATCGCCAGGGCCATCAGCGGCGTGGCGATCACCCCGATCCCCGCGAAGCCGCCCTTGGCCAGACCCAGCAGGATCACGGCCGGGATGGCGACGGCATAGAAGAAGGGATCGGTCAGCATGGCGGGGGCTTAGCAGGTCGGGGCTTGCGAGACCACGCGCCTGTCCATCCGCCCTCATGGCCCCCTTCCCCCTTGATGGGGGAAGGGAGAAGAGGTGCAGGGGCAGGGCTCCTCCACCTAGGCCCCCAGCATCACCTCAGCGATCTGCACCGCGTTCAGGGCCGCGCCCTTGCGCAGGTTGTCGCCGGTGACGAACAGCGCCAGCCCATGCGCCACGGTCGGATCAGGCCGGATGCGGCCGACGAAGACCGGGTCCTGTCCGGTGGCGGCCAGCGGGTTGGGCACATCGTCCAGCACCACGCCCGGCGCTCCGGCCAGCAGGGCCGTGGCCTGCTCGACCGAGAGCGGCCGCTCGAACTCGGCGTTGATCGACAGCGAGTGGCCCGTGAACACCGGCACCCGCACGCAGGTGGCCGAGACCGGCAGGCCCGGGATCTCGAGGATCTTGCGGCTCTCGTCGCGCAGCTTCAGCTCTTCCTCGGTATAGCCGTCCTCACCCAGCACATAGTTCAGGGGCACGACATTGAAGGCCAGGGGCACGGCCCACTTTTCGGGCGGTGGCAGGGTGACCGCGTCGCTGCTGCGGGCCAGGCCGGCCAGGTCGCCCTTGGCCCCGGCGGCCAGCTGGCGGGCCAGGACCTCGATGCCCTCCATGCCGCCGCCCGAGGCGGCCTGGTAAGTGCTGACGGTCAGCCGCTTCAGGCCCGCCGCGTCGTGCAGGGGCTTCAGGGCCGGCATGGCGGCCATGGTCGTGCAGTTGGGATTGGCGACAATGCCCTTGGGGATCGAGTCCAGGGCCAGCGGATTGACCTCGGAGACCACCAGCGGCACGTCCGGATCGCTGCGCCAGGCCGAGGAGTTGTCGATCACGATCGCTCCGGCCGCGGCAGCCTTCGGGGCCAGGTCGCGCGAGGTGGAGCCCCCGGCCGAGAAGAAGACGAGGTCGAGGCCGGCGAAATCGGCCGTGGCGGCGTCCTCGACGACGATCGCGCGGTCACCGACCGTCAGGGTCTGGCCGGCCGAGCGGGCCGAGGCGAACAGGCGCAGCGAGGCCAGCGGAAAGTCCCGCTCGACCAGCAGGTCGCGCATCATGCCGCCGACCAGGCCGGTGGCGCCGACAATGCCGACAT
>NZ_QAII01000131.1 GCF_003060965.1 Caulobacter sp. HMWF025 | reverse complement strand
AATCGCGACCGCCAGGCCCAGCGTCAGGGCGATTTCCGCCCATCCTTGCCAATTCATGGCCAATCCTTTTGGGAATGTGATCCGTCAGAACTTGTCGGGTCGCAGCAGGGCCGCGACCATATAGACCGCGACGACGATCGCCCCGGCTCCCCACAGCACGCTCACCAGCATGGTCAGACGCGCCTCAACGCCATGGCGAAGCCGGAGAAGGCTGCAAACAACCCCACGCCCAGCGCCAGAAAAATCAGGTCAGCCATGTGCCGCCTCCATTCGGATAGGCGGCTTGAAGACCACGTCGGCGCATAAGCTCGCCATGCGGGAAGCGCGTGACCGCATAAGGGCCGCGTAAGGATTGGCGGGGGCGATATGCATCCGCCCCTTTGCGCGCGAGCGACCGGCGGGGCCGAACCATCGAGACGGGCACCCGCCCATCGAAGCCCTGGCTGCCTGCAGAAGCAGCGATTTTCGCCCGTCAGGCGAGTCGCCGGGGCTTTTAACGCGACTGTTGTGGATACCGCCCGCTCAAGCTTGGCTTAAGGTCGGGAACTTGGTTAACGTGATGGCTTGGGGATGGCTTCCAGATGATCAACAGCGAGGGCACACACACAGTGTGGCCACCGCGCGCGCTCATTCGGGAGTTCGGGAACGGGCGTCGGTAAAACATGATTTTCCTTCAGGAACGCAATGGTGTTGCGAGCCTCACCTATGTGGGGGACTCGGCCCGTGTCCTGAAGGACGGCCAGGTCATCATCGACTGGACGAGCGGCGGATCGCTGGCAGCGATTCCGATCGGCGACGGCTACGAACTCCAGGTCCGCTCAGGCTCGACGACCACCTCGACTCGCCTCGCCGTCGGCGAGATCATTCTGGCCCTCGGACAGTCGAACATGGTCGGCTGGTTCCAGGCCCCCTCGACCGTGCCGACCACCGGGGCGGGGGCCTATGTCCTGCAGTCCGGCGACTGGACCGCCGCGACCGGAGCCGGGGCCCTCACCTTCGCCCGGGTTCTCTCCGAAGGCGCAGGCAACGCGCCCGTCGCCTTCATCAATGCCTCGGCCGGCGGAACGGCCCTGCTGCAGGAGTTCGACACGGGCCTGGGCTACTGGTTGAACACAGCGGCCAATGGTCTGCTGGCGACAGCCGTCAACCTGCTGAAGTCCGTCGGAGGATCTGCCAAGTTCGCAATCTGGATCCAGGGCGAAGCCGAAGGCAGTACCCTGAAGACGGGCCAAACCGCGACCCAGAGCGCCTACGCCGCTGGATTCGAGACCCTGTTGCAGCGTCTCTTCAGTGCGGTTCAGGTCGAGAATGTCGTGGTCGGCGGGCTTGGACATCTCGACAACGGCCAGGCCCCCTTCATTCCGCAGGGTTGGGCGGCCATCGTCGCGGCCCAGCAGCAGGTCGTTGCGGCCCATGCCAACATGGCCTTCGCCGCGGCAGCCTTCGGGCTGGAGCAGCTCGACGGCGGTCACTACACAGGGGCCTCGAGAGCCTGGCAGGCCGCTGACGTCGCAACCGCCGCCCTGTCTCTCATG
>NZ_QAII01000130.1:105214-107159 GCF_003060965.1 Caulobacter sp. HMWF025 | reverse complement strand
GGCTGAGGAGTCGAGCACTTGCCCCCTACTGATCGCTTCGCGATCGTCTTCCCCCGGAGGGGGGAAGATAAGATCGCCGCCCTTCATCTTCCCCCTCCGGGGGAGGAGCGCCGCAGGCGCGGAGGGGGCTAGTACCGCCCCCTCAGGCGACCGGCACCCACATCACCTGGTCCACCCGGCTGGCTCCCGCGGCCAGCATGACCAGCCGGTCGAAGCCCAGGGCGCAGCCCGAGGCCTCGGGCATGATCTCCAGGGCCGCCAGGAAGTCCTCGTCGATCGGATAACGCTCGCCATAGAGGCGCTGCTTCTCGTCCATCTCGGCGACGAAGCGGCGGCGCTGTTCGGCCGGGTCGGTGAGTTCGCCGAAGGCATTGGCCAGCTCGACGCCGCAGGCATAGAGCTCGAAGCGCTCGGCCACGCGCGGATCGCCGGGCTTGGGCCGGGCCAGGGCCGCCTCGGCGGTCGGGTATTCGCACAGGATCGTGGCCCGCCCCTGGCCGAGCTTCGGCTCGACCTTCTCGACGATTATCCGGCTGAACACATCGGCCCAGGTATCGTCGTCGGCGATCCGGATCCCGACGGCCTTCGCCGAGGCGGCCAGGGCGTCGCGGTCCGTCTGGCCGTCGGCTGAGAGGCTGGCCAGCAGATCCACCCCCGCATGGCGCGAGAAGGCCTCGGCGACGCTCAGGCGCTCGGGGGCGGCAAACGGGTCGCAGGCCAGGCCGCGGAATTGGAACGACCGGGTCTGCGCCGTCTCGGCGGCGAGGGCCAGCAGGTCGGCGCAGTCGTCCATCAGGGTCTCGTACGGCGCGCCGGCCCGGTACCATTCCAGCATGACGAATTCGGGGTGATGCAGGGGCCCCCGCTCGCGGTTGCGCCAGACCCGGGCGAAGTCGAAGATCCTCGCCTCGCCGGCCGCCAGCAGCTTCTTGCAGGCAAATTCGGGTGAGGTGTGCAGGTGGAAGGTCTGGTCCGGCTCGCCCGTCAGGCTCAGCATCGTGGTCGTAAAAGCGTGAAGGTGGGCCTCATTGCCCGGCGAGACCTGCAGGGCCGCTGACTCGACCTCGATGAAGCCCTCGGCCTCGAACCGGTTGCGCACGGCGCGGGTGATGGCATTGCGCGCCAGCAGGAAAGGCCGGCGATCGGCGTGGACCGAAGGCGTCCACCATGGCGACCTGGGAGGGGAGGGTGCGTCAGCAGCCACGGGGGCTCCGCATAGTAGAGACTGGCGATCTTGCCGCGTTCGCTATAGGAGGGCGGTCACAAGATCTCTACTCCATTCGGGCGGCTCTCCGGGCAGCGCCCGGAAAGCCTAAGGACTCACGAAGTGAAGGTAGCCGCCAGCTCGCTCCGCAAGGGCGCCGTCGTCGACATGGACGGCAGGCTCTATGTCGTTCTGACCGTCGACAACATCCATCCCGGCAAGGGCACGCCGGTGACCCAGCTGAACATGCGCCGGATCAGCGACGGCGTGAAAGTGTCGGAGCGCTACCGCACGACCGAGCAGGTCGAGCGCGCCTTCGTCGACCAGCGCGACCACACCTTCCTGTACCAGGACGGCGACGGCTTCCACTTCATGAACCCGGAGAGCTTCGACCAGGTCGTGGCCACCCCCGAGGTGATCGGTGACGCTGCGCCCTATCTGCAGGAAAACATGACGGTCCAGCTGTCGACCCACAACGACGTGCCGATCGCCATCGAACTGCCGCGCACGATGATCCTGGAAGTCGTCGACACCGAACCGTCGGTGAAGGGCCAGACCGCCAGCTCCTCGTACAAGCCCGCCCTGCTCAGCAACGGCGTCAAGACGACCGTGCCGCCCTATATCGCGGTCGGCACCCGCGTGGTGATCCTGACGGAAGACAATTCCTATCAGGAACGCGCCAAGGACTGATCGGCCGCTTCCGGTCGACGACAAGAAAAGGCCCGGCGGTTTCCCGCCGGG
>NZ_QAII01000130.1:91406-105204 GCF_003060965.1 Caulobacter sp. HMWF025 | reverse complement strand
GGGCGACAGGCCCACCGCACCCGCCTGGACAGTTAGAATTCAGCCGAGAGGGTGATGAAGCCCTGGCGCGGCGGTTGCGGGAAGGCGGTGTAGCCGCCCGAGTTGCTGGTCACGCCGGCCGTCGAGACGCCCTTCTTGTCGAAGAGGTTGGTGACATTGCCGGTCAGGCGCAGGCCCTTCAGCATGCCGCCGTCGGCGACGTCGAAGCTGTAGCTGGCCTGCAGGTCGACCAGCATCATCGCCTTGACCGACAGGTCGTTCAGATAGGTGACGTAACGCTTGCCGACATAATCACCGCTGATCTGGGCGTCGAACTTGCCCAGGTCCACACGGGCGATGGTCTTGTTCATCCAGCGCGGGGTCAGAGGCACGAACTTGCCGCCGGTGGCCACGGTCACCGGGGTGGAGACACCGTTCACCAGGGTGGTGCCGCTCTGGTAGTCGCTGTCGTACTTCGACTCGTTGAACGAGACGGCGTTATAGATCTGGAAGCGCGGACCGAACTTGATCGTGCCGGCCACGTCGAGGCCCTTGGTGGTCACGCCGCCGACATTGGCCAGGATGGCCGGCGCCGGATTGATGAAGTTGAACGGCGCGATGTTCAGCAGGCGGTTGCTGAACTTGACGTCATAGGCGTTGATCTGGCCCTCGACCCCGGTGATCGGGCCCCAGGCCACTGTGCGACGCGAGCGCAGGCCCGCCTCGTAGGTCCAGGAGGTTTCCGGCTTCACGGTCTTTTTGAACAGCTCGAAGGCGGCCTGGGTGCCCAGGCTCCAGGCCGAGAAGCCGTAGAAGCCGCTGCCCGCGCCGTACGGAATGAACTGGCGCATGTTCTGCTGCACGTTGACGAACACCTGATCGTTCTCGGTGGCGTCCCACAGCAAGCCCGCCTGCGGCAGGAACCACTTGTTCGACTCGATGCTGCCGGTCGGATACTGCACCGGCACCGCCACGGTCGGCAGGTTCTTCTGATTGACGGGGAACTTGCCGGTCGCATCCTGGAGGCTGGACTTGAAGCCGGCCTGCAGCAGAAGTTGGGGCGTCACGCGCCACTGGTCCTGCAGGTGCAGCTGGACGTCGTTGACGAAGAAGGCGTTGGCGTACTGGGTCAGCACCTTCTTGCCGCGCGGTACGTCGTACGGCGACAGGTTGTTGTTATCCTTGGTCATCGGATACCAGGCGCGCTGCTGGGCCGGTTCGTTGTGCTCGAACCACAGACCGCCTTTGATCTGGTGATCGCCCAGCGTCCACTCGACCGTCGAAATCGCGCCCGGACGGTTGATGCGGTACTCGGTGGTGCGCACCGCATAGCCGCTGCCGCCGAACAGGTTGACGATGTTGGTCAGGGTGGCGGGGCTGGTGGTCGAGCCGACCAGGAGGCCCGGATAGTAGGTCGCGAACAGGCCCGGCAGACCGGCCGTGTTGACCGGACCCGACACGATGCCGCGACCGAAGTTGTAGTGATAATAGGCCTGGTTGGTCCAGGTCAGGTTCTCGGTCGGCTTCCAGGCGTACTTGACGTAAGCCAGAATGTCTTCGCGCTGGGCGGCGCTGAAGCAGTTCGAGAAGTTGTTGCCCTGGGCCGGCGGCGGGGTGCCCGGACCGCCCGTCAGGTTGGCCGTGCAGCCGGCCAGATCCGGATAGATGAAGGCGCGGGTATAGGGCTTGAAGCTCTGGGCCGCAGCGGTCTGCTGGTTGCCCATGGCCGTGGCGTCTTCGTTCGGCTCAACCTTCATCTGCCAGTCGGCGTAGAAGGTCAGCACGCCCTTTTCGCCCTCGCGGACCAGCTTCAGGTTCACCTGGTGGCCGCGCTGGTGACCGTCGAAGTCCCAGGCCTTGGCGTCCTGGCGCAGGTACGACAGATAGCCCTTGAAGCCGCCGGCCATCTCGCCCGACTCGGCGCGCAGGAAGGTGCGCGAGGCTTCATAGCTGCCGAAGGTCTGGTTGACGGTCAGGCCGCGCTCGGCGCCCGGGTCGCGGCTGAAGGTTTCGATCGCGCCGCCCAGGTTGCTGGTCGAGGGCACGCCCAGCGAACCGGCGCCCGATGACAGGGTGACGCGCGAGACGTTCTCGCTGGTCACGGCGCGCGACACCGACAGGCCGTTGTAATTGCCGTACTGCTGGTCGCCCAGCGGCACGCCGTCCATCGTATAGCCCAGCTGCTGGGTCGAGAAACCATGGACGAACAGCGAGAGGTTCTGCTCGTTATTGCCCCACGGATCGGCGGTCCGATAGACGACGCCGGGCAGGAACTGGATGGCCTTCAGCGGGCTGGCGCCGGGGAGGACGCGCTGGATCTGCTGGCTCTCCATGGCGACGGCCGAGCGGGTTTCGCGCGTGCTGGTGACGACCAGCTGCTCGACCTCGGTCGACTCCGGGTTCGTCGGTGTGGCCGTATCGGCGGCGTGGGCACCGGTCGCCAGAAGGGCCCCGGCAGCGACGCTGCACCAGAGCCGCGCCGAACGACTGATCAGTCGGTCAAAAGTCATCTCTACCCCCTTGAGCGCAAGGCAATGCGCACTGTGTCAGGGCGGGTGACTAGGTGAGGTCTGAGACGGGGTTGCGACAGTCTGGCGACCCTGGTGTGAACGCGTCAGGTTCGGGTCCGATCATCCCGGGGGTGCGCCGTCCTGGCCACAAAACCCTCGTGCCGCTTCAGCCGGCGGCGCGTTCGGGGGTCTCGACCGGCACGCAGGCGGGCAGGGCCAGCAGGACATTGGGCTCGCTGCGGTCGTTGGCGGTTTTCAGATAGCGGGCACCGGTCCGGCTGGTCAGGGCCTCGACCTTGACCTCCAGCTCGCCCACGCGGACGAAGAAGCGCCACTTGCCGTTGTCGACCAGCTTGATGGCTTCCTTGATCGTCAGGGTCCATGGCTTGGCGACGCCGCCGCCGACATGGGTGATCCGCTCATAGGGGCTATGGCGCCCGTTCTGGGCGACGCAGGTGATTTCAGCGCGCTGGGTCATGGTCTTTTTCTTGAAGTCGCCGGGAATGCCAGATCGGGCATCGGGCGGCGGGCAGGGACGCCGTCATCAGCGCATCGCGTATCCTAGCAGGTTTCGCGGGCTTTGTGGGGCGTCACGTGAAGGCCCTGTGCGCGGCGGCTTGCCGTAGGCCGGCTTTGCGTTAACGTCATCGACTAAAGAGAACAATGATAACCTAGGGAGTGAGACCATGACGCCAGCCGATGGCGCGTCGGCCCTGTATGACGCCAAGGCCCCGTTCAAGCCTCTGGCGATGAAGGGCCCCGATGTTCATGTCGAGTACCGGCCCGACGGGTCGATGGTCATTACGTCCAATCACGCCCCGGGCCAGGGCCCGCGTTCGATCGCCCACCTGCTGGCCGAAAAGGCCGCCGAGCACCCCGACCGGCCCTATCTGAAGCAGCGCGAGCCCAATCACGGTCCCTGGCGGTCGGTGAGCTATGGAGAGGCCCTGCGGGCGGCCGAGGGCATCGCCCAGTGGCTGCTGGACCAGGGCCTTGGGACCGAGGACAGCGTCATGGTGCTGTCGGGCAATTCGATCGAGCACGCCCTGGTGATGCTGGGGGCCTATACGGCCGGTGTGCCGGTGGCTCCGATCAGCCCGGCCTACAGCCTGATCTCGGCCGACCATGCCAAGCTGCGGCACTGTTTCGACAAGGTCGCGCCGCGCGTCGTCTTCGCCCAGAGCGGGGCCATGTTCGAGCGGGCCCTGGCCACCCTGCGGGCCGTGGACCCGACCATCCGGGTGGTGACGGTGGACGGGGCCGGCGAGGCCGTCCTGTTCTCAGAGATGGCCGGCACCGCCCCGACGCCGGCCGTCGCGGCGGCCCGCGAGACTCTCGGTCCGCAGACCGTGGCCAAGTACCTGTTCACCTCGGGTTCGACCGGCATGCCCAAGGCCGTGCCCCAGACCTTCGGCATGATGACCGGTGTGATCGCCGGCCAGGACGGCCTCAAGCTGGACGAGCCCGACACCGGCGAGGTGCCGCAGGGTCTGGAATGGATGCCCTGGAGCCACATCTCGGCGGGCAATATCGGCTTCAACGGCCTTCTGTGGAGCGGTGGGACCCTGCACATCGACGAGGGCAAGCCCCTGCCGGGTATGTTCGAGACCACGATCAGGAACCTCTACGAGGTCTCGCCCATGGTGTTCGGCTCGGCCCCGATCGCTTTCTCCATGTTGGCCGAAGCCATGGAGAAGGATGCGGCGCTGCGCGCGTCGTTCTTCCGGAACCTGCGCTACATGGGCTATGGCGGCGCGACCCTTTCGAATGATGTCTATGAGCGAATCCAGGCCCTGGCGGTCGCCGAGACCGGCCATCGCGTCCCGCTGACCACCATGTACGGGGCCACCGAGACCCAAGGCATCACCGTCACCCACTGGATCACCGAGCGGGTCGGGCTGGTCGGTCTGCCCCTGCCGGGCATCCAGCTGAAGCTGGCGCCCAGCGGCTCCAAGTACGAGGTGCGGGTCAAGGGACCGACCGTGGCCAGTGGCTACCACAAGGATCCCGAGAAGACGGCGGCGGCCTTCGACGAGGACGGCTTCTACCGGCTGGGCGATGCGGCGCGCTTCGTCGATCCCGAAGATCCGGCCAAGGGCCTGGTGTTCGACGGCCGGGTGACCGAGGACTTCAAGCTCGACAGCGGCACCTGGGTCAGCGTCGGAGTCCTGCGGCCCGACCTCGTGGCCGCCTGCAGCCCCTATGTCATGGACGCGGTGATCTGCGGTCAGGACAAGCCGTCGATCGGGGCGCTCTTCTGGCCTTCGCCGGCCGGCCTTGCGGCCCTCGCTGCCGATCCGGGGCCCGGCGCACCGCTCGACAAGCTGACGGCGATCCTCAGGGACCGGCTGGCGGCGTTCAACGCTTCGGCCGGCGGCTCGTCGCGCCGCGTCGGCCGGTTTGCCATCATGACCGAGCCGCCGTCGATCGACGCCGGCGAGATCACCGACAAGGGCTATGTGAACCAGAGGGCGACGCTGGAACGCCGCCATGCCCTGGTCGAGTCGCTCTATGCCCGTGAGCCGGGGCCCGGCGTGGAGACCGTCTGAGGCGGCAGGCTAGCTTTCGTCGTCATCCTGCGCGGGTGAAGCGGGCGGGGCCCGGCGGCCAAAGCCGCGGCCCCGCTTCAGGGGCTTTTTCTCGCCCTTGGCCTTGGCGGCGATTTCCTTGAGCTTGATCGTCTGGTTGGCCGACAGGGCCTGGTCGCGGCCGCCCTTTTCGGGATCGGCGAAGGCGCGGCCGTAGGTCTCGATGCGCTCGGTGACCGAGCCCAGGAACTCGCCCTCCCATTCGGACAGGGTGACTCCGGTCTTTTCGGCCGCGCGGCGGGCCCGCTTGATTGCGTTCAGCGCCGCGCGCTTGGCCTGGCTGCGGGGATCGGGGGGCTTGGCACGCATCGACGGAAACTATCCCCGAAGCCGCGCCAAACCGCACCCCGCAAATGGACCGGCGCGCCGGTCCTGAGGAAAAACCTCAGATCTCGCCGATCGCCGACAGGTAGAGGTCCAGAATCGCATCTTCTTCCTGACGCTTGGCGCGGTCCTGCTTGCGGATGCGGACCACCTTGCGGAGGATCTTCACGTCGAAGCCGTTCCCCTTGGCCTCGTTGTAGACTTCCTTGATCTGCTCGCTGATCTCGGCCTTCTCGACCTCGAGGCGCTCGATGCGCTCGATGATGCTCTTCAGCTGGCCCTGGGCGGTGGAGTTCAGAACGTCGGAATGCGGAACGGCGTCGTCGGCCATGACGGAATAGCTCTCAGTCGGGGGGTGGAATTGGGGCGCGGACCATAAGCTTGGTCCGACGAAGTGGGAACCGGTTTTGCGGCTGACCGCGCTTTCCTTTTGGAAACGCGCCGCGCGGCTACAGCAGGCCGTGGGCCTGGATCATCGGTCGCAGGGCCGCCGGATCGAGGAACTGGTGGGTATGGAAGCCCATGGCGGCCGCCGCCGCGATATTGGCGGCATTGTCGTCGACGAACAGCAGGTCGGCCGGCTCAAGCCCGGTGCGTTCCAGGGCGATTTCGTAGATCCGCCGCTCGGGCTTGATCGTGCCTTCCTCGGCCGAGACGATCACGTCCCGGAAGTGGCGGAAGACCGGGCTCATCGCCTGGACGCCGGGCCAGGCCTCGAGCGACATGTTGGTCAGGCCGAATTGCGGCACGTCCCGGGCGGCCAGGTCGTCCATCACGCTTTCCGTCTCGGCGATCGCGCCCGAGAACATCTCCGGCCAGCGGTCCCACCAGGCGGCGATCTGGGCGGCGTATTGCGGGTGCAGCGGTACCAGGCGGGCGATGTTGTCGGCGAAGGACAGGCCCCGGTCCGTCTCGCCGTGCCAGTCCATGGTGCAGACATGCGAAAGGAACCCGTCGAGTTCGGCGGGTTCCCTGAAGATCTTCGCGAAGAGCGTGCGCGGATTCCAGCGCACGATGACATTGCCGACGTCCCAGAGCAGAGCCCTGGGCTGACGGGCAAGCGTCATCAGCCCTGCTTGGCCTTGAAGCGCGGGTCGGTCTTGTTGATGATGTAGATGACGCCCTTGCGGCGAACCATCTTGCAGTCGCGGTGACGCGACTTCAGCGACTTCAGCGAGCTACGAACCTTCATGACCGTCTCTGTACTCGGCGGAGAGGTTCGGGCGCGCGACAGATGCGGCCGGACCGTCCGGGGTGTTAGGAGGGAGGGCGTATAGGCAAGGCAGGCCACAGAGTCAATTGCCGCAACGCCTATCGCCGGAACTTCGCCGCTTTGTCGGCCTTGTGATTGAAGAGTGCCCCCGGATACCGATAGCCTTATGTCCATGGATCGCCGTTTCTTTCTTGTCCTCCTCCTCGCCGGCTGCGCGGATACCTCGCCGCAGGGACCGCTGACGCCCCTGGCCCCGCCACCTCCGCCACCGCCGCCGCCCATGCCGGGCAATGCAGCGGACCCCGCCACGCCGGTGCCGCCGGGCGAACTGGCCTTTGACACCTGGCTGGCCGATTTCAGGATCCGCGCCCAGGCAGCCGGCCTGTCCGAGGCCCTGCTGACCCGGGAACTTGGCGGGGTGATCCCTGATCCGAAGGTCATCAGCCTCGACGGCCGCCAGCCCGAATTCTCCAAGCCGGTCGGGGACTATGTCCGGGGCGTGATCAGCGATGACCGCATCGCCGTCGGCCGCGCCAAGCGCGAGTCCCTGTCCTTCCTGCCCGACATCGAGGCTCGCTACGGCGTGCCGCGCGACATTTTGCTGGCCGTCTGGGCCATGGAGTCGGCCTTCGGCAAGCTGCAGGGCAATTTCGACGTCGTGCGGTCGATGGTCAGCCTCGCCGCCGACGGCCGCCGCCGTGGCTGGGCCGAGGGCGAGTTGATCGCGGCCCTGAAGATCATCGATTCGGGCGAGGTTACGCGCGAGCAGCTGAAGGGCTCGTGGGCCGGGGCCATGGGCCAGACCCAGTTCCTGCCCAGCAACTACCGTACCGTGGCCGTCGATGCCGATGGTGACGGCAGACGCGATATCTGGGGGTCGGATGTCGACTCCCTGGCCTCGGCGGCCAATCTGCTGGTCAAGGGCGGCTGGAAGCCGGGGGTCGGCTGGGCCGATGAGGTGATCCTGCCCGAGGGCTTTGACTACGGTCTGGCCGAGGGGCCGCGTGAAGTGCCGGCCTGGTGGGAGGCGAAGGGCGTGCGCCGCGCCGACGGCCTGCCCTGGTCTGCGGCCGATGCCGCTGCGCCTGCCGGCCTTATCCTGCCGGCCGGGGCCACGGGACCTGCCTTCCTGGCGCTGCCCAACCATTTTGCGATCCGCAAGTACAACAACTCCACCTCCTATGCCCTGGGCATCGGCCTGCTGGCCGACCGTTTCGCCGGGGCGGGGCCGCTGGTGGCGGCCTGGCCGGTGGAACAGCCCCTGTCGCTGGCCGACCGCATGGCCGCCCAGATCGCGCTGGCCCGGCTCGGCTTTGATCCCGGCCCCCCCGACGGGGTGATCGGGGCCGGCAGCCGCAAGGCCCTGCGCGCCTGGCAGCAGAGCCGGCAACTTCCCGCCGATGGCTATCTGTCGATGGATATGGTCCTGCGTCTCAAGACCCAGGCGGGGCTGAGCTAGGGGCGCTGTCCGGAGGTCCGAAGGGGCAGGTACGGCGAATGTCGGCCTCATCGGTCCGCGCGCCGTTGCGTCCCACCCCGGACGCGCCATATCCCTGTGACCATGAACGCGCCCTTCAAGACCGACGCCCTTCCCGAGTGGGATCTTGCCGACCTCTATGCCGATCGTGACGATCCGCGCATCGAGGCCGACCTCGCCGCCGCCAAGGCCGCCAATGACGAACTGGCCGGGCTGGAGGGCCTGTTCCTCGAGGCGCGCGGCGAGCCGGAACGCCTGGGCCGGCTGATCGATCGCGGCATCCGGCTCTATGAGCAGGCCACCAACAGCCTCTGGAGCGTCGGGGCCTATGCGGGTCTGGCCTCGTCGGTAGCGCGGGACGATCCGGCCTGGGCCAAGTTCGAAGGCGATCTGCGGGCCCGCTCGGCCGCCATCGCCGCCGACAGCCTGTTCTTCACCCTGGAGCTGAATCGGCTGGAGGACGCCGAGATCGCCGCCGCCCTGGCCGCCTTCCCGGCCTGCGGCCGCTGGACGCCGTGGCTGCGGCGGGTGCGTCTGGCCCGTCCGCACGAACTGTCCCCCGAACTCGAGCGCTTCATCGTCGACAAGAGCCCGGCCGCCGCCAACTGGGTCCGGCTCTATGACGAGACCCTGTCGAAGCTGCGGGCCGAGGTCGGCGACGAGACCCTGACCCTGCCCGAGGTGCTCAATCGCCTGTCGGACCCGGACGTGTCGCGGCGCAAGGCCGCCGCCGACGGTCTGGCCACGGCCCTGGCGGCCGCCGCCTCGACCCAGGCGCTCGCTCTCAACACCCTGGCCTTCGAAAAGCAGGTCGAGGATCGCTGGCGCCACTATGACGACGCGGCGCAGTCGCGCCACCTGGCCAATGAGGTCGATGGCGATGCGGTTGCGGCTCTCGAGGCCGCCGTGGTCGAGGCCTATCCGCGCCTGTCGCACCGCTACTATGGGCTGAAGGCGAAGCTGATGGGGGTTGAGGCCCTCGACTACTGGGATCGCAATGCCCCCCTCGATGCCGCCGCGCCCCGGGCCTATGGCTGGACCGAGGCGCAGGACCTGGTGCTGGACAGTTTTGAGGCCCTGGCCCCGAAGTTTGCGGAGGCGGCCCGGACCTTCTTCACCCAGCCCTGGATCGACGCCCGGCCGCGGGCCGGCAAGCAGTCCGGGGCCTATGCCCATCCGGTGACCGCCGACCGCCACCCCTATGTGTTCATGAACTATATGGGCGAGCGGCGCGATGTCCTGACCCTGGCGCACGAGCTGGGGCATGCCGTGCACCAGACCCTGTGCCAGCCGCTGGGTACCCTGCTGGCTGATACGCCCCTGACCCTGGCCGAGACCGCCTCGATCTTCGGCGAGGGGCTGGTCTTTGACCGCCTGCTGGCCGAGGCGACCCCGGAAGACCGCAAGAAGCTGCTGGCCGGCAAGATCGAGGACGGTCTGAATACCGTGGTCCGCCAGATCGCCTTTCACCGCTTCGAGCGCCGGTTCCATGCGGCCCGCCAGGAGGGCGAGCTGTCGTCCGACCAGATCGGGGCCCTGTGGCTAGAGGTCATGGGCGAGAGCCTGGGCCCGGCCGTGCGGCTCAATCCGGGCTACGAGCACTACTGGGCCTATGTCAGCCACTTCTGCCACGCGCCCTTCTATGTCTACGCCTATGCCTTCGGCGACCTGCTGGTGCGCGGCCTGATGGAAAAGCGTCGCCAGGACCCGGACAGCTTTGCGCCCCTCTACGAGGAGCTGCTCGCCGCCGGCGGCACGAAAACCTATGTCGAGGCGCTGAAGCCGTTCGGTCTGAACCCCCGCGAAAAGGCCTTCTGGGCGGCGGGCTGCGCGCAGCTTGAACGGCTGGTGGACGAGTTCGAGGCCCTGGTTGAAAACTAAATCTCACTTGTCATCCCGGCCGCAGCGAAGCGGAGAGCCGGGACCCAGGGGCCACCGCATCGGGCTTTGCCCCTGGGTCCCGGGTCGGCCTTTGGCCGCCCGGGATGACAAGAAAATTGAGTGTTTGCACCATGCCTGACGACATCAAGGACCCCGAACGCGACCGCCTCTCAGGTCGTCTGAGTCGCTTCGCCAAGGTCGGGGCAGGCCTGTCGGGTGCGGCCGTCAGCTACGGCGCCAACAGCCTGTTCGGCGGCGACGGCGCCGATGCCCGCAATGCCAAGGCGCTGAAGGCGGCGCTGGGCGGGCTGAAGGGGCCGCTGATGAAGGCGGCGCAGATGTTTGCCACCGTGCCGGACCTGCTGCCGCCGGAGTTTGCCGCCGAGCTGGCCGAGCTGCAGACCAATGCCCCGGCCATGGGCTGGCCATTCGTGCGCCGCCGGATGGCCGCCGAGCTGGGTCCGGACTGGCAGTCCCGCTTCCAGAGTTTCGAACACGAGGCTGCCGCCGCGGCCTCGCTGGGCCAGGTGCACCGCGCCGTCGCACCGGACGGCCGGGCCATCGCCGTGAAGCTGCAGTATCCGGACATGCAGAGCGCGGTCGAAAGTGATCTCGGCCAGCTGCGCGCCCTGTTTGCCCTGTTCCGCAAGATGGACGGCTCGATCGATCCGACCCAGATGATGGTCGAGATCGGCGATCGTCTGCGTGAGGAGCTCGACTACGAGCGCGAGGCCAAACTGATGGCCCTCTATGGCGGCTTTTTCGCGGGGCGGGAGGCGATCCGCGTGCCCGAGCCCGTGCCGTCGCTGTCCTCAAAGCGGTTGCTCAGCATGACCTGGCTGGACGGTCAGGGCCTGCTGGCCTTCAAGGACGCGCCGCAGGAGACCCGCGACCGCATCGCGGCCCTGCTGTTCGAGGCCTGGTGGAGCCCGATGACCCAGCTGGGCATCATTCATGGCGACCCGCATCTGGGCAACTACACCTTTGGCGGGCCGGAGGGCGGCGACGGGGCCGCGCATCTGAACCTGCTGGATTTCGGCTGTATCCGCATCTTCCCGCCGCGCTTTGTGGCCGGGGTGGTGCGGCTCTATCGCGGCCTGCTGGCCGATGACCGGGCGGAGCAGATCGAAGCCTATCGCAGCTGGGGCTTTGCCGATCTCAGTGATGACCTGGTCGACGTGCTGAACGTCTGGGCGCGGTTCATCTATGGCCCGCTGCTGGATGACCGGGTGCGGACCGTGGCCGATGACGTGCCGCCCGGCGAGTACGGCCGCCGCGAGGCCTTCCGGGTGCGCCAGGCCCTGAAGGAAAAGGGACCGATCACCATTCCGCGCGAGTTCGTGTTCATGGACCGGGCCGCGATCGGCCTCGGCGCCGCCTTCCTGCACCTGGGTGCCCGGCACAACTGGCGCGCCATGTTCGAGGCCTCGCTGGAGGGCTTCTCGGAAGAGGCCCTGGCGGCCCGGCAGGCGGCCGCGCTGGCGGCGGCCGGCGTGATTTGAACAGGCCGCCCGCTTGATGGGTGGGCCGTTCCAGTGTGAAGTCGGGTCAAACAGGCGGGAGGTTCGTTCATGCCCCTGAAGGCCCAGGTGCGGCTGAAAATCCGCAAGCCCGTCGGCCAGGTGTTCGAGGCGGTGGTCGATCCGCGCAGGCTGGCCGGCTATTTTGTCGAGTTTGCCAGCGGGCCGCTGGTGACCGGCCAGACCGTGACCTGGAAGTTCCCGGAGTTCGACCAGACCTTCCCGGTCCAGGTTCGAGACGTCGCGCTGAATGCCCATATCGTCCTCGAGTGGGCGGCGACGACCGGCGGGGCTGACAATACCGTGCGCATCGTCTTCGAGCCCCTTGGGGGCGGCGAGACCATGGTCGTGATCACCGAGTCCGGCTGGCCCGAGACCCCCGAAGGCATCACGGCCTCGCAGGGCAATGCCGGCGGCTGGATGCACATGCTGGCCTCGCTGAAGGCCTATCTGGAATACGGCATCAATCTAAGGGCGGGCGGGGCGCTCTGAGCGGCCCCGCCCTCCAGCCTACTTGCCGCCCGCATAGTCCTGGATCAGGCCGTGCAGGAAGTCGCGGCCCTGATACAGCGACTTGACGCGGATGCGCTCGTTCAGGCCGTGGATGCCGTCGCCGTCCGAGCCGCCGAACAGGCCGGTGACGCCATAGGTCGGGATGCCGGCGGCATTGGTGTGCACCCCGTCCGTCGCTCCGGTCAGCAGGATGGGTACGATCGGCACGCCGGGCCACAGCTTGGCGGCGTTCTTCTGGATCGGCCCCATGATCGCCGGCGTCAGCGGCGGCGGGGGCGAGGCGGGCTTGGCCTCATGGGCCAGGGTCACGGCCACGGCCGGATCGGCGGCCAGCTCGGCGAGCTTGGCCTGCACCTCCTCGACCGGGGTGCCCGGCAGGATGCGGCAATTGACGTTGGCCGTGGCCCGCTGGGGCAGGGCGTTGGGCGCGTGACCGGCGCTGACCATGGTGGCCACGCAGGTCGTCCGCAGGATCGAGTTCCACATCGGATCGGCGGTGATGACCTTCAGGGCCGCCTCGTCCTGGACATTGGCCACCAGGGCCTTCATCGCCGCCGCCTGCCCGGCCGGAACCCGCGCCTGCATCAGGGTGAAATAGCCGCGCGTGGCGTCATTGAAGCGGGTCGGGAAGCCGTAGGCCCCGATCCGGTCCAGCGCGGCCGACAGCTGATAGATCGCGTTCTGGCCATGGGGGCGACTGGAATGGCCGCCCGGATTGGTCACGGTCAGGGTGAAGTCCTGATAGACCTTTTCCCCGGCCTGGACCTCGAGCACGACTTCCTTGCCCTGGTCGTCCAGCAGGCCGTCGGCCCCTTCGTTGAGGGCAAACTCGGCATCCACCAGGTCGCGGTGATTTTTCACCAGGTCCTCGATGCCGTTATAGCCCTCGCTCTCCTCGCCGCAGGTCAGGGCCATCTTGATGTCGCGCTTCGGCTTGAAGCCGGCCTGCTTGAGGCGAACCAGGCTGTCGACCCAGATGGCGGCCTGGGCCTTGTCGTCCGAGGTGCCGCGTCCGTAGAAGTAGCCGTTCTCCTCGACGAGGGTGAACGGATCGCGGGTCCAGTCCTCGCGCTTGGCCTCGACCACGTCGATATGGGCCAGCAGCAGCATCGGTTTTGACTTGGCGTCGGTCCCGCGCAGCACCGCGACCAGTGATCCCTCGCGGGGATATTTCGGATGGACCACCACCTGGACGTCGCTGTCGGCATAGCCGGCGGCCTTCAGCCGTGCGCCCATGGCCTCGGCGGCGCGGGTGCAGCTGCCGACCGAGAGGGTGGTGTTGATCTCGACCAGCTCCTTGTAGAGTTCGCGGAACTTCAGCTGGTCGGGCCGTGGCGCAGCCGCCGTCTGGGCGCTCGCCGCCATCGGCAGGACCAGCAGGGCCGCCGTCGTCATCCATCCAGCCATACGCATCGAAAGCAACTCCCCAGGACCTTTGCGTCAGGAGAGCCCGCAAAGCGGTGGCGCGCAAGGGGCGGCGTTTACGAGTCGTTAGCGATACAGGGGCTTTTCCTCGGACGCGGAACAGGCGATGTTGCGAGAACACATGATGAACATGAATCGCATCCCGATCCGGATCCTGGGGCTCGACCCCGGCCTGCGCCGCACCGGCTGGGGCGTGGTCACCGTCGAGGGCTCGCGCATGAGCCATGTCGCGCACGGGGTCATCGTACCCGACGAGAAGGCCGATTTCGCCCAGCGCCTGCTGCATCTGTTCGACGGCATTTGCGCGGTGATCGAGCAGCACCGGCCCGACGAGGCGGCGGTCGAGGAGGTGTTCCTCAACACCAACG
>NZ_QAII01000130.1:89826-91396 GCF_003060965.1 Caulobacter sp. HMWF025 | reverse complement strand
GCCCTGATCGCCCCGGCCCGGGCCGGCCTGCCGGTAGCCGAGTATTCGACCCGTCTGGTCAAGAAGGCGGTGGTCGGCACCGGAGCCGCCGACAAGGCCCAGATCGGCTTCATGATCGCCCGCCTGCTGCCGACGGCCGGCAAGACCACGGCCGACTGCGCCGATGCCCTGGCCGTCGCCATCACTCACGCCAATCTGCGCGTCGCCAACCGGAGGGTCGCATGATCGGTCGTCTCAGAGGTGCGGTCGCCGAGGTCGGCGAGGAAGAGGCCCTGATCGACGTCATGGGCGTCGGCTATGTCGTCCGCTGCGGCGCGCGCACCCTGTCGCGCCTGCCGGCCCTGGGCGAGGAAGCCCTGCTGCATATCGAGAGCCAGTGGAGCGAGAGCGCCGGCCTGCGTCTGTACGGCTTCGGCACCCGCGAGGATCGCCGGGCCTTTGTGCTGCTGCAGGCCATCCAGGGCGTCGGACCCAAGGCCGCGATGGCCGTGCTCGACGTGCTGTCACCGGCCGAACTGGCCAGCGCCGTCGCCCGCGAGGACAAGGCCGCCGTCGGCCGCGCCTCGGGCGTCGGTCCCAAGCTGGCCCTGCGGATCGTCACCGAGCTGAAGGACAAGCCGATCACCGACGGACCGGTACTGATGACCGCGCCGGTCTCGGGCTCGGCTCCGGCCAAGGCGAAACCCGCCCCCACCGGCGACGCGGTCGCGGCCCTGATGGGTCTGGGCGTCGCCGAGGTGAATGCCCGCCGCGTGGTCGAGGCGGCGGCGGCGAAGCTGGGTGAAGAGGCCACGGTGCAGCAGTTGATCAAGGCTGGTTTGCAGGAGCTGGGGCGATGACCCGCATCATCTCCGGCGAGGCCCAGCCGCACGAGGCCACGCCGTTTGCGGCCGACAAGGCCCTGCGGCCCCAGACCCTGGCGGAATTCGTCGGCCAGGAGCAGGCCAAGGGCAATCTTCGCGTCTTCATCGAGGCCGCCAAGGGCCGGGGCGAGGCCCTGGACCATGTGCTGCTGTTCGGGCCGCCCGGCCTCGGCAAGACCACCCTGGCCCAGATCGTCGCCCGCGAACTGGGCGTGAACTTCCGCGCCACCTCGGGCCCGGTCCTGAACAAGCCGGGCGACCTCGCCGCGATCCTGACCAACCTCGAAGCCAACGACGTCCTGTTCATCGACGAGATCCACCGCCTGTCATCGAACGTCGAGGAGATCCTCTATCCGGCCATGGAGGACCATGTGCTGGACCTGGTGATCGGCGAGGGGCCCTCGGCCCGCTCGATCCGCATCGATCTGGCCCCCTTCACCCTGGTGGCGGCGACCACGCGGGCGGGGATGCTGGCCACGCCGCTGCGCGACCGCTTCGGTATCCCGATCCGGCTGGAATTCTATACCCATGCCGAGCTGAAACACGTCCTGATGGGCGCGGCCCGCAAGATGGGCGCGCCGCTGTCGGAAGACGGTGCGGCCGAGATCGCCGCCCGGGCCCGGGGCACGCCCCGCGTGGCCGGGCGCCTGCTGCGTCGGGTCCGCGACTTCGCCGAGGCTGACGGCGCGACCGTCATCGACCGCAAG
>NZ_QAII01000130.1:76878-89776 GCF_003060965.1 Caulobacter sp. HMWF025 | reverse complement strand
GGCTGGATTCCCTCGACCGCCGCTACCTGCGGGCCCTGATCGAGCACTATGGCGGTGGCCCGGCCGGGGTCGAGACCATCGCCTATGCCATCGCCGAGGCCCGCGATGCCGTCGAGGACGTCATCGAGCCCTATCTGATGCAGCAGGGCTTCATCCAGCGCACGCCGCGCGGCCGGGTGGCCTGCGGCAAGGCCTATCTGCATCTGGGCCTGAAGGCCCCGGCAGCGCCTCAGGGCCAGGCGGGGTTGTTCGGGGAGGAGTGATCTGATCACTTGCCCCCTCCGCGCTTCGCGCTCCTCCCCCGGAGGGGGAAGAGGAAGTGCGCCGATCCCTCTTCCCCCTTTTGGGGGAAGACGATCGCGAAGCGATCCGTAGGGGGCAAGTCGAAGGGAGCTAGTGAATTGACCACCCCTGAACCCACCGCCGGCGTGTTCCACGGCCGCGAGCACCAGCTGCCCGTCCGGATCTATTACGAAGACACCGACTTCTCCGGCATCGTCTACCACGCCAACTACCTGCGCTATTTCGAGCGGGGGCGGAGCGACTTCTTCCGGCTGATCGGCATCTCGCATACCGAGTTGGCTGAAGCCGACACCGCGTTCGCGATTATCCGCATGGAGCTGGACTTCAAGCGTTCGGCCAGGATCGACGATGCCCTGATGGTGCGCACCACCTTCGACAGCGTCAAGGGGCCGCGCCTGTTCGTGACGCAGCGGGTCACGCGGGGCGACGAGTTGATCTGTCAGGCCCAAGGCGTCGCCGTCTGCATCAGCCTGGACGGTCGCCCGCGCAAGCCGACGGCCCGGATGCTGGTCCAGATGGCCCCCTGGCTCGAGGACGCCGAAACCCCGAAAGCCTGATTGAAGTCGATTTTCGGGATCCCCCGACGATTGTCATAGTTTCACCAAAGCGCCGCTTCATGCCACTAAGGCGCTACTTGTTTTGACGCCCCAACGGAGCAGGACCCCCGCATGGACGCCGCCGCCGCCGCCCCCGTCAGTTTCTCGTTCCTGTCCCTGTTTCTGCAGGCCGACTGGGTGGTCAAGGCGGTGATGATCGGCCTGATCCTCGCCTCACTGGGATCTTGGGCGGTGATCCTCGACAAGCTGTTCCGCTTCGGCGCGCTGAACCGTGCGGCCGAGAAGTTCGAGAGCCAGGTCGGCTCGGGCCGGTCGCTCGAAGACGTGGCCGGCGAAGCGGGTTCGAACCCGCGTCATCCGCTGCCGCGCATGCTGCAGGCCGCGCTACGCGAATGGCGCGAGGCCAAGGCGCGTGGGCCGATCAATGAGAGCCAGGCCGCCTTCCTGGTCCAGCGCATCGACCGCATCCTCGACACGATGATCGCCCGCGAGACCACCAAGGTCGAGGAAGGGCTGGGCAGCCTGGCCATCGTGGCAACCGCCAGCCCGTTCATCGGACTGTTCGGCACGGTCTGGGGGATAATGCACGCCTTCCAGAACATCGCGATCCAGAAGAACACCTCGCTGGCCGTGGTGGCCCCGTCGATCGCCGAGGCCCTGTTTGCCACCGCCATTGGTCTGGTCGCGGCCATTCCGGCCTATATCGCCTACAACAAGTTCTCGACCGACGCGGGCAAGTATGCCGGCCGCCTGGAAGGCTTCGCCGACGACCTGTCTACCGCGATCCAGCGTCGCCTGGCCGAGAAGGTCTAGGCCGATGGCCATGTCCGCCAATGACGCCTTCGCCACCGGTGGGCGCCGCGGTCGCCGGCGCGGTCGCCGCTCGCGCGGAGCCCTGTCGGAAATCAATGTCACGCCGCTGGTCGACGTGATGCTGGTGCTGCTGATCATCTTCATGATCAGCGCGCCGCTGCTGACCGCCGGCGTGCCGCTGGAACTGCCCAAGACTGAAGCGGCCGCCCTGCAGAACCAGCAGGAGCCCATTACCGTCTCGATCAATCGCGAGGGCGAGATCTATGTCGGCGAGGCCCAGATTCCGTTCCAGAATCTGGGGCCGCGCATCTCGGCCATCGCCGGGGACGGCTATGACAAGCCGATCTTCGTGCGGGCTGACGGCGCAGCCACCTATGCCATTGTCGCCCAGACCATGGCGGCCCTGTCCAGCGCCGGCTTTACCAAGATCAACCTGATCACCGAGACCGGCGGCCCGACGTCCGGCGCGGCACCCCGCGACGCCCAGCCGGAAGGCGCGGGCGACCTGCGGCCCGCCCAATAGGTCGCGGATGAGCGACTCCCGCGACACCGGCTTTTCGCCGGCCCTGATCGGATCGGTTGTCCTGCACGGGGCCGTCGCGGCGGCGATCCTGGTCGGCTGGCCGTGGAAGACGCCCATACCCATCACCCTGGGCGAGAGCGTGCCGGTGACGATTGTCACCGAGGGCCCCACCAATGTGCGGCCGGCCGAGGAAGCCCTGGTCGAGCAGACGGCCCAGACCGAGGATCCTGTCCCTCAGGCCTCGCCCCAGCCTCCTGCTCCGGTACCGGCCCCGGTCCCCAGCCCGGCCCAGGCCCCGCCGTCGAAGGCTGCGCCCAAGCCGGTGCCTTCGCCCAAGCCGGTGCCCAGGACCCCGGCGCAGACCCGCAAGGCCGAGAACGACTTCTTCGACTCGCTGGAGGCCACCATCTCGAAGGCGAAAGCCTCGACCGGCAAACCCGTGGCCAATGCGCCCAAGGGGCCGAGCCGGCCGGAGACCTCGGTCTCGGCCCGTCCGGCGGCCGGGGCGGCGACCGGTCTGTCTGCGGCGGCCCTCGGTCGCCTGCAGGGCGAGGTCCAGGACCGCTGGAATCCCAATTGCGAGGTTGAGGGCGGCTCCAACGTCAATGTGCGGGTCGTGTTCGTCATCGGCCCCGGCGGCCGTGTGGTGGGTCAGCCGGAATCGCCCGGCACCAGTTCCCCGGATTTCGTCGTGAAGGCTGCGTCCGACCGTGCAGTTCGGGCCCTGTTGCAGGCCTCGCCGTTCGCCTATCTGCCGTCTGACCTCTACGGTCAGAAAATCGCCCTGAACTTCAACGCAAAACAGGCCTGCTCCCGATGATGTCGCCGAAGGGAAACGTGATGCGCTTGAAAGTTCTGATGCTGATGGCCGTCGCCCTGCTGGGCGGCGTGGCCCTGGCCGGGCCTGCCGCAGCCCAGATCGAGGTCGATATCAATGCCGGCGCGGTCAAGCCGCTGCCCATCGCCGTGCCGGCCTTTTCCGGTTCGGGGCGCGGCGCGGAGATCGCCCAGGTCATTACCGGCAATCTGGAGCGCTCGGGTCTGTTCCAGCCGCTGAACGTCTCCAGCGTGTCGGACAAGTTGCCCGACGTGAACGTCCAGCCACGCTTCCCGGACTGGCAGGCGACCGGGGCCCAGGCCCTGATCAACGGCCAGGTGACCGTCGGCCCCGACGGCGGCCTGCGGGTCGACTTCCGGCTTTGGGACGTGTTCAGCCAGCAGCAACTGCTGGGCCTGCAGTTCTCGTCGACACCCGACAACTGGCGGCGGGTCGCGCACAAGATCAGCGACGCCGTCTATGAGCGGCTAACCGGCGAGAAGGGCTATTTCGATACCCGCGTGGCCTTTGTCGCCGAGAGCGGCCCCAAGCTGGCCCGCATCAAGCGGCTGGCGATCATGGACCAGGACGGGGCCAATCCGCAGTTCCTGACCGACGGCTCCTACATCGTCATGACCCCTCGCTTCTCGGCCACCAGCCAGGAGCTGACCTATATGGCCCTGCGGCCGACCGGGTCGTCGATCTACCTGCTGAACCTGGAAACCAGCCGCCAGGAAACGGTCGGCCGCTTCCCGGGGATGGTGTTCGCGCCCCGTTTTTCGCCGGACGGCTCCAAGGTCGCATTCTCGGTCGAGAAGGGCGGCAACAGCGATATCTACGTGCTCGACCTGCGCAGCCGCCAGTCGACCCGGATTACCACCGACCCCTCCATCGACACGTCGCCGTCGTTCTCGCCTGACGGCAGCAAGATCGTCTTCAACTCCGACCGCGGCGGTCAGGCCCAGCTCTATGTCATGAATGCCGACGGCTCCGGCGTGCGCCGGATCTCCTATGGCGGGGGGCGCTATACGACCCCGGTCTGGAGCCCGCGCGGCGACTTCATCGCCTTCACCAAGCAGACCGGTGGCCAGTTCCATATCGGCGTGATGCGGACCGACGGCTCTGACGAGCGCCTGCTGACCACCAGCTATCTCGATGAGGGGCCCACCTGGGCGCCGAACGGGCGGGTGCTGATGTACTTCCGCGAGGGCTCGGGCGGCACGCCGCGGCTCTGGACGGTCGACATCACCGGCCGGATCCTGCGCCCTGCGGCCTATCAGGGCGCGGCGTCGGACCCTGCCTGGTCACCGCTGCTCGACTGATCGCCATGTGACCCGGCCACGGGCGCAACCGTGGCTTCACACCCACGTTGTATTGCCGGTTCACCTTGCAAGTGAATCCAGGTCCCGGCAGGGTCAGGGAACGCCATTGTGGAGTTTGGGTGGGTTTTGACTGTCGCGTCGAGGTCGTCGGCGTCTATCAAACGAAGCCAAACTGGAGTTTTGAGGAGAAGCTGGATGAACTTCGACACCCAACGCGCCGCTAGACTGGCCCTGATCGGCCTCGCCGCTGCCTCGCTCGCAGCCTGCGCCTCGCGGCCAAAGCCCGAGCCTGTCGCCCCGCAGCAACCCGCTCCGGTCGCGCAGCCGGCCGAGCCGGCCAAGCCCTATACGCCGCCGCCGGCGCCGGCCCAGCCGATCGGCCCGATCCCCGGCTCGGCCCAGGACTTCGTCGTCAATATCGGCGAGCGGATCTATTTCGACACCGACGAATATGTCGTCCGCGCCGACGCCCAGCCCCTGCTGGCCGGTCAGGCCCAGTGGCTGAACCGCTATCCGTCCGTCAAGGTCCGGATCGAGGGCAATGCCGACGAGCGCGGCACCCGCGAGTACAACCTGGCCCTCGGCGCCCGCCGCGCCAATGCCGTGCGTGACTTCCTGGTCGCCCAGGGTGTTGCGGCCGCGCGCATCGAGACCCTGTCCTATGGCAAGGAACGCCCGATCGACGCCGGCACCACCGAAGAAGCCTGGGCCAAGAACCGTAACGCTCGCACCGCCCTGACCGACGGCGCGCGCTAGAGTCCAGCCTTCCTCCTCTGCGGGGAAGACCCGGGATCGGGGCGGGGCATGTCCGCAGGAGCGGGCCGCTTCGCCCCCATCATCAGACCCTCCCCCAACCGGGGGAGGGCTTTCTGCGTCGCCGCCCCACTTTTGTCCGCAATCAGGGCATACTTGCCGTCATGACCGTCAAAGCCGTCTTTCTCGCCGTCCTTCTGGCCAGCTCTGCCGTTCCGGCCGTAGCTCAGACGCCGATGCCCGATCCCCTGGATGACCGCTCGGCCAAGCGCCTCGAGCGCATGGAGAAGGTCGTCCGCGAACTGCGCTCGATCGTGTTTCAGGGCCGCGACACCGGCAAGCCCGTCGTCGTCCAGCCGGCCGAGACCGACGCCCAGATCGCGACCCTGGGCGAACGGATCGGCGATCTCGAAGAGACCCTGCGGCGGGCCAACGGCCAGAACGAAGCGCTCACCCATGATCTCGACCAGGCCCGTCGCGCCGCCGGCGAGCAGAAGGCGAGGGGCGACGCGCTTGAGACCCGGCTGGCGACGCTTGAAACGCGCCTGACGGCCCTCGAGACCGCTGCGGCGGCGGCCGCTGCGGCCGTCACGACCGCTGCCGAGGCGCCGCCGCCGCCCGCGCCGCCTGCGGATCCGGCCGAGGCCTTCAAGGCGGCGCGCCAGCTGCTGCTTGACGGTGACTATGCCAATGCCGGGACGGCCTTCGAGACCTTCGTGACCAATTATCCCGACAGTCCGCGCACGCCTGAGGCGCGCTACTGGCTCGGCGAGACCCTGTTCGTGCGGGAAGCCTACGGCGATGCCGCCGGGGCCTATATCGGCGCGATCCGGGGCTGGCCCCAGACGGCCTGGGCGCCGGATGCCACCCTGAAGCTTTCACGGGCCCTGGTCGCCCTGAAGAAGCCCGCTGACGCCTGCAAGACCCTGGATGAGCTGGGACGGCGCTATCCCAAGGCTCCGCCGGCGGTCCTGTCGCGCGCGGCGTCCACCCGCGTCGCGGCCAAGTGCGCCTGACCACGGCCCGGGCCGCCCTCGACCGGCGGCTGGATCCCGGCCACGATGCGCCCCTGGCCGTCGGCTTTTCCGGCGGCGGCGATTCGCTGGCGCTTCTGAAACTGACCCTCGACTGGGCGCGGGACCACGGCCGTCGGGTTCTGAGCCTGACGGTCGATCACGGTCTGCAGGCCGACAGCGCGCGCTGGACCCGGGAGGCCGTGGCGAGGGCTCAGGCCCTTGGCGCCGAGGCCCGCTCTCTGGCGTGGACCGGCCCAAAGCCACTGTCCGGCGTGCCGGCTGCGGCCCGCCGGGCCCGGCACGCCCTGCTGGCCCGGGCCACGCGTGAGGCCGGCGGGCGTGTGCTGCTGCTGGGCCATACCCTCGACGACTGCCAGGAGGCCGCCGCCATGCGGGCCGCGGGCTCCACGGTATCCGATCCGCGCGACTGGGCTCCGTCGCCCGTCTGGCCGGAGGGGCAGGGCGTGTTCCTCCTGCGCCCGCTGCTTGCGGTCCGTCGCGAGACCTTGCGCGAAGCCCTGCGGGCCGAGGGCGAAACCTGGCTGGAGGATCCGGCCAATGATGACCTGAGCTATGCCCGCCCGCGCGCCCGGCGGGCCCTGACAGGGCCGGCGCGCGATCCCGTGCCGGCTGGAAAGCCGTCGGGTCCGGCCGTTCCTCCGGCCTACGAGGGCACGGCCGCCGGGCTGCTGTACCTGCCGCGCGACGTGTCGGCAGCGCCTCTGGCCATGGCCTGCCTGTGTATGGGCGGGACGGAGAGGCCCCCCCGGGGCGATCGCGTGCAGGCCCTGACGGACCGGCTCCGGGCAGGCGAGGCCTTCACCGCCACCCTGGCCGGCGCCCGGCTTCAGGCCATTGCAGGCCAGGATCGGCTCATGCTGTGCCGCGAGGCGGGCGAGAGGGCGCGCGGCGGTCTGGCTGACCTTGACGTCGCCCCGGGCGAGACCGGAGTCTGGGACGGCCGCTATGGGTTCACGGCTGCGGGGGGTGCCCTGCGGATCACCGCCCTGCGTGGCTGGGTAACAGGCTTGCCCAGGGACCAGCGCGAGGCGCTCAGGGCCATTCCGGCACCGGCGCGAGGTGCGCTTCCCGCCGTACTCGCGCTTGACGGCACGGTTCGTTGTCCCGTCCTGGGCGGCCCGGGACTTGCACCGCAGACAGGCCTGGGATTTGAGGTGCTCTTTCTGGAACGGTTCAGGGCCGCGATCGGCCTGATCGACCAAGAAAGCGTGACCTGACGTCGCGTACGTGGCGCAAGCGCTCGCGACGTCCTATCTTTGTCGGCCGAAGCCTTTCGTTGGGAAGACGAGCGTATGAATTTCAGGAACCTGGCCATCTGGCTGGTGATTGCGGCGGCCCTCGCGGTCACGTTCTTTGTCACCCAGACCGCACACCCGCAGAGCGGCGGCGAGATCAGCTATTCGCAATTGCTGCGCAAGGTCGACAATGGCGAGATCAAGTCGGCGGATATCGCCGGACAGGTCGTCTCGGCCAAGGACAGCTCCGACAAGGTGCTGACCGTCAATGCCCCTATCAATTCCGACGAACTGGTCAACCGTCTGGTGGCCAAGGGCGCGGACGTGAAGTTCAAGGGCGGCGGCATCAGCCTGTTCGCCATCATCATGAACCTGCTCCCGATCATCCTCGTGATCGGGGTGTGGTTCTTCCTGATGCGCCAGATGCAGGGCGGAGCCAAAGGAGCCATGGGTTTTGGCAAGTCCAAGGCCCGGCTGCTGACCGAGAACAAGAACCGCGTCGTGTTCGATGACGTGGCCGGCGTCGACGAGGCCAAGGAAGAACTGCAGGAAATCGTCGATTTCCTGAAGGACCCGGCCAAGTTCCAGCGCCTGGGCGGCAAGATTCCCAAGGGTGCCCTGCTGATCGGCCCTCCCGGTACCGGCAAGACCCTGATCGCCCGCGCCGTCGCGGGTGAGGCGGGCGTGCCCTTCTTCACGATCTCGGGTTCGGACTTTGTCGAAATGTTCGTCGGTGTCGGTGCCAGCCGCGTGCGCGACATGTTCGAGCAGGCCAAGAAGAACGCCCCCTGCATCATCTTCATCGACGAAATCGACGCCGTCGGTCGCCATCGCGGCGCCGGACTCGGTGGTGGCAATGACGAGCGCGAGCAGACCCTCAACCAGCTGCTGGTCGAGATGGACGGCTTCGAGGCCAATGAAGGCATCATACTGATCGCGGCGACCAACCGTCCCGACGTGCTGGATCCGGCCCTGCTGCGTCCGGGCCGCTTCGACCGTCAGGTCGTGGTGCCCAATCCTGACGTTTCGGGCCGCGAGAAGATCCTGCGCGTCCACATGAAGAACATCCCCCTGGCCGCCGATGTCGACGTGCGCACCCTGGCGCGCGGCACGCCGGGCTTCTCCGGTGCGGACCTGGCCAACCTGGTCAACGAAGCGGCCCTGACCGCTGCCCGCAAGAACCGTCGCATGGTCACCATGCACGACTTCGAGCACGCCAAGGACAAGGTCATGATGGGGGCCGAGCGCCGCTCGATGGCCATGAGCGATGCCGAAAAGAAGCTGACCGCCTATCACGAGGGCGGCCACGCCCTGGTGGCCCTGCGCGTCCCCGTCGCCGATCCGGTCCACAAGGCCACCATCGTGCCGCGCGGCCGGGCTCTCGGCATGGTCATGCAGCTTCCCGAGGGCGATCGCTACTCGATGAGCTTCGACATGATGACCTCCCGCCTGGCGATCATGATGGCCGGCCGGGTGGCCGAGGAATTGATCTTCGGCAAGGAGAAGATCACCTCGGGTGCGTCTAGCGACATCAGTGCCGCCACCGGCCTGGCCCGAAACATGGTCACCCGCTGGGGCTTCTCGGACAAGCTGGGCACGGTCGCCTATGGTGACAACCAGGACGAGGTGTTCCTGGGCCATTCGGTGGCCCGTACCCAGAACGTCTCGCCCGAGACCATGATCACCATCGACGCCGAGGTTCGCCGCCTTGTGAAGACCGGCGAAGACGAAGCCCGCCGGATCCTGACCGACGAGCTCGACAATCTCCATCAGGTGGCCAAGGCGCTGCTGGAGTTTGAAACCCTCAGCGGCGATGAGATCATCGGCATCATGAAGGGCGTTCAGCCTGTTCGAAAGGACGAGGAAGAGACCAAGCCGTCGGGCCCCTCAGCCTCGGTGCCGGTCTCGCCGACCAGCGTCACGGCCTGATCCCTTCCGGTTTCACGGCGCGACTCGGCGTTGTGGCTCCGGACCTGGAAACAAGAAGCCGGATCGGTTCGCCGATCCGGCTTTTTCTTTGCGCGCTACGCCCTTGGCCCGACGTCGCGCAGGTTCTAGACCTTGGTGACGAGGACCGGAGCGCGCAGACGAGATGAAGACGGCAATGATCGCCCTGATGGCCAGTGTGGCGATGGCGGGCACGGCGAACGCCGCCGAAATGATCAACCGCGACGGCATGACCGGCCCTGAAGTCGCGGCCTGGCTCCAGAAGGCGGGCTACAAGGCAGCGCTATCCAAGGACAGCAGCGGCGATCCGATGATCGAGAGCGCAGCGGACGGCACCAACTTCAAGATCTATTTCTACGACTGCAAGGACGACCGCTGCAAAGCCCTGCAGTTCTCGGCCGGCTTTGACCTGAAGCAGCCGCTGAAGCTGGAGAAGGCCAATGAGTGGAACACCAAGAACCGCTATCTGAAGACCTATCTGGACGAGGAAGGCGATCCCTACGTCCAGTATGACGTCAATGTGAATGCCGGGCGGACGCTCGAGGGGCTCAAGGACGACTTTGAGCTCTGGGTCGGCATGCTGCCCGATTTCACCACCTTCATCGGCTGGTGACCGTGAGGGCATCGCGACCCCGCGTGATGGGGGTCGTCAACGTCACACCCGACAGCTTCTCCGACGGCGGGCAGTTCATCGATCCGGACGCGGCGCTGGACCAGGCCCTCAAGCTGGTGGCTGACGGTGCCGACATCCTCGATATCGGCGGCGAGAGCACCCGGCCCGGCGCAACGCCGGTCAGCGAGGCCGAGGAGATGGCGCGGGTGGTGCCGCTGATCGCCGCCCTCCGGGCGAGGAGCGCGGTGACGATCTCGATCGATACGATGAAGCCGGCCGTGGCCCGGGCGGCTGTGGCGGCCGGGGCCGGCATCTGGAACGATGTCACTGCGCTGCGCCATGCCCCGGAAGCCCCGGACGTCGCCGCCGAACTGGGCTGTGAGGTCGTCTTGATGCACATGCTGGGCGATCCGGGCACCATGCAGGCCGCTCCGACCTATGGCGACGTTGTGGGGGAGGTCGAGGCCTTCCTGCTGGCGCGGGTCGAGGTGGCCCTGGCCGCCGGTGTGAGTCGGGACAGGCTGTGGCTGGACCCCGGCATCGGCTTTGGGAAAACGCTGGCGCATAATCTGGCCCTTCTGGCGGCCCTGCCACGATTTGTCGCACTCGGCTTCCCGGTGCTGCTGGGGGCGAGCCGCAAGCGGTTCATCGCGGCCCTCGATTGCCGGGGCGAGGCGGCTGACGCGCGCCTGGGCGGATCGCTGGCCGCACATCTGGCCGGAGCCGCGGCCGGGGTCGCGGCGGTGCGGGTGCATGACGTCTTCGAGACCGCCCAGGCCCTTGTGGTCCAGGAGGCCATCCAGGCGGCCCCTGAACCGCGCACCTAGTCCGGAAAGCCCCCGGTCTGGCGCAGGGCCTCGCCGAGCGCCATGGAAGCCGTGGTGGCCAGATTCATCGACCGGGCCTCAGGGCGCAGTGGAATGACGAGTCGCCCCTCGGCCGCGGCATGGACCTCGTCGGGCGCGCCCCGGCTTTCATTGCCGAACAACAGGGTGTCGCCCGGTGCGAAGGCGAATCGATGAAACGGCGTGGCCCCGCGGGTCGTGAACAGCAGCAGTCGTCCTTCACTCCGTTCGGGTGCCGCCAGGAAGGCCTGCCAGGAATCGTGGCGTTTCATGTGGGCGAGGGGACCATAGTCGAGCGCCGCCCGCTTCAGGCTCTTGTCGTCCAGCGGAAAGCTGCAAGGCTCGATAATGTCGAGGCCGACCCCGAAACACGCTGCCAAACGTATCGCGGCACCGACGTTTTGAGGAATGCCCGGTTGAAAAAGTGCCACACGCATTCTAAGCGAACCAACCACAGGGGCAGCAGGGACATTGCTGCGAATCGAAAGGACTTGCGGACTCGCGCCGTGCGTCCGATAGGACGAACTGACCGCTGCCTTGTGGCGGAGATCCGCTTGCGGGTCGAGACAAGATACGGCGCCGCAAGGCGCTCCTCCTGGCCGGCCGGTTTCTCGGCGCGGCGGAATCGAAGGGTGACTTAAGGTGGCCGACACCGCCGTGGGCGCAACAAACGAACCGGAACATGGGTCTGATCCCAACCGGCGTGACTTCATCTATATCGCAGCCATCGCCGCCGCCGCTGGCGCCGGCGCTTCGCTGGTCTGGCCGTTCGTCGACCAGATGAACCCCTCGGCCGACACACTGGCCCTGGCTTCGACCGAGTTCGACCTGACCAAGGTCGCCGACGGTCAGCAGGTGACCCTGAAGTGGCGCGGCAAGCCGCTGTTCGTGCGCAACCGCACGAAGGCGGAAATCGCTGCGGCGGTGAAGGACGACAACGCGGCCCTGAAGGACCCGCAGACCGACGCGGAGCGGGTCAAGCCGGGCAAGGCCCAGTGGCTCGTCCTGATCGGGTCGTGCACGCACCTCGGTTGCGTCCCGACCTTCGGCGGCGGTGACTTTGGCGGGTGGTTCTGCCCCTGCCACGGTTCGCACTACGACACCTCGGGCCGGATCCGTAAGGGTCCCGCTCCGAAGAACCTCGCGGTTCCGGAGTACGCCTTCCTGTCCGACACCAAGGTCAAGATCGGTTAAGCGAGATGAGCGGACATTCGACCTATCAACCGAAGACCGGTTTCGAGCGTTGGCTCGACGCCCGCCTTCCTATCGTGCGCCTCGGCTACGACAGCTTCGTCGACTACCCGACGCCGCGTAACCTGAACTACTGGTACACCTTCGGCGGCATTCTTTCGCTGTGCCTGGCCTCCCAGCTGATCACCGGCATCATCCTGGTGATGCACTACAATGTGGGTGACGCGTTCAACAGCGTCGAACACATCATGCGTGACGTGAACTACGGCTGGCTGATCCGCTACATGCACGCCAACGGCGCGTCGATGTTCTTCATCGCCGTCTATATCCACATGTTCCGCGGCCTCTACTACGGGTCCTACAAGGCCCCGCGTGAAGTGCTCTGGATCCTCGGTTGCGTGATCTACCTGCTGATGATGGCCACCGCCTTCATGGGCTACGTCCTGCCCTGGGGCCAGATGTCCTTCCACGGCGCGGTCGTCATCACCAACCTGTTCGGCGCGCTGCCGATCGTTGGTCCGGCGATCACCACCTGGCTGTGGGGCGGCTTCGCGGTCGACACCCCGACCCTGAACCGCTTCTTCTCGCTGCACTACCTGCTGCCCTTCATGATCGCGGGCGTCGTGATCCTGCACATCTGGGCCCTGCACGTGGTCGGCCAGAACAACCCGACCGGCGTCGAGCCCAAGTCGAAGGCCGATACCCTGCCCTTCACGCCGTATGCGACGGTGAAGGACGGCTTCGCGATGAGCGTGTTCCTGATCCTCTTTGCGATCTTCGTCTTCTACCTGCCGAACGCCCTGGGCCACTCGGACAACTACATCCCGGCGAACCCGCTGGTGACCCCGGCCCACATCGTTCCGGAATGGTACTTCCTGCCGTTCTACGCGATCCTGCGGGCCGTGCCGGACAAGCTGATGGGCGTTCTGGCCATGTTCGGTG
>NZ_QAII01000130.1:30567-76868 GCF_003060965.1 Caulobacter sp. HMWF025 | reverse complement strand
TGGCCTGCTGCATCCTTGGCCTCTGCGGCGCCAAGCTGCCGGACGATCAGGTCATCCCGCACCTGACCACGTTCAAGCTGATCGACGCGGACCTGAACAGCTTCGTGTGGCTGAGCCGGACCGCTGCGCTCTACTACTTCGCCTTCTTCCTGGTGATCCTTCCGATCCTGGGCCTGAAGGAAACGCCGCTGCCGGTGCCGGACTCGATCGCGTCCCCGGCGCTGTCGCCTGAACAGAAGGGCTGAACCCGATGCTGCGCAAACTCACCATCCTTGCGGCGGTCGCGGGTCTGATGACGGCCGGCCTTGCCGGTCCCGCCCTGGCCAGCGGCAAGAAGCTTGAGCCGAAGGAAGTCGAATGGTCGTTCAACGGCCCGTTCGGCAAGTTCGACCAGGCCCAGCTGCAACGCGGCTACAAGGTCTATCGCGAGGTCTGCTCGGCCTGTCACTCCATGAAGCTGGTCAGCTTCCGGAACCTCGGCGACAAGGGCGGCCCGTTCTACGATCCAAAGTACAAGAACTCGAATGACAACCCGTGGGTCAAGGCGATCGCCAAGGACTACGAGGTCGCCGATATCGACTCTGAAACCGGCGACGTCATCAAGCGTCCGGCGACGGCGGCCGATCGCTTCGTTTCTCCTTATCCGAACGAAGCTGCGGCCCGCGCCGGCAACGGTGGTGCCCTGCCGCCGGACATGTCGCTGCTGGCCAAGGCCCGCGAAGAGGGCCCTGACTATATTCACGCCATCCTGACGGGCTATCGCGAGCCGCCGGCCGGTCTGAAGGTCGGTCCCAACCAGCACTACAACCCCTACATGGCGGGCGATCTGACCTCGGTCTGGTCGGGTAGCCACGAGCACGTGCCGCCCGGTGGCTTCATCGCCATGGCGGCCCCGCTGAAGGCGGGTCTGGTGACGTTTGACGACGGCACCAAGTCGACCCTCGACCAGCAGGCCCAGGACGTCTCGGCCTTCCTGATGTGGGCTGCAGAGCCCAAGCTGGAAGAGCGCAAGAAGATGGGCTTCGTCGTCATCCTCTATCTGATGATGTTCGCCGGCCTGCTCTATGCCGCTTACCGTCAGGTCTGGAAGAACGAGTCACACTGACTGTTCTGACAGAGCGAAAAGATCAGGGCCCGGCGGCGACGCCGGGCCCTTTTTCTTTGCTCCGCGGTCGAGGATGTCAGGGCGCGGGTCGCGGGGTCAGCCATAGCTGGCCGGAGTTCATGTCCAGCCGCAGCTGGTAGGCCGACAGGACGGCAACCCCGACCGCCCCGGCTACACCAGGCGGCAGGTCACCGGCCTGAACCGCCGGACTGCGCTGGTACAGGCGGCCATTCAGGGTCAGGCCGGCCAGCACCCCCGCAGGAGCCTGACGTGGGCCGTCCGGTGCCCCACGGGCTCGCACGGCACCGTTGGAGGCCGTGTCGAGCGCGAAGGCCCCGCTGAGACTGCGAAAGCCGTCGGAAGCGGTCGCGCGCACGGTCGGGATCCCTCCGACCACCGTGACGGCCATAGCCCCCGGGCGGCGACCCACCGCCGGGCCCCGAGCCTCCAGCCGCAGGCGGCACGGCGCGAAGTCGATCACCACCACATAGCGATCCAGGATGTCGGCTCCGATCACGCCGATGATGGGCGCGATAAAGCCGGCACTGCGATAGTCGAGGTCGCGCACCTCAAGGGGCACGGCCTCAACCCGCTCGCCGGCCACACGGACGGGCAGGGTCAGGCGGGTTCCGGCATAGCCGCCCGTCTGGGCCTTGGTGTCGTGCAGCAGGGTCTGGGGCGCGGACAGGTCGATCACGAAGTCGCCGGTCATATCGGCGACGGCCGCCGGGGCGACGACGGCTCCGTTCTCGAACCAGCAGGCGGTTTCCCCCGCCAATGCGGGACCAGCCGCCGTCAGCGACAGGGTAGCGAGCAGGGGCGGGGACCAGCGAACCATGGTCATGATCCTAGCCCAGGCTCGCCCCCTGGGCGATATGGCGACGCTGTCCCTTGCCCGGACGATGACGATTTGGGCGGTCGCGTCTCCGGTTTCAGGCCAGATGCCCGTCCGGGGCCCTTCAGGCCTCGCCCCGGACGCCGCTGGCCCGGTGGAACAGCTGCAGGGTTCGCAACAGGCCGAGGCGGGCACTGTCGGCATGATGGCCGCTGGGGGCCACGAAGGCGTGGCCGGCCTCATAGACGAAGACCGGCAGGTCGGGGTGTGCCGACCGGATGGCCTCGACGTCCGCCAGCGGGATCAGGCTGTCGGTCTTGCCGAAGTGCAGCGCTGTCGGAACAGTCGGGACCTCTGCGGCAAAGTCGATGATGTTGCCGCCATAGAAGCAGGAGGCGGCCTTCAGACCGCTGCAACGGGTCGCGGCCAGCCAGGCCACCGTGCCGCCGTAGCAGAAGCCCATGACATTCACCGGGCCCTCCAGGGCGTCGATGGCTGCCTGAACGCGGGGCAGGGCGGTCACGCCCCAGCCGCTGGCCTCGCCCAGGGCCATGCGGGTATCCAGGATGGACGGATCCGTGTCGGTAGCCGGAAATGCCGTGTCTGCATCATCCAGCAGGCTGGGGGCGATGACCTCATAGCCCTGGTCGGCCAGACTATCGGACAGCTGCCGGATATGGGGCGTCACGCCCCAGATGGCGTGCAGCATGACAAGGCCGCCCCGACGGGCATCCTGCTGTGGCGCGTGATAGGCCGCGACGGCCTCACCCGCCTCGGTGGTCAGGGTGATCCTATCGCCCATCAGGCTGCGCCGTGGGCCTGGAACAGGGCCAGGGTGCGCTCGCGGGCCAGCCGGGCATCGCCTGGATCAGAGTCGGGGCGGCCGTCATTGTTGAAGCCGTGGCCGCTGGCCTCATAGATGTGGACCGGCACCTCGGGGTGGGCCTCGGCAATGGCGGCCTGCACCGCATCGGCCGGGATATGGGCGTCCTTGCGGCCCAGATGCACGATGACCGGACAGGACAGTCTGAACTTGGCCATGCCGGCGACCTGGCCGCCGTAGTAGCTGGCTGCCGCCGACAGGCCCTGGCAGCGCGACGCCGCCAGCCAGGCCATGGTGCCGCCATAGCAGTAGCCCGTCAGGAACACCGGACCCCGCGGCGCCAGAAAGTCGATACAGGCCTGGATGTCGCCCATGGCGTTGTCCGGGCCGTTGGCCATGGCGTACTTCACCCCGGTCTCGAACCCGGCCGGGTCATGCTCGGCCTTGAAGCCCTTTTCCTGGCGGTCGAACATCGCCGGGGCCAGAACCTCAAAGCCCAGGGCCGCCCAGCGGGCCACGTCTTCGTGCACATAGCGGTCGAGCCCGAAGATCTCCTGCACCACGATCACCCCGCCCCGGCGCGGCCCCTCGGGCGGGGCGTGCAGGGCGTCAAAGGCAAAGCCGTCATGGCCGGCGGTCAGGGTGAGCGTGTCGGTCATGGCGGGCTCCTGTGAGGTCGCGCGGATCGAAACGCCTTCCCGGCGAACCGGTCAAGCCTCATGGATGTCGGGCGCGAAGAGTTGCGGAGCGGCGGCGCGGATGGCTTGCCTCAGCGTGGCTACCGATGACGCTTGAGATCCCGGCTCACGCCACGATCCTCACCGACGCCCCATCCCCAACCGAGTGTACCGAGGCGAGTGGACGGACCCTTCCGCGCTCAGCCCTTGCCGGATTTCAGGCTGCAGCTCAGGCCTGCCGCCTTGGCTTCGGAACAGCTGAGGGTTTGCAGCTTGGCCTTGGACCGGGGCTGGGGCGCATCAATGATGTAACCGCCGCCATATTCGCAAGCGACCTCGTATCGTGAAATCGCCGGATCGCCGCCGCCGCCCAGATAGATCCCGTCCGATGGCTTGCACGACAGGCCCGCCTTCTGGGTCAGAGCGTCGAGCCCGGCGACAGAGCCGATATTGGCAGCCAGCCGGCAGGTCGTCAGTTTGGGGCCCCGCCCCTTGACGGCCCGCGCCGAGGTCAGCAGGGCCAGGCAGTCATAGGCGGTGATGGCTTTGTCGGTCTTGGTCACGATCCAGCCGAAGTCGTTCTTGCAGGCGATCTCGTAGCTGACCGTGCGAACGCCGGCCCGGTTGGCGTTCATGATCACGCCGGCGTCCGTCAGCGTGCAGGCAATCCCGGCCTCAGCCGCCAGTTCACCGGCCTCTTTCTGCTGCAGGGGATTGGCTGACGGCCGGATGCTCTTGCCGGCCGCATCGGCCCCGTTGAGCTTGTTGGCGAAGTTGGGATCGGTGAACTCACGCTGGGTGTAGTTCGAGCCGGTAGGCAGGCCGGGGGCCTGCGCCATGGCCGCTCCGGCGAGACTAGCGGCCAGGAAGAGCGATAGTCCAAAGAGCTTCATGACCGTGGTCCCGATCCGGATGTGACACGTGTCCAGGCCACGAGGCGCTCCGGACAGCGAGGCCGATCCTTGCGCCGGAACGGCAAGGATGCAACCCCGGGTGTCCCTCGCCGGGAAGGCCTAGACGTTGAAGCGGAAGTGCATCACGTCGCCGTCCTTGACGACATAGTCCTTGCCTTCGGCCCGCATCTTGCCGGCTTCCTTGGCTCCGTTCTCGCCGCCGAGCTTGACGAAGTCGTCGAAGGCGATGGTTTCGGCGCGGATATAGCCCTTCTCGAAGTCGGTGTGGATGACGCCGGCCGCCTGCGGGCCAGTGTCGCCGACATGGATGGTCCAGGCGCGGGCTTCCTTGGGGCCGACCGTGAAATAGGTCTGCAGGTCCAGCAGCTTGTAGGCTTCGCGGATCAGGCGGTTCAGGCCCGGCTCTTCCAGACCCAGGGTTTCGAGGAACTCGGTGCGCTCCTCGGCGTCCAGCAGGGCGATCTCGCTCTCGATCTGGGCCGAGATGACTACGCTCTTGGCGTTGTCCTTGGCGGCGCGCTCGGCGACCAGGTCGCTGTATTTGTTGCCCTTGTCGGCGCTGCCTTCATCGACATTGCAGACATAGAGGGCCGGCAGCGAGGTCAGCAACTGCAGCATGTGCCAGGCTTTTTCGTCGTCGGCGTCGATCTTGGCGGCGCGGGCCGGGCGGCCTTCGCGCAGCAGGGCCAGGGCGATATTGGCCAGGCGCAGGGTGTTGGCGCTGTCCTTGTCGGCGCCGACCTTGGCGCGTTTTTCCAGGGCCGGAACCCGCTTTTCCAGGCTTTCCAGGTCGGCCAGCATCAGTTCCATCTCGATGATCTCGAGATCGCTGATCGGGTCGATGCGGCCTTCGACGTGGACGATGTCGCCGTCTTCGAAGCAGCGGGCTACGAAGGCCACGGCGTCACAGTCGCGGATATTGGCCAGGAACTGGTTGCCCAGGCCTTCGCCCTTGGACGCGCCGCGCACCAGGCCGGCGATATCGACGAAGGTGATGCGGGCCGGGATGATTTCCTTGGAGCCGGCGATCCTGGCCAAGGCGTCGAGACGCGGCTCGGGCACGGCGACTTCGCCGGTATTGGGCTCGATCGTGCAGAACGGATAGTTGGCGGCCTGGGCCGACGCCGTCTGGGTCAGGGCGTTGAACAGGGTGGACTTGCCGACATTGGGCAGGCCGACGATGGCGACTTTAAGGGCCATGGAACTCTCGTGAATTTCGTTGGCCGCGACCTAGCACGGATCTGCAGCGAACGCGAAGGGGCGGGGGCTTGAACCAACTGTAACCGCTGCCGATATTGTTCGCGAACAAGGAGCGGCGACATGAGCCTTCGACCCGTTGTGAAGATCGTGAAGGGCGTCCCGGCCTCGGACGGTGACGGTGTGCGCCTGACCCGCATGCTGGGCACGGCGGAAGCCCAGATGTTCGATCCGTTCCTGATGCTGGACTGTTTCGACAACGACCAGGCGTCTGACTATATGGGCGGCTTTCCCGACCATCCGCATCGCGGCTTCGAGACCGTGACCTACATGCTGGAAGGCCGGATGCGGCACCGCGACAATACCGGGCGCGAGGGCGTGATCGGCCCCGGCGGCATCCAGTGGATGCGGGCAGGCCGGGGCATCGTCCATTCCGAGATGCCCGAGCAGTCCGAGGGGCGCATGCGCGGCTTCCAGCTGTGGGTCAATCTGCCGGCAAAACTGAAGATGAGCGCGCCGGGCTATAGCGAGTTCGAAAGCGACGCCATTCCGGTCGAGGCCCGCGAGGGCGGCGTTTCGGTCAAGGTCATCTCGGGCGTCACTGATGGTGGCACGGTCGGTCCGATCGGCGGCGGAGCCGTCGATGCGCTCTATTTCGACGTGGTTCTGCCGGCCGGGACCCGGTTCGAGGAACCGGTCGGCTCGGACCGCAATGCCATGCTGGCCGTCTATGAGGGTCAGGTTCGCGTGGCCGGAGGCAGGATTGACGCCCTGTCCGGCGTCTTCCTCGGGGCTGGTGAGCGGGTGCTGGTCGAGGCCGTCACCGACGCGCGGGTCCTGCTGCTGGCCGGTCGTCCGATCGGCGAGCCGGTGTTCTGGCACGGTCCGTTCGTGATGAACTCCCGCGATGAAATCGTGCAGGCGTTCAACGACTTCCAGAGCGGGCGGTTCTGAACACCCCGGGTCCCACTGGACGTTGATATCTGACCTATGCTTCAAAGTGGTAAGGCCACTTGAAGGGCCAGGAGGAAACGGGATGGTCTGGCGACTGGCGGCGCTCCTGGCGTGCGCATGGGCGATCACCGTGCCTCTGGCAGCGATCGCGTCAACCCCAACCCTGACCCGCGCCGACCTGCGGGCCGGCCAGGACCTTTCGGGGCGCTGGACCTACTCCATCGACCCCTATCGCGACGGTCTGGCGGGGTTCCATCGGGAGCCGGCCGGCGAAGGCCATCGGCGTTTCGACGACACCAGTGTCGATGCGGTGACGCGGGCCCGCCCCAATGCGCTCTACGAGTATGACATGGAGCGCTCGCCCGCCGCGACCCTGCCCCAGGCCTGGCTGGCTCATGACCCGGCCCTGCGCCACTATCAGGGCCTGATGTGGTACCAGCGCCGCTTCGACGCGGCCCTGAAGCCGGGCCAGCGGGCTTTTCTGCGCTTCGAGGCGGTGAACTATACCGCCCGGGTGTTCGTCAACGGCAAGGCCGCCGGTGAACACGAGGGCGGATTCACGCCCTTCTCGCTGGAGGTCACCGACCTGCTGAAATCCGGCAGCAACCAGGTCACTGTGGGCGTCGATTCCACCCCCCTGGCCGATGGCGTGCCGCCGCCGGTTACCGACTGGGAAAACTATGGCGGCATCACCCGGCCCATGCGGCTGGTCATCACCCCGACAACCTTCGTCGACGAGGCCTGGGTGCGACTCTCGAAGGATGGAAGCCTGGCCGCCACCGTCACCCTGGACGGGGCGGAAGCTGCGGGCCGTGAGGTGCGGGTCCGTGTCCCGGGCCTTGATCTGGTGATGAGCGGCAAGGCCGGCGCCGACGGCGTGGCCCAGCTCTCGGCCGCGGCCCCCAAGGGGCTGGTGCGATGGTCGCCCGAGCAGCCGAAACTCTACGATGTGGTGGTCGAGGCCGGTGAGGACCGCCTGACCGACCGGGTCGGCTTTCGCACCCTCGAGGTCCGGGGCGGCGAGATCCTTCTGAACGGCAAGCCCGTCTTCCTGCGCGGCATCTGCCTGCACGAGGAGGAGTTTGGCGAGAACCCGGCCCGAACGATCACCGAGGCCGGCGCCCGCGCCCTGCTGACCGAGGCTCGCGACGGCCTGAACGCCAATTTCGTGCGTCTGGCCCACTATCCCCACAGCGAGATCACCACCCGCCTGGCCGACGAGATGGGCCTGCTGGTCTGGAGCGAGATCCCGGTCTACTGGCTCGTCGACTTCAAGAGCCCTCGCACCCTGGCCCTGGCCCGGGGGATGCTCGCTGACAATATCCGCCGCGACCGCAACCGCGCCTCCATCGCCCTGTGGAGCGTGGCCAACGAGACCCCGGTAGGCGAGCCCCGCAACGCCTTCCTGTCTCAGCTGGTCGATGACGTGAAGGCGCTCGACGATACCCGACTGGTCACCGCTGCCCTGCTGTCGGAACGCAAGACCGTCGACGGCCATCCCGAGATGAGCCTCGCCGACCCCCTGGCCGACAGGCTCGATGTGCTCGCGGTCAACACCTATAATGGCTGGTATGGCAACGATCCGCTGGACGCTGTCCCGGCCATCAGCTGGAAGAAGACCGACAAGCCGCTGATCTTCTCCGAGTTCGGGGCCGACGCCCTCGCCGGGTTCGATGACCCCGGCCTGATGCGCAAGTTCAGCGAGACCTTCCAGGAAAAATACTACGAGAAAACCCTGGAGATGGCCGCCAAGGCTCCCTCCGTCCGTGGCCTGTCGCCCTGGATCCTGAAGGACTTCCGCTCTCCCCGCCGGCAGCATCCGGTCTACCAGCAGGGCTGGAACCGCAAGGGTCTGGTCTCGCCGACCGGACGCCGCAAGCCGGCCTTCGAGGTGCTGGCCCGGTACTATCGCGAGCTGAAAGCCAGGGGGCGATAGGCCGCTCAGGCCGCCGCTGCGGTCGGTACGGTCGGCCGGTACTGGGCTGCGTCTGTGGTGAACTCGGCATGGCCATAGCGCGCCAGGTGGCGGCGAAGCTGGTTCACGAGACCGCGGTCGGCCAGATCCCTGACCCCCGGAATCTTCAGGGCGAGGCCGTAGGCCGCCATGCGGGTGGTGACGATCAGGGCCACCAGGGCAAACAGGGCCCAGTCGGCAGGCGTCACGGTCACGCCCATACGCGCCGCCGCCACCCGGTCGCCGCCCATGAACTGGCGCAGGAAAAACACCTTCGAGAAGCCACGCTCGACCGTGTTGAACAGCTGGTTGCGCCAGGAGGTATCGGGCGGCAGATAGGCGGCCAGGGTGGCCCGGACCAGGGCCCCGCAGGTGGCGTCGTCAAAGCCCTTGCGCAGGGTCTGGTTGCGGGCGGTCATGGCCTGGACGATCCCGACCGGATTGTCGGCCAGCAGGTCTTCCGGCAGGCCCAGCAGGACGCAGCGATAGCGGGCGAGCTCGACCTTGGCCCGCTCCTCGCGGGTGAAGGTCGTCCGGCCCTTCCGGAGGAGCTTGTAGCTGAGCAGGAAGATCGGGATCAGCCCGGCCGGCATCTGGTCGACCTGCGGGATCGGCACGCCATAGACCTGCGAGTCCCAGGCTCCCGTCCGGCGCAGGGCGTTGAAGCGCACCATCGAGTGCATCAGCCTGACCATGGCGGCGGCCTTGAAGCCCGGACCATGCCGCTCGAGCGCGCCGGGCAGCAGGGTGGTCGTGAAGAAGCTGGCGGTCTCGTTCACGCGCCGGGCGGCGCTTTCGTTGCCGAGGGTGCCGGTCAGGGCCATGGGCAGGGCCGCATACTTGTTCATGAAGGTGGCGACAAAGGCCCCCCGAATGGCGAAGGGCGACAGGTTGGCGGCGGCATTGCGGTCCAGGCGCATGCCTTCGCGGACGAGGTCCATGTCGAGCCACTCCGGGATGTGTTCCAGGTCGCGGATAAAGGCCACGAGCTCCGGCGGCGCATCCGGAACGGCCTCCAGGCCCTGATCACAGGCCCGGGTCAGCATCGCAATCAGGGGACGGAAGCCAAACTGCGGCATCAGGCTGGCATAGGCATCGGCGACCCGGTCGCCCAGCATGGCATAGGCGCGCACCAGCGCGAAGTGATGCGGGGTCGGTTCGGCCCCGGCAATGGACCTGGGGGCCACGCTGGCGGCCGGATCGTCGGTGAAGCGCTCGGGCGGGGCCTCGAAGTCGATATCGCCATAGAGCCCCGGCAGATCGGTCTTCTGCGCGGCGACCCGGGCGCGAACCTCTGCAAGCGTGGTCATCGGTCAGCTCCACAAACGGTGGGCTCTATGGCCCTTTGCATGAGCTTATGTAAGCATTGCTCATGTTTCTACTCGCCTTGGTCGCCGGGGCCTGCGAGGCGGGCCGGAGGGCGCAAGTGCCTGAAAAGACGCGACGACACCCAAGCCAGGCCCGGGCCGAAGCGACCGTTGAGGCCATCTTCGACGCGACCTTTCAACTTCTGGAGCGGGAAGGCGTGGCCGCCCTGACCACCAATCACATCGCTCAGCGGGCCGGGGTCAGTATCGGGACCCTCTACCAGTACTTCGGCGGCAAGGCCGAGATCCTGGCGGCCATGGCCCAGCGACGGGCCGAGGCGGCGCGCAAGCAGATCGCCCGCACTGTGATCGAGGCTCCGCAGCTGGGCAGCGTCCGGCCGATCGTCCGGTCCCTGATGGCCGCGTTCGAAGGATCGCCGCAGACCCGCAGGGTCCTGCTCGACGCGCTGCAGGCCCAGGGCGCGGACCAGGGGATGCTGCATCATCACCTGGCCTTTCTGGCCGATATCGACGGCCGGGCCCGGCTCAATCTGACGCTTTCGCCGGAGTCGCTGTTCGTCCTGACCCACGCGGTGGCGGGTCTGCTCAGCGCGGCGGCGGCCGCGCCGGGTCTTGGCCTGTCGCCGGCGGTGCTTGAAGACGAACTGGTCCTGCTGATGGAGAGCTATCTGTCGGCACTCATCGCCCGCTCGTCGCGGACCGGGCTCTAGTCTTCCGTCTTCCTGCGCGGGTCGGCCTTGGGCGCGGGGGCGAGGCGCAGGACCTCGGCCTGATAGCGCTCGTCGTCGCCGGCGGCCGCGAAGGGCAGGGCGTCGGTGATGGCGTCCAGCATCGGGTCGAGCCACTGGTGCTCGATCTTGTGGAAGTCGCCCAGCACGTAGGGCATCACCATGGACTTGTCGCCCGGATGGCCCACGCCGATCCGGCCGCGCCGGAAGGTGTCACCGATCTGGCTGGTCACCGAGCGGATGCCGTTATTGCCGGCCGCGCCGCCGCCGGACTTCATCCGGAAGCGGCCGGGTGCGAGGTCGATCTCGTCGTGGAACACGATGACGTCGGCGGGCGTCAGCTTGAAGAACTTCATCGCCTCGCCCACGGCGCGGCCGCTCTCGTTGTAATAGGTCTTGGGCTTCAGCAGCAGCAGCTTCACCGCCCCGCCGGCGGTGCTCACCTGACCCTCGCAGGCCAGGCCCTGGAAGCGGGCGCGCCACGGGCCGGTCGACCATTTGCGGGCGATGGCATCCATGGCCATGAACCCGACATTGTGGCGGTTCTTCTCGTACTTGGCCTCGGGATTGCCGAAGCCGGCGAGGATCAGCATGGCGTGGTCCTGAAGATGTCGCGGAGGGTCTTCCCAAACGAAAACGGGCGGACCCGAAAGTCCGCCCGTCTCGTTAGCAGATCGGTGAGCCGACCCGGCCGATTAGGCCGTGGTGTCGCCTTCGTTCGATTGCGAAGCAGCCGAGGCCTTGACGTTGGCGATCACGAAGTCGCGGTCAACGGCCGGACGCACGCCTTCCGGCAGCTTCACTTCCGAGATGCGGATGACGTCGCCGATGTCGTGGCCGGCCAGATCGATGACCAGTTCTTCGGGAATCTTGTCGGCGGGGCAGGCCAGCTCGACGGTGTGACGGATGATTTCCAGCGTGCCGCCCTTCTTCAGGCCAACCGAGGTTTCCTGGTTCTTGAAGTGAACCGGAACTTCGATCTTGATCAGCTGGTTCTCGTCAACGCGGTACAGGTCGAAGTGGACCGGCTCGTCGGTGACGGCGTGGAACTGGATGGCCTTGGCGATGACCGACTGCTTCTCTTCGCCGTACTGCAGCGTGACCAGGTGGCCCAGCAGCTTGCCGGTATAGAGCGCCTTGCGGAATTCGTTGCTCTTGACCGCGATGTTCACGGGAGCCTTGCCGCCGCCGTACAGGACGCCGGGGACCTTGCCGGCGCGGCGGGTTTCGCGAGCGCCGCCGGTGCCGGCGCGTTCACGGATTTCAACGTTGAGAATGATCTCGGCCATGATGGTTCTTTCCGGAGAGCCCTTGCTCTCCAAAGGGAGATCGCCGCACAGGACCGGATTGCCCCGCTCGGACGACGTTTTGGAAGGGGCGGTCCATACACGGAAGGGGCGTCAGATGCAATCGCCGCCCCGTCTGCGGGACGTTACTTGCGGACCGGAGCCTTGCGGGCAGCGGCGGCCTTGGCCTTTTTGGAGTTGCGGCCTGCGCCGCCGGTGGTGATCGATCGCTTTTCGGCGACGGCATGCGGCGGGGGCGGCGGTTCCACGGGCATGGGAGCCCCGGCGGCCTTGATCACGCACTGACCGGTATCCATCAGCACGTGCTGGCCCAGGCAGAACACGTCCTCATAGTGCGGCTTGGCCACGGCCAGGCACTGGTAAAGGTTCAGCTTGGCCATGCTCAGGCACGAGGTCGAGGCCGGCTCGGCCATTACGGCCTCGACCGTCGCCAGGTTCGCATCGCCCGCTGCGCCGAGCGCGGCCAGTGCCGCGACGGCCAGGCCGCGCACGACCAGCGGCTGATAGGGTCCCGGCGCGGCGCGGGGCGTCAGACCCAGCGGCTGGGCCCCGATTGAGGCCTGCTGCAGCAGGGCGATGTCGGCCGTTTCGCCCAGGGCCGGGATCATAGACTGGGTCTTGGCGAAGGCCAGGCGGCCGTCGCGATCGGCCACGACGGCCTTGGACCACGAGGAGCGCTGGACATCGTAGGCGGCCTGTTTGACGGCCTTGCCCGTGGTGAAAACCCGCAGGCCTTCGGATCCCAGCGTATCGATGATCAGACCGGCGGCGGTGTCCGACCCCTTGAAGCCCACCGCATAGTTCGGGTCGGCGATCAGGGCATTGATCAGTTGCTGGCGCTGGGCGGGATCGACGGCAAAACTACGCACGTCCCCAACGAAGGTCGGGTCCTGCAGGGCGATCACCGCTGCATAGGCCGTGGCCCCTTGCAGCAGCTGCCTGGGCTCATAGGCCACGGCCAGCTTCAGCGACGACTGGATCTGCTCGCCGTTTTCGAAGGTCGGCTGAATGCTACCCGCCCGGGCCATGTAGCCGCGAAACGCGCTGGCCCGTTCGACGAGGACGTTCGAAAGCGTGATCGGCGGCGGCGGAGGCGGCGCGACCACGACGGGCGGCGGCGGCGGCGGGGCCGGCGGGGTTTCGCAACCGGAAAGGGTCGAGGCCAGGGCCACGGCCAGCATCAGGCCAACGGTGCGGCCCTGAAACATGGCCTGCGGCGCTCGTCGCGCGCGCGGAAAAGTAAGCATCCGTCGACTATCCAGTTGGGGTGGTGAGGCCATCGCTAACGGCGACGCCTGGCAGGATTGTGACCACTAGCCTGTTAACCGCTCGTTTACGAGCTTGGCCATGACGCTGCCTCTAGCCGACCGGGGCCGGGTCAGTGTGTCGCAGCCGCCGGGGGTGCGGCTGTCGAACGACCGAATTCCTTGGCCACACACTGTCCGGTGTCGATCACCAGGTGCTGCCCCAGACAGAAGACGTCTTCATAGCGCGGGCCGGCCACGGCGAGGCATTGAAACAGGTTCAGCTTGGCCATCCGCAGGCACTGGTCACTGTCCGGCTCGGCCATGGCATAGGTCAGCAGGGCCAGATTTTCCTCCCGGGACTGGCCCAGTGCGGTCATGGCCGCAACGGCAAGAGCCCTCAGGGTCAGCCGCGAATAGGCCTGGAGTCCGGCTGCGGGTGAGGCCGGAGCTGCGGCCGGTGTTTCCAGGAGCGTGCGAAAGGTCGCGATCTCTTCGGGCGTGGCCTTGCGGGACGTTTCCGACAGGGTCCGGGCGGTCTTCAGGATGTCGGCGTGATGCGGCGAGACTTCCTTGGACCAGGCCTGCTTCTGCATGTCGTAGGCGAACTGCTTGACGGCCGCGCCGTTGGCGGCGAGGCGCGCGGCCGGCCCCCCGACGGCATCCTCGACCCGCGCCGCGGCCGCCGGGGCCCCGGCCAGGCTGATCACCATCCAGGGATTGCGCGCGATCATGTCGGCCAGCATGGCCTTGCGGTCGTCGGGGATGGCCCTCAGGGCCTCGACGAAGGTCGGCTCGCCGAGGGCGGCTACGGCCCCGGCGACGACCGCACCGCGCATCAGTTGTTCGTGGTGATAGCCACCGGCGACTTCGAGCGCCTTTTCGATTTCCGCGCCACTCTTGAAGGTGGTGGGGATGGTCTGGGCCTCGGCCATATAGCTGCGGAATGCGGCCGCCTCTGCCATCAGAGGATCCGGGAGCGTGGGGCGAAAGGGCTCGTCAGCGCCCGCAGATCCTGCGATCAGCGCCAGAACGACCCAGCCTAGCCTTTTGAAACCTTTGCCCCGCACATCGCTTCCCCAAGCGCGGTCCCCGAAAGGGACGTCCGAAACGCTAGCGCAGGGTGGGTTAAGAAGCCATCCGCGAACAGAAGCCCAAAGGACGGATGTCCGCTATCCGAACCCTAGTCGAACAGCTTGGAGACCGATTCCTCGTTGGCGATCCGGCGGATGGCCTCGCCGATCAGCGGTGCGCACGAGACATAGCGGATCTTGGCGCAGGCCTTGGTGGTGTCGGAGGCTTCGATCGAGTCTGTGACGACCAGTTCGGTCAGCACCGAATTGGCCACGCGATCAGCGGCGGCACCCGACAGAACGCCGTGCGTGACGTAGGCGCTGACCGAGGTCGCGCCGTTGGCGATCAGGGCCGCGGCCGCGTTGCAGAGGGTCCCGGCCGAGTCGGCGATGTCATCGAACAGGATGCAGCGGCGGCCCGACACATCGCCGATGATGTTCATCACTTCGGACTGGCCCGGACCCGAGCGGCGCTTGTCGACAATCGCCAGGTCAGCGTCGCCGAGGCGCTTGGCCAGGGCGCGGGCCCGCACCACGCCGCCGACGTCCGGCGAGACGATCATCAGGTCTTCGCCGACCTTGTAGGTGCGGCGGATGTCCTCGGCCAGCAGGCGCGAGGGCAGCAGGTTGTCGGTCGGGATGTCGAAGAAGCCCTGAATCTGGCCGGCGTGCAGGTCCATGGTCAGGACCCGGTCGGCGCCCGAGCGGGTGATCAGGTTGGCGACCAGCTTGGCCGAGATCGGCGTGCGGCCGCCGGTCTTCCGGTCCTGGCGGGCATAGCCGAAATAGGGGAGAACAGCGGTGATCCGCTTGCCCGACGCGCGCTTCAGGGCGTCGATGCAGATCAAGAGCTCCATCAGGTTGTCGTTGGCCGGATAGCTGGTCGACTGGATGACGAAGACGTCCTCGCCCCGCACATTTTCGTCAATCGTGACAAAAACCTCGAGGTCGGCGAACCGGCGCACCTGGGCGCGGGTCAGCGGCATGTCGAGATACTCGGCGATCGACTGGGACAGCGGACGGTTCGAGTTGCCGGACAGCAGCTTCATGGGGGCGCTCGGAGCAGGGGGTGTCGGGTTGCGGGGCTTCTAGCAGTCATCGGCCCGTGAGCAAGACCTTAACGGCCGGTATGACGGATCTGCGACGCTTTGTGGCTTTCGGGTCTGGCGATCAGCGACGGGTTCCGAGGGCCGAACCGTGACGGTTTGCTGGGCACTGGAGCATGGTCGGCGAGGCTCGAAGCAGCGTTTCCGTCAGCTTCTGAGCAGGTGCGGCCAGAGTATCAGAAACACACCGAGGATCATTGCTCCTATGCCGAGCAAGATGGCCAGCAAGCCCCTGACGTAAAAGGTTGGCGGTTTACCCTCTACGCCTACCCCAAGTTCCTGTCGGTAAACGACCACGCATCCACAAATGAACTGAAATATGCCGAAGGCAGTATAGCCTGCTCGTGTATTGATAATTGAAGCTGCAACGCAGATCGCAAAAGCAAACGCTGAAAGTGCGGTCTGCAATTTCATAGCTCACCCCTCTAGCGCGATCGCCGACAGCAGGCGGCCATAGTCGCCCTCGCCGTTCAGGAAGGCGCGACGGTTGGAGAAGAACAGGGCCTCCTCGGTGCGGGTGTCGTGGCCCACCCATTCGCGCTGCTCGATGCCGGCGGTGCGCAGGCGGTCCAGTACGAAGGCGGGCAAATCAAACAGCCGCTTGTCGTTGCTGGCGCCGCGCCGGAAGAAGTGGCCGGAGCCGGGGCAATCGGCCTCGAAGCGGTGCAGGAACTCCAGCCCCACCTCGTAGGACTCAGGGCCGATACACGGACCAACTGCGGCGACCATCCGGGCCGGATCGCCGCCCAGCGCGACCATGGCGTCGACGGCGGCCTGCACAACCCCGTCCAGGGCCCCGCGCCAGCCGGCGTGGGCCGAGGCGACGATTCGGGCTTCGGGATCGACAATCAGTACCGGCGCGCAGTCGGCCGACAGGGCCCCGCAGACCACGCCGGGCGTCTTGGTCACCACCGCGTCGCCCTCGGGACGGACGTCGCCCCAGGAGCCGTCCGCCGTGATCGCGATGGTCGAGTGGATCTGGAAACAGGTGTTGAGGTCTTCCGGCGCGACCCCGAACCAGCGCGCGGCGCGCGAGCGGTTCTCGATCACGTCGGCCGGATCGTCCTTGCTGCCGCGCCCGACATTCAGGCTGTCATAGATCCCGGTCGAGACCCCGCCCTGACGCGTGAAGAAGGCATGGCGGATGCCAGGTACGGCGGCCAGCAGCGGCGACTGGATGGTCGGCAGATCGATCTTGGTCATATCGCGTCCTCGAAGAGGGGGGGCGAAAGGCCGGGCGCGCTGAGGCAGACGACCTTGAAGAGTTGCCCCATCTGCGCCTGTCCGGTCAGGCGATCAAGCTGCCGTGCGATCTGGTCGGCGCGCTCCGGCCGGGCGGCGGCCAGGGCCTCGGCACGCGCCTCGATTCCCAGCCCGGCCAGGAAGGCGGCCTGGCCCAGAATCGGTCCGGTTCGCGCGCCGGCCGCACGGGCCGCCTCCAGCACGGCGGGGAAATCGGCCCAGACGGTCAGGTCGGCCTGGCCGGGGCTTTCCAGCGGATCGACCTTCCGGTGCCCCTGGAGGGCCTGGAGTGTGTCGCCTAGACCCGGCGTATCGTGGCCGTAGTCGATCAGCAGCGCCGCGCCGCCGTCCGTCGCAACGCGGTGACCGATCTCGGCGGCGAGGGCCTGCTGGGCAGGGGAGGATTCGAGCACAGTGCCGGGCATAAGGTCCTCCCCCCAGAGGGGGAGGTGCCCCCCCCGGGTCGCGCGAAGCGCGCGCCCGAGGACAGGCTCCGGGCCGGAGGGGGAAGTGATCCCCACTGGCACCTGACTTCCCCCTCCGTCCGCTGCGCGGACACCTCCCCCTCTGGGGGGAGGATTGAGTCCACGCAGCCCAAACGCCAGGCCACCCGCCTGATCCAGCCCGATCACCCGCTCGGCCCAGCCCGTATCGGTGCGGACGAACTGGCGCGCGGGCAGGCAGTCGAGCACCTCGTTGGCAACCAGGATCATCGGCGCGCCGCCGGGCACGGCGTCCAGGCGATCAGCCCATTGCGGCGCGGCGCCGGTCAGGCGCTGGGCCTGGAGCGCGCGCAACGGCGGAGAGACCTCGACCAGCCAAAGATCAGCGGCGGCCATGAAGTCCGGCGACAGTCGCGCCGCGCGCAGCAGGTCGCTGATCAGGGTTCCATCGCCCGGACCCATCTCGATCAGCCGGAACGGCGCAGGCCGGCCCATGCGGATCCAGGTTTCCACGGCCCACAGGCCGATCAGTTCGCCGAACATCTGGCTGACCAGAGGCGCGGTGATGAAATCGCCGCCGGCTCCCAGTCCTGGTCGGATGGCGTAATATCCGTCGCGCGGGTCGTGCAGGCAGCGGGTGAAGTACTCAGCGACGCTGATCGGCCCGTCCTGGGCGATCTGCGCCTTCAGGCGATCAAGCAGGCTCATGGGCCTCGGTGACCGGTTCGCGCAGGGCCTTCCACAGCAGCCAGACGCCGACCAGGAACATCGGGGTCGACAGGATCATCCCCATGGTCAGGCCGAACGGAAAGGCGGGCATGCCGGCATCGGGATTACGCACGTTCTCCAGGGCCGCGCGGAACAGGCCGTAGCCAACGAGGAAGGTCCCGGTCAGGGCCCCGCGTCGTTGCAGCCACTTCAGCCTGTGCGAGGCCAGCCACAGGATCCCGAACAGGGCGGCCCCCTCGAGTGCCGCCTCATAGAGCTGGCTGGGATGCCGCGGGTCGGGACCAGCGGGACAACGGCCGCTATTGGCGTCCTGGATCGTCCGGTTGCAGAAGATTATGCCGAACGGGTGGTCGGTGACCCGGCCCCACAGCTCGCCATTGATGAAGTTGGCCACCCGACCAAAGAACAGGCCGATCGGCGCGACCGGGGCGATCAGGTCGCCCAGCCGCAGGACGTCGATCTTCTGCTGGCGGGCAAACAGCGCCACCGCGACGCACACGCCCATGAAGCCGCCGTGGAACGACATGCCGCCCTGCCAGATCTTGAAGGCCTCCAGCGGGTGCTGCATCAGGCCGGCGCGCTGGTCCGGATTGATCAGCATGTAGAACAGGATGTAGCCGAGCCGGCCGCCCAGGATGATGCCCAGGGTGATCCACAGCACCAGGTCATCGATCTGCAGGGGCGTCGCGATCGGGCCGCGCGAACCCCACAGGGGTGTGTTGTTCACCAGCCGCACCGCATAGCGCCAGCCCAGCAGGATGCCCGCCACATAGGCCAGGGCGTACCAGCGGATCGCCAGCGGACCGATCTGGAGCGCGATCGGGCCGAGGTGAACGACGGGGTCGATATCGGGAAAGATCACGCCGGCGCGCTCCCTTGGCGATGGGTTGTCGCAGCCATAACGCGCTTCCTCTTCGCTTTCATCCCCTCGATCCCATATAAGGGTGGAGTCTCCCGTTCCGCACACCGGATCCGCCATGCACAGCCAGAACCCTTTCCTCGACGAATTCGCCAAGCTGACCCAGGCGGCCATGGGCATCGCCCAGACGGCGGGCGAGGAAGCCAAGACGGCCATGCGCGCCCAGGCTGACCGGTTTGCCGCCGAATTCGACCTGATCCGTCGCGACGATTTCGAAGCCCTGAAGGCCGAGGTCGCGGCGCTGCGGGATGAGGTTGCCGCCCTGAAGGCGAAAAAAACGCCCGCCGCCAAAAAGGCCGTCGATACAGGCGAATAGGCGACCGTCCGTTCGCCCTCGACGTGAAGGGGCTGTGACGACGGCTCCGAAGCAGCTTAGACTCCGTCTGGCGTGAGCGATTCACGGTGGGTCTCACGCCCACCCTCGCTCACGGGACGCGCAGGATTCCCATGGACACCCAACCGGAAGACGACGACGTCCTGATGGCTATGGACCCTCTCGAAGTGGTCGAGCACGTCCTGTCGGCCGAAAACCTGACCTTCGACCGCACCGAAGACGGTGACCTGGCCTTCGCGCTGACCGGCGACTGGAAGGACTACGAGCTGTGGTTCGCCTGGCGGCCCGAGGCCGACTGCCTGCAACTGTGCCTGTCGCTCGACCTGCGTGCGCCCAAGACCAAGCGCGCCAGCGCCTATGAGCTGCTGGCCATGATCAACCAGCGCGTCTGGCTGGGCCATTTCGAGGTCTGGACCGAGGATGGCGAGGTCGTGTTCCGCCATGCCCTGGCCCTGCCGTCGGGCGAGCGCCCGACCATGGCCCAGGCCGCCTCGATGATCGACGCCGCCGTCGAAGCCGCCGACCGCTTCTATCCGGCCTTTGACTTCCTGCTCCAGGGGGCCAAGACCCCGGACCAGGCCATGGCCGCCTGCATGTTCGAGACGGTCGGACAGGCATAATCAGCTTGTCATCCCGGCCGAAAGCCCGCATCGCGGGCTGAAGAGCCGGGACCGCGACAGGCGCTGCGCTTCCGGCGGTCCCGGATCGGCCTTTCAGGCCGTCCGGGATGACAGCTAGGAGTTTTGCATGACCCCCATCCTTCTCCTCGGCGCCGGCCGCATGGGCGGCGCGCTGATCCAGGGCTGGCGCGAGGCCGGTGCATTCAGTGCCGCTGACCTGATCATCCGGGATCCGAACATCGAGGCCGCGGCCTTCGCAGGGGCCCTGGTCAATCCGCCACTCGAAGCCCTGTCCGCCGCGAAGACCGTCCTGCTGGCCGTCAAGCCGCAGATCTGGCGCGAGGCGATCCGGGACGTGGTCCCGCATCTCGCCCCTGACGCGGTGATCGTTTCCATCGCCGCCGGGGTGTGTGCTGCCGATATCTCCGAAGCGTTCGGCGGCCGTGCCGTGGCCCGGGTGATGCCGACCACGGCCGTGGCCATCGGTCGGGGCACGGCCAGCGTCCATGCTGTCGATCCCGCCGCCCGCGCTGCCGCCCACGCCATGTTCGCCCCCGTCGCCACGGTGGTCGACCTTGAGAGCGAAGAGCTGATGCACGCCGCCACGGCCGTCTCGGGCTCGGCCCCGGCCTACCTCTACGCCTTCGTCGAGGCGCTGGAGGCGGCAGGCGCGGGTCTGGGTCTCGATCCGGCCGACTCGGCCAGACTGGCCCGCGCCACCATCATCGGCGCCGCAGCCCTGATGGAGGCCGGCGGCGAGGAGCCGTCCGAACTGCGCAAGCAGGTCACCTCGCCCGGCGGCACCACGGCGGCGGCGCTGGCCGTGCTGATGGGCGAGGGCGGTTTTGGCGATCTTTTGCCCCGGGCGCTGGCGGCGGCGGTGGCGCGGTCGGTGGAACTGGGCGGCTAGACTAGAATCCTCTCCCTGAAGGGAGAGGTGTCGGCGCAGCCGACGGAGAGGGAAGCGATCTGCCGTCTCTTCGCGATACAGCCCCCACCGGTCGCTTCGCGACCACCTCCCCCTTCAGGGGGAGGATTTCTCACATCAGGCACCCAGCCTTGCCAGCAGGCTCATCAAGCGCCATCTGAGTCCTCATGACCGCAGCCGAAGACACCCTTGACCGCGCCGCCGCTGCCGCCCTGGCCCTGGCGGCCGACCGCCCCTGGCACGACATCACCCTGCGAGACATCGCCCTGAAGGCCGAGCTGCCTTTCGCCGAGCTCTACGCCCTGGCCTCGGGCAAGGGTGGCGTGCTGGCCCACCTGTCGACCCGGTTTGACCGTGCGGCACTGGGCACCGTGTCGGCCGATGCCGCCTCGACCCATGACCGGCTGTTCGATGCCGCCATGGCCCGGCTGGAGGCCATGGAACCGCATCGTTTTGCCCTGATCGCCATTGGACACTCTGAAGGCGTGGTCGTTTCAGCGCTGCGGTTCCCGAAAACCGCCCGCGCCATCCTCGAAGCCGGGGGTGTCGAGGCGACGCCGGTACGGCTGGCGGCCATGACGGCGGTCTGGGCCCGCACCATCCAGGTCTGGCGTGATGACGAAGGGGCGCTGAACCGGACGATGGCCGAGCTCGACAAGCGCCTGAAGCAGATGGCCGAGCAGCTCTCGAAGATCGGGGCGGGGTTCTAGGCTTGCCCCTTACGGGTCGCATCGCGACCCTCTTCCCCCGGAGGGGGAAGATGAATTCATCCGCCCCACCCTCTGGGGGCGGACGACCGCTAAGCGGTCAGGTGGGGGCGAGTAGTCCCTACCCCGGCAACCGCATCATCGCCCGCAGGCCGCCCATCGGCGAGCGCGCGAGCAGCAGGTCGCCGCCCAGGCCGCGGGCCATGTCGCGGGCGATGGCCAGGCCCAGGCCGACGCCCTTCTCATTCTGGTTGCGCGACTCATCCAGCCGGTTGAACGGCTTGAAGGCGTCCTCATAGCGATCCTCGGGAATGCCTGGACCGTCGTCATCGACGAGGATCTCGATGCCGCCGGTGAGGCGCGGCGCAGCGCTGACCCGAATGTGGTCGCCATGGGCGGCGGCATTGTCGACCAGATTGGCCAGGGCGCGCTTGAAAGCGTTGGGGCGCAGCAGGGCGGTGAGGCCGTTCGTGATCTCGGCATCGACCACCGCGCCAGCGCGGACCGCGTCGGCGACGATGCTCCCGATCAGCTCCGACAGGTCGGTCTCGACGGCCGTCTCCCCGCCCTCGCCGCGGGCAAAGGCCAGATACTCATCGATCATGTGCTCCATTTCCGAGAGATCGCCTTTCATGGCCTCCAGCTGTTCGCTGGGCTCGGACAGGGCCATTTCCAGCTTCAGCCGGGTCAGGGGCGTGCGCAGGTCATGGCTGACGCTGGCGAGCAGGGCGGTGCGCTGCTCGATATGCCGCTGGATACGAGCCTTCATGGCCAGGAAGGCCAGGGCAGCCTGGCGGACCTCGCGGGCGCCGTGAGGCTTGAAGTCGACCTCGCCGCCGCGTCCGAAGGCGTCGGCCGCTTCGGCCAGCCGTTCGATGGCCCGGACCTGGTTGCGAATGAACAGGATGGCCACACCGGTCAGCAGCAGGGTCGCCACCACCATCCACAGGATGAAGATATGGCCCTGGGTCGCAAAGGCCCGGTCGCGAAGGGCATAGATCTGCAGAACCCCGCCCTCGACCTGCACCCGGACGTCGATATAGGCGGTGTAGCGGGTGGTATCGAACCAGAAGGGGGCATCCAGCCGATCGGACAGGGCCTCCTGCAGCGAGCGATCCAGAGAGGGTAGCAGCGAGGGGCGTCGACCGGTCGGCAACTTCTTGCCCTTCTGGAAGGCGATCGACAGCGACAGCGACTCCTCGGCGCGCTTGGCCAGCTTGGCGACGGCGGGCGGGCTCGGATCATCCTGATAGCTGGCCACGGCCCAGGCTACGTCCCCGGCCAGGCCTTCGGACAGCTTGCTGTTCACCGTCTGCCAGTGGGCGTCGAAAAAGGCCCAGGTCACGGCGATCTGCATGACCGCCACCGGCAGGACGATGATCAGCAGCGAGCGTCCGAACAGCGAGGTCGGCAGCAGGCGCTTGATCACGCGGGGGACATAGAGCCTGGCGCGCAGGCGCATCTAGATCCTCCCCCCATAGGGGGAGGTGGTCCGAAGGACCGGAGGGGGAAGTGATCCCCTTCGCCGGCCGACTTCCCCCTCCGTCCGCTTCGCGGACACCTCCCCCTTCAGGGGGAGGATCTGTGACGGCGAAACCATCAATCCGGCACCAGCCGGTAGCCGATCCCGCGAACCGTCTGCAGGTAGCGCGGGTTCTTGGGATCCGGTTCGATCTTGCGGCGCAGCCGGGTGACCTGGACGTCCACCGCGCGACCCGTGGCATCGGCCGTATCCCGGGCCAGTTCCAGGCGGTCGACCGGCTCGTGGGCGGCCCGCGCGAGGCGGCGCATCAGGGCCACCTCGGCTTCGGTCAGCCGGATCGGTTCGCCATCCCGGGTCAGTTCCCCGCGTTCGGGCTCGAAGGCACAGCGGCCCAGAACCAGCTCGCGCGGCCCCACCGGCCGGGCCTGGCTGCGCCGCAGGATGGCTTCGATGCGCAGCAGCAGTTCCTGCGGTTCGAAGGGTTTGCCCAGATAGTCGTCTACGCCAAGACTCAGGCCCTCGATGCGATCCTGGGTCTGGTCACGGGCGGTCAGCATGAGGATCGGTGTCTTGCCGGTTTCCCCCGTTCTGGCCCGCAGGCGCCGCGTGAAGGAAAAGCCGTCCTCGCCCGGCATCATGACGTCCAGCACCATGAGGTCGAAGTCGAGGGCCTCGCACAGGCGGTCGGCACTGGCCGCGTCCTTCGCGGTGCTGACCCTGAAGCCGGCCCGGACGAGGAATTCCTTGAGCAGCTTGCGGATGCGGTCGTCGTCATCGACCACCAGCAGGTGGCGCTCGCGGCGTTCGTCGGGGCTCATGCGACCTCCCTCCGGGCGGGGCCGACGCCCTGTCGGGGCCCGGCGAGCGCCGCCAGGATGCGCCGGGCACCCGCCACGCCGTCAAGCCCGCCGGTGCGATAGGCCCGGGCGAGCAGGGCGCGCAGACGCTCGGCCGTGCGGGCCTCGAAGGCCAGGCCCTCGGCGGTCAGGACGGCCGGCTTGCGGCGACCGTCCAGATCGCCCGAGCCACGCTCGACGAGTCCGGCCCGGGTCAGGTCGGTCAGGGTGCGGCTGGCGGCCTGTTTGGACAGGCTGGTCAGTTTCGAAAGATCCTGGACGCCCAGCCCCGGGCGGCGACGCAGCAGGAAAGCCGCCCGCCAGTGCGAGCGCCCGAGGCCCAGCGGCTCGGCTTCCAGGGTCGCGTCCACCGCAGCCCAGAGGGCGGCTTCGGCCAGCAGGATCAGTTCCAGGCCACTGTCCAGTTCCTCGTCGCGCAGGATCAGCCGGGGATCGGCATTGTCTGGCTGCAGCGTCGCTATCATCGCCTGAAGTCCATTTTGTTTGACGTTCGCAGCCTCGGGGGGTCTAAGAACCCCGTCTCAAATAAGGAGGTCTTGGACCGATGTCTCTCGTTCCCTTCGATGATCGCGACGGATGGATCTGGCTGGATGGCCAGTTCGTTCCATGGCGGGATGCGAAGGTGCACGTATTGACCCACGGTCTGCACTACGCCTCGTCTGTGTTCGAGGGCGAACGCATGTACGGGGGCGAGATCTTCAAGCTCACCGAGCATACCGAGCGCCTGTTCAAGTCCGCCGAAATCCTCGATTTTGCGATCCCCTATACGGTGGAGCAGATCGACGAGGCCTGCAAGGCGACCGCCGCCAAGAACAATCTCGACGACTGCTATGTCCGGCCGATCGCCTGGCGCGGCAGCGAGATGATCGGCGTTTCGGCCCAGCACTCCAAGATCCACGTGGCCATCGCCGTCTGGGAATGGCCCAGCTATTTCGATCCGGCGACCAAGGCCAAGGGCATTCGCCTGACCTGGGCCAAGTACCAGCGTCCGGATCCGAAGACCGCGCCGGTCGCGGCCAAGGCGGCCGGCCTCTACATGATCTGCACCATCTCCAAGCACGCCGCCGAAAAGGACGGTTATGCCGATGCGATGATGCTGGACTATCGAGGCTATGTGGCTGAGGCCACGGGAGCCAATGTCTTCTTCGTCAAGGACGGCGTGATCCACACGCCCGACCCCGACTGCTTCCTGAACGGCATTACCCGTCGCACCGTGATCCAGATCGCCCGCGACAAGGGTCTGACCGTGATCGAGCGCCACATCCAGAAGGAAGAGCTGGCCGATTTCACCGAGTGCTTCATCGTCGGCACCGCTGCCGAGGTTACGCCGGTGTCGGAAGTCGGGGAATTCCGCTTCACGCCGGCAGACATCTCGCTGTCGCTGATGAACGACTATGCGCGCCTGGTGCGCGGCGAAAGCCTCGCGACCGCCTGAGGCCAGTCCGTTGAGGCTCGAATTCAGGCCGCCCGGGAGCGATCCCGGGCGGCCTTTTTCGTCAGAAGATCCGGCCCTGCAGCCAGATGATCGCCGGATAGACGGCAAACCAGCTCCAGAAGAACCGGTTCAGGCCAAACAGGCAGGCATTGGCCAGGTGAAAGGTCGCGGCGACGGCCAGTCCGGCCAGCAGGCTGATGGGGGAGAGCAGCGTCAGCGGAAAGGCCAGCTCAAAGCCCATTACCGCCCAGGACATCACCAGAAGGACGCGCGGCCGGTTCGCCCAGCCGCGCAGCGCCTCGCTGACCGGATAGGCCGAGAAGCGAAAAACCTCGGCCAGGGCCCGCCCTGACCGCCAGTCCGGGTTCAGGATCTTGACCCAGCCCGAGATGAAGTAGGACAGCATCAGCTGGGCCCCGAGATAGGCCAGGAACAGCTCCTTGCCTACCGGGATCGGCATCAGTTGCGACAGGGTCAGGCACCACAGGGCCAGCAGGCCCATGCGATCGCTGCCGCCGTTATAGGGGCCCTGGAAGCGTTCGAGGATGACGAGGGACAGTCCGGCCAGTCCCACCAGGGGCCAGGGCGAACCGAAACCAAGGATCACCAGAACACAGAGCCCAATCCGGACCGAGAACAGGACCTGCTCCGCCCGAAAGCGAGTCATGTGCTCCAGACTTTGCTGGATCAGGGCCAGGGCCAGCAGAATTTCGGTCAGGCGGGAAGCGGCGTCCAGGGTCATCGGATGGCGATATCCGAGCGCCGGCGAGGGAGGGCTTCAAACAGGACCTCCTGACTAAGGCCATCTCCGTCACGACTGATAAAGACCAGGCGGAACCAGAGCCAGGGTGGACCTTCTGCCGTGTCCGGATCGGCCGCGAGGTCGGCGGCGATCCGCTTGAAGATCTCGTCCTCACTGTGCCGTGTCGGCTGCTGGACCAGGCGTTCGGCACAGCTGGTCAGGAAGAGGCTCTCGTTGCGCTCGGGGTTCCACAGGAGTCGTTGCGCCATCTGCAGCAGGGAAACGCGCTCGGGACGGGGGCGGAACTCGAGCCAGGCCTTCGGTTCGGTTTCGGCGGTGGCGGTCAGGCCGTACTGGACACGCGGCGACGGGGCGATGACGTCGAAGAAGTTCCACGACGGAATGAGCGCCGGCAGGAGCAGGGTCAGGGGTCTCGGCATCAGCCGGCCTCATCCCGCCATCTGAGGGTCAGGGTCTGCCGCCGGGCCTCAAAGGATTCCAGCCGGTCCAGAAAGCTCAGGCCCAGCAGTGATGCGCTCATCGGGGTCTTGTTGACGGTCACCGGGAAGTCTCTCAGGCGGATGCCGCCGACCTCGAACCGTTCGGCGGTCCAGGGCGCGCCAAAGCCCGGGCCGTTGGCCGTTTCAGCCTGCCGGTCAAAGGTCATCTCATCGACGTCAATGCCGAGACGCCGGGCGTCGTCGGGGGTGAGAACTGTATCGGTCGCACCGGTGTCCACCAGGAAGCGGACGGGCTGGCCATTGACGCGGGCGACGACGACAAAGGCACCGCTTTCGTCGCGCGGTATGGCCAGCTGATGCTCGCCCGTCGCAACCGGATCGCCGCGACTGAAGGCCAGCTGCAGGCGTCGTCCGGCGTCCGTAAAGGCGTCCCGATAGGCATAGCCCAGGGCCAGGATCGCAATGATCAGCAGCCAGGCGGCAGCGTGGCGCAGGTGCTGGCTGAGAGGGCCCTGCAGGGCCCGAAACCCGCCGGCACAGATCAGGACCACCAGCCCCAGCCTGTAGGTCAGGCTGAACCAGTCATCGCGCGTTCGCAGGGCATCGGGATTGGCGTGGTGCAGGGCGAGCAGGAAAAGGACCAATGCCGCAACGACAGCCATACCCAGCCAGGCGGGCGCGGCGGGCTGTGCCGGGGCGGCGGGCTGTTCTGGAGGTGGAGCAGGATTGCGGCCCCAGGGCTTTTGCTCCTCCGACATGTGCAACGTCCCCGGCAGTGCGCTCCGCAAACATCGCGGAACGCTAGAACTGGAAGGGATGGCGCGCGGCGTCAACCAGTCCCGTTGCGGTCAACGGTCCCTAGACCCCGACCCGGGCTTCCAGTTCGGCGAGGCGCTGTCGGGTCTGGGCCAGGTCCGGGCCAAAGCGCGCGGGATCGGCCGCCGCCAGCTGGGCGGCCACGTCATAGCTTTCCCGATAGAGGTCCAGGGCCCGCATCCTGTGACCCCGATCCTCCCGCAGGTCAGCCAGCCGCTCGAGGGAAACCGACAGGGCCCTTTGTGCCGCCGGGTCATGGGCTTCGCGACCGCCGCGCGACCGGCGGAGCGCCAGGGCTTCCTCGAACGCTGCCAGCGCTGCGTCGAGGCGTCCCTCCACCTCGGCGACATCGCCGATCCCCGAGAGCGATCCGGCCAGAAGTTCCAGAACCGCATCGTCGTGAGGCGCGGCCCGGAAGGCATCGCGCGCGTAAGAGACAGCGGTCTCATAGGCCTCGGCCGCGTCGTCCATCTGGCCCTGGCTGCGCGCAAAGTCGCCCAGATCCCGATAGGCCGTGGCCTTCTCAAAATGGCCTCTGGCCGAGCTCTTCAGGGCGATCAGGAGCCGAGCGGTTTCCGGCCAGTCGCCGCCGCGGCTCTGGGCCACCATGCGCTCGCGGAGCTGGGCAAAGGTCTCCGGCTCGTCCGCATTGACCGACAAAGGTTCGCTGCATTCCGGATCCGGCTGAATCGCCGCCGGAGCCGTCGCGGGGGCTTCCGGGCCGGCGGCTGGCGGCGTTGCGTCGGCCGTTCCCGCGTCAAGGTGTGCCGTCACGGGGTAGAGTTCAGGCGTGGCCATGACCGGTTCCGGCTCAGCCACCGAATCGGTCGAGATCACGCCGAGGGGGGCAGCCTCCGCCTCCATCAGGACCGGGTCTTCGATCCCGGTGGTTTCGGCAACAGGAAGGCCCTCGACCGGGAGTGGCTCAGAAACGGTCAGGCTCTGCATTTCCGGCGCGGGCGCGGCGGCGTCCGACCGCAGATCTGCCGGCGAAACGGTCGCTGGGGCATCCAGATCGCTCAGGCCCACCCCGGCCAGCCGGGGCTCATTGCCGATCGGAAAAGCCGGGGTCTTGCGCGGCCTGGGCCGGGCATCTCGAGACGGGGCCAGGGCGGCGACGATCAGAACTCCCCCGAGCACCGCCGCCGCCCCGCCTGCGAATGGTCGATGGGGCTCGAAAGGTCCGAGGTCCAGATGAGCCGCCCAGCCCCAAAGCTGGCCCCATCCGGCAACCACGTACCCCGATGTCGCGAGGATCCCCCCCAGGACGATCCCGACGATTCGAGCCAGCATGCCGTCTCCCCCAAGACGCTCATTCACAAGAACCGACACGTCATCCGAGACGGCGCAGAACGTCGAGGTGTCTCAACTCGCAGGGGAACCCGGTTTGCCAGGAGGTTCGCTGGAAGGCAGGGCGAGTGGGCGGATGCCTCTAAATCAGCCAAGTCATGGGACGGGGATACGGCAGGCCCTGGGCCAGATAGTAGATTCCGACGCCGCAGCGCACGGCAAACCACACGCCGACGGTCCCCATGATGAAGATACCGGCAAACAGGAAGGGTATGCCGATCAGAATCAGCGACAGCACCCCGCCGAACACGGCCATCAGCCCGCCGAGCAGGAACCAGCCGATCGTCATCCAGAAGCTCCGGATGGCGAACGTATAGTGGCTCTGGTTGATCGGGCCGGCGGCGGCGCGATTGGCATAGGCCACGATCAGGCCGACCACCGTGGTGGCCGCGCAGCTGGCGAAGCCCAGCAGGTACAGGCCATAGACGACGGCCGGGAGAACCTTGTCTTCTTCAGCGCGCTCGATGGCGGGGGCGGAAACGTCGGTCACGGTCAGATCATCCAGTTGTTGGGGGTGGGATAGGCCTGGCCCTTCAGCAGCCAGGACAGGCCCATGATGCTGCGAACGGCAATCCAGACGCCGAGCGCGAGCAGGACCAGCACCCCGACGCCGACGAAGGACAGCAGGCCGCCGATCAGGCCGAACAGCAGCGACAGCCAGAAGGTGCGGATCTGGAACAGGTAGTGGCTCTGCAGCCACTCGGGCGCGCCCTTGCGGCTGACATAGGCCAGGGCCACACCCACGACACTGGTCAGACCGCCGGTCACCAGGCCGGCGATGTTCAGCGCATAGACGACGCCGGGCAGGGTTTTGTCATCCTGCAGGGCCTGCGGGATAGCGGGATCGGTGGACGTCTCGGACGAGGACACGGGCGTTTGCCTTCAAAGAACCTTGATGTCTGATCGTCCTCCTGATCGACAGTCGATGCAAATGAAGGTCGTGTAATTCGTCAGGGGGCGCGGAATGCGTGATTCAGGGCAGCAGGTCGCGGGGAGGGTCGCGAGGGTCGAAGGCATCGCCCTTCGTCAGCCAGGGCAGAGCCCCGGTCAGCAGGATCAGCACAAAGCCCATGCGGGCGGCGAGGTCGATGCCGACCCCGGCCATGCCGGCGCTGAGGGATGAGGCCAGGACGGCCAGGGTCCCGACAGAGAGCAGGCCGATGGCCCCGGTGAGCGCGGGCCGGGCTTCGATGCGGGCCAGGGAAAAGCGCGCCGCCGGGGCGGTGTCGGCCGCCTGGCGGGCGATGGTGCGGGCAAAGGCCGAGAAGCTGTCGAGCCGGTCCTCAAACCGGCCCGGGCGAAGATAACTCTGGGCCGTGACGATGATTTTGTCCCGGCCAAAACTCAGCTGCAGAACCCTGCGCCGGCCACCGTTGCGCGCTGTGGCGAGGCGAAACCGCGTCAGGTCGCTGAGCGCGAAGCCGCGCACCTTCAGGCCGCAGGTTTCGACCAGGGTTCCGTCCCGCAGCATCCAGACCGTTTCGGGCTGAAAGGGTGCCAGGCGGGCCGCGTGCGAGATCATCTCAGGCCCGGACGGCCGTGATTTCCACGCCGGCGGCCGCGGCATGCGGGGCCAGGGCCAGGGGCTTTTCCACCCGTACCCGGGCGCGGGTCACGCGGCTGTCGTCGAAACAGGCCAGGGCCAGGCGCTCGGCGAAGGTCTCGACCAGATCTATATGGCCGCCGGCGACAATCGCCCGGGCGGCTTCGCCGACCATTTCGTAGTTCACCGTATCGCCCAGCCGCTCGCAGTGGCTGGCAGCGAAGTCGAGCTCGACATCGACCACCAGGGGCTGGGCGCGGCCGTGCTCGTGGTCATAGACGCCGATCTGTGCCTCGACCTTCAGGCCGCGCACGAAGACCTTGGTCACGATGATGCGCGCGACCGGTGCGGTGTCGGCTGGCCGGGTTTCGGCGAGGGGCGAGGCGGCCATAAGGGGTTCGCCTTTCTTGCGGGAGGCGGCGATCAGGGAGCGACGATATCGGGCGTCAGCCAGCCCAGATGCTGCCCGGCGTCCACGGCGATCATCTGGCCGGTGACGGCCCTTGCGTCAATGAGATAGCGCAGGGCTGCGGCCAGGTCGTCCGGAGTGGCGCGGCGCTGCAACAGGGTGCCGGCGGCCTCGGCCTCGAACTCACCGGGAGCCTGGTGCACGTTGGGCAGGGTCGGGCCCGGGCCGATGGCGTTGACCCGGATGCGCGGGGCCAGGGCCTGGGCCAGGGTCTGGGTGGCCCACCAGAGGCCGGCCTTGCTGATCGTATAGCTGAAGAACTGCGGATTGGGCCGCCAGACCCGCTGATCGACCAGATTGACGATCAGGCCTTCCATCTCGGGTGGAAGGGCCGCCGCAAAGGTCTCGGCCAGCACCAGCGGTGCACGCAGGTTGGTCTCGAGGTGATTGTCCCACAGCGCGCGATCCAGGGACCCGACGCGGTCGTCATGGAAGCTTGAGGCGCTGTTGATCAGAAGGGTCACAGGACCCAGTGCCGAGGCCCGGCCGACCAGTTGGGCGACCTCGCCTTCGTTGGTCAGGTCAGCACGAAGGGCAACCGCCTTTCGCCCCAGCGCGGTGATGGCCGCCAGGGTCTCGTCCGCCTCTTCCGGCGGACCCCGATGGTGCACGGCCACATCATAGCCGGCCCGGGCCGCCTCGATGGCCAGGGTCTGCCCGATCCGCCGCGCTGCGCCAGTAACCAGGGCCGCGCCGCGAACGGTCATGGTCTTAGTCGACGCGGCCGAACTCGGTGAGGTTCAGGGCGAAAATGACGCCGAGGAAGGCGGCGATGATCAGGATCGCGAGCATGGGCGAAGGCTCCGGTGGAGGACAGTCGATAATCCGGGCTTTAGCGACCTCGGGGACTGACCGCAAGGTCAAGCCGCGCTAGAGTTCCCGCCATGCTCTGGCGACGTCGCATCGAACCCTTCACCCGCCCCTTCGTCTATGCCTGGTTCAGGCTGAACCGGGGCCTGACCCTGGGCGTGCGGGGGCTGGTCACCGACCCTGACGGACGGGTTTTGCTGATCCAGCACACCTATGTGCCCGGCTGGTACATGCCCGGCGGCGGGGTCGAACGCGGCGAGACGGCCGAAACCGCCCTGGCGCGTGAGATGCAGGAAGAGGCCGGGATCAGGGTCCTGGGCCGTCCGCGCCTGCTGTCGTTTCACAGCAATGAGGTCCGGCATCCCGGCGACCATGTGCTGGTCTACCGGATCGAGGCCTGGGAGCCCTGCGCCGCCAGTGAGCAGGGCGAGATCCATGCCGTCGGCTGGTTCGCGCCGGACGCCCTGCCCGACGATATCACCCCGGCCACCCGGCAACGGATCGTCGAGGCGCTGGAGGGGGCTGAATCGGACGTGATGTGGTGAAGGAGCCGCTTCAGGTCCCGTAACAGACGTCGAGCATCAGGAGGGCAGCCGTCCGGCGGTCGTTGGCCGGTGAAGCGGTAGCCGGCAGCAAACGGATGGCGGAATCGCCGACCATGTTGTCAAGGCAGATTGCGGCGCGTTGCCGTCGGCCATCAATCGTCATCGTGCACACCCCGCCGTAGATCACGCCGGCGTGGTGGCTGGCCATGTTGGTCGGCATGCTGACCACCTCCTCGCATTCGTCCACCCTATCGGGCGACTTGTTGAAGACCTGCCCCGACTGCAACTCTGCGGCGCCCTCTGCCAACTGGTCCGGCTGATACCAGGTCAGTGGGAATACAAAGCCCATGGTCCTGTGGCGCGCTGTTTCCAGATTCCGGTCCAGCTTGAAATACAAGCTATCGGCCGCCAGGGCCGTCGTGGTGCTGGCCAGGGCGGCGAGGAGGCAACCCGCGCCAAGGGTTCTCAGAGAGTCGCGCATGCTCTTGCTCTCAAGCTGGCCACAGATTCGACCATGGAACTCCTATCCTGTCGACGCAGGGGCTTCCCACCTGAACGCCGATCATTAAAATGGTTGTTTGAAGAAGGGCCGCCGCGTCCCACATGAGAGCGGACCTCGAATCCACAAAGGGCAGGAGCACGACATGCGCGACTACACCAAGTTCTATATCGATGGGGCCTGGGTCGATCCGGTCGAGGCCAAGCGGCTGGACGTGATCAATCCGGCCACGGAAGAGGTCGCCGGCGTGATCTCGATGGGCGGCGTCGCCGATGTCGACAAGGCCGTCATAGCGGCCCGCAAGGCCTTTGCCAGCTTCAGCCAGACCAGCCGCGAAGAGCGCATCGACATCCTCGAGCGGATCGTGGCCGAGTACATGAAGCGCTTCGAGGATATGGCTAAGGCCATCACCGAAGAGATGGGGGCTCCGGCCTGGCTGGCCCAGCGCGCCCAGGCCGCCATGGGCATCGGCCACGTCCAGACGGCTATTGCCGTGCTCAAGGACTACAAGTTCGAGGAAGACCGCGGCACCACCCGGATCGTGAAAGAGCCGATCGGCGTCTGCGCCTTCATCACGCCGTGGAACTGGCCGGTCAACCAGATCGCCTGCAAGGTGGCTCCGGCCATCGCCACCGGCTGCACCATGGTGCTGAAGCCTTCGGAAATCGCACCGTTCTCGGGCTATATCTGGACTGAAGTCCTCCACGCCGCCGGCGTTCCGGCCGGGGTGTTCAACCTCGTCAACGGCGACGGCCCCGTAGTCGGTGCCGCCATGTCCAGCCATCCGGAAGTCGACATGGTGTCGTTCACCGGTTCGACCCGGGCCGGCATCGAGGTGGCCAAGAACGCCGCCCCGACCGTGAAGCGCGTGCACCAGGAACTGGGCGGCAAGAGCCCCAACATCATCCTGGAAGATGCTGACTTCCAGCGCGCCGTCTCGGGCGGCGTCGCTTCGGTGATGATGAACTCGGGTCAGTCGTGCAACGCCCCGACCCGCATGCTCGTCCCCGGCAAGAAGATGGACGAGGTCATCGCCATCGCCCGCGCGACCGCCGAGGCCCACACCGTCGGTGACCCCAACGGCAATTCCAAGATGGGTCCGGTCGTCTCGGACGTGCAGTGGAAGAAGATCCAGGGCCTGATCCAGAAGGGCATCGACGAGGGCGCAACCCTGGTCAGCGGCGGCGTCGGCCTGCCGGACGGTCTGGACAAGGGCTACTATGTCAAGCCGACTGTCTTCGCCAATGTCACCAACGACATGACCATCGCCAAGGAAGAGATCTTCGGCCCGGTCGTCGCCATCCTCGGCTATGACACGATCGACGAGGCCGTGAAGGTCGGCAACGACACCGAATACGGCCTGGCCGCCTATGTCTCGGGCAACAATCCCGAAGAGGTCCGCAAGGTGGCGTCGCAACTGCGCGCCGGCCAGGTGAACCTGAACGGTGCCGCGCCCGACATGATGGCCCCGTTCGGCGGCTACAAGATGAGCGGCAACGGCCGCGAATGGGGCGACCACGCCTTCGGCGAGTTCCTCGAAACCAAGGCGATCCTCGGCTACGCGCCGAAGGTGGCGGCGGAGTAGGTTTGCTGCTGTTGTTGACTTAGACGGAGAGGGCGGGGCCGGGAGGCTCCGCCTTCATGCTCCTGTGGGTGGTCTAAACGTGCATCGATTTACCGAGCTCGCCGATCGTGCTGCATCGTTGGCATTGAACGCGCTGAACGAAGCGGAGACAGAAACCATTGAGGCGCTTCAGACGAACGGAGCGACTGTACACGTTAAAAATCTGCAGATGATCAGGCTTTCCAAGGCCATATTTGCAGTCGGCATGTTCTCAGTGTTCGAAGCGATGTTGCAGGACAGTCTAGATAAATCCGGCGGCTTCGAAGAAGCGAGAAAGCTTCTTAGGTCGGTTGGCGAGGCCGATCTGGAGAGGCGCTTTCACGATTATCAGCTTGCTATCAACGCTTTGAAGCACGGTGAAGGCGGCAGCTACAAAAAGCTTCTCGCTAGAAGGGACGCGTTGCCGTTTAAGGTGTTCTCGCGAGACGATGAGAATGAATTTGAAGGCGACGTATCTGCTATTTCCACGCTTGTGGATGTAGATGATGCCTTTGTTGAAGCTTGTGGAGGCCTCATTCACGAGGTTTCAGAAGTGATTGCTCGAGTAAAGCCTGACGTATGGCTCTGAAGTCGTGATCCGACCCGCTCCCAGGGTCGGACCCAGCCTTACATCTCTTGGAGGCAGCAGCGTGCCGGTCTGGGCAGGTCAGTCCACCGACATCGGTCTGTGACCGACCGCTTCGCTGCGACGCGGAGCGTCGGCCTTGAGTGACCTGTCCAGACCGGCGATCGTCTCGCCGTGAGATGAAGGGCTGACCCCCTTCGGCGCGAAGGGGCGGCAGGACGCGAGCTATAAAATTCCCGCTCTCCCCGGCGAAAGCCGGGGCCCAGATCGAACCCTGGGAGGTTGGTGCGTCTGGCCCAGTCAGAAGGCGCATCATCCCCATAAGCTCAGGCTGAATCTGGGTCCCGGCCTTCGCCGGGAAGAGCGGGTTGATTGACCGAGCATGAATTGTCTGGTCCTCAACACCGGCCTAACCTCGCCGGATGACCACCCTGCGACGCCTCCGCCCTGATGAAAGTCCCGCCGCTGCAGACCTGCATCGACGCGGAGGGGCCCTGATCCCGGGCTACGACACATCGCTCCATACGGCTGAGGAGTATGTCGTCTTCTATCGCGACAAGGTGATGGTCGACGGCCCGGTCTGGGGGGCGTTCGACGGCGATGCCCTGCGCGGCCATATCGCCCTGCTGCCCGGCTGGATCGACCATCTGTATGTCGACCCCGACTTTCAGGGGCGGGGGATCGGGAGCGAGCTGGTGCGGCTCGCGCAGGACCAGCAGCAAGAGCTGCGGCTCTACACCTTCCAGTCGAATGTGCGAGCGCGGGCGTTCTACGAGCGGCACGGCTTCGGGATCGAGGAGCTTACCGACGGGGCCCGCAACGAAGAGAAAATGCCGGACGTGACCTATCACTGGCGGCGCTGATAACGCTGCGCCGTTGAAATCCTCCCCCTCTAGGGGGAGGATCAAAGCTATCCCTACTCCGCCAGCGGTGCCGAATACCCGGTCCGGTCCTTTAACGCGCCGGTGGCCAGCAGATAGATCATCCCCGCCAGCAGCACGGCCGTCGCCGCGACGCTGGCCTCGGGGCCGAAGGCGCCGCCGGTCAGCCACCAGGGCGCACCGGCCACCGGGGCCAGGTCGACGACCAGGCTCTGTACGGCGACCTTCTCGCCGCTGACCTCGAGGCCAAAGCCTACGCCCAGCAGGGTGTTCCAGGCCGAATGCCAGGCGCAGACGCCCCACAGCGAGCCTTCCTTGATGGCGTAGAGGCTGATCATGCCGGCGAACAGCAGCAGGTTGACCATGGCCAGGGCCAGTTCCTTCGACGGCTTGATATTGCCGCCGTGCATCAGGGCAAACAGCAGGGAGTTGATGACGATGGCCAGGATCAGCCCGTGGCGCGAGGCGACCAGCTGCATCAGCCAGCCCCGCATCAGCAGCTCTTCCGTCCCGCCCTGGATCATGAAGCCGAAGAACAGGGCCAGGATGGGCAGGAACAGCATCGGGCTGGGCGCGGTCCAGACGCCGAAGCCTTCAATCCGGTAGCCCCCCGCGATCCAGATCAGGCCGATGGTTGCCGTCAGGAAGCCGGCTCCGACCAGAAGGCCCTTGCCGTAGCGCGGCAGGAACCGGTCGTTCAGGCCCAGGGTGGCCGGCGAACGGCGCTCGAAGAGCCAGACCCAGGCCAGCAGCAACAAGGCTGTAAAGCCGAAGCCCAGGAGCTGGAGGGTCAGCGGCAGCCACTGGGTGGCCAGATCCGCCTGGTGAAAGCCCATCGGCTTCAGCAGGCCGAAAATCGTCACCAACTGTCCGACGATGAAGAAGACCAGGATCAGGGGAATGGCGGCTGCGGTCCAGGTGCGCCGATGGCGGGGCGCGCGCGGCGCATAAAGTTCTGTTCTGGTCATGATGAAATCCAGGCGAGAGTCTCGCCTTACCGCCCCGTAATGATTATTCTCAGCTTGCGTATAGGCGGCAAAAATACGGCCGTGTGTACTTAAACATTTTTCATTGTCGGGCGGCGGGTGACCGTCGGATCAAAACCGGCGGGCATAACGATCCCCATTGGCATTCCGCGCGCCGCGCCCCAAAGTCTGTCGAAACAGGGAAGCGGGGGGACGCGTCATGGGGTTTCTGGGCAAGGCGGCTCTGGCCGGCGGCGGGCTGCTGGTGGCGGTCGGCGCTGTCGTGGCGGTGCGAACGGCGACCTTCAAGGCACCGGCGGTGGTCGACCCGGCCAGCGTGACTCTGGCCTCGGCCCGTCCGGTCGATGTGAACAAGGCCACAGCCAATCTGGCCCAGGCCGTGCGCTTCCAGACCGTCAGCCATCAGGACCGGGCCGATGACCAGCCCGCCGAATGGGACAGGCTGCACGCCTGGCTGCAGGTGACCTATCCCGCTGCCCACGCGGCCATGACCCGCGAGGTGATCGCCGGCCACACCCTGGTCTACACCTGGACCGGATCGCGACCGGATCTGGCGCCTGTCGTCCTGATGGCCCACCAGGATGTGGTGCCGGTCACGCCCGGCAGCGAAGCGGCCTGGACCCATCCGCCGTTCGACGGGGTCGTCGCAGACGGGGCCGTCTGGGGCCGGGGCTCCATCGATGACAAGGGCTCGCTGGTGACCCTGTTCGAGGCGCTGGAGAGTGTCGCGGCCAGCGGCTTCAAGCCGGTTCGCACGGTCATCATCGTCAGCGGTCATGACGAGGAGGTGCGCGGCGTCGGGGCGCGGGCGGCGGCCGATCTCCTGAAGGCGCGCGGCATCAAGGCCCAGTTCGTGCTCGACGAGGGCATGGTCGTGGTCGAGGACCATCCCGTCACCGGCAAGCCCACCGCCATCATCGGCACCGCCGAAAAGGGCTATGCGACCCTGAAGGTCGTGGCCCCGGCCGTCGGCGGACACAGCTCGGCCCCGCCGCCCCAGACCGGCGTGGCGACCCTGTCGCGGGCTGTTCTGGCCATTGCCGACAAGCCGTTCCCGATGAAATTCAGCGGCCCCGGGGCCGACATGCTGAAGGCCCTGGCCCCGCACGCCTCGCCGATCGTCAAGATGGCCGCCGCCAATACCTGGCTGTTCTCGCCCCTGCTGGTGAAGGTCACCGCCAAGACCCCGGCCGGGGCGGCCATGCTGCATACGACCATCGCCCCCACCATGCTGAAGGGCTCGCCCAAGGAGAACGTCCTGCCGCAGGACGCCACCGCCTGGATCAACTATCGCATCGCGCCCGGCGACAGCTCGGCCAAGGTGATGGCCCAGGCCAAGGCTGCGGTGGGCGACCTGCCGGTGGAGCTGTCCTGGACCAAGATCCCCGACGAGCCCTCGCGCGTCTCGTCGACCGAGTCTGACGCCTGGAAGACCCTGGCGGGGCTGGCCGCCGCCGAGAGCCAGGCCCCGGTGGTGCCGGGTCTGGTCACCGCCGGCACCGATAGTCGCTACCTCGCGCCCGTGGCGACCGACGTCTACCGCTTCCAGCCCCTGCGCCTGTCGGTCAACGACACCAAGATTATCCACGGCACGGACGAGCATATCACCGTGGCCAATGTGGAACGCATGGTGCGGTTCTATCAGCGCCTGATCGAGACGGCGGCGGCGAAGTAGGCCCTATCAGCGCTTGCGGCCGCCCTCGACCGCGTAGGGCGTGCCGTCGCGATGCCGGTAGGTCTCCTCGCCCTCGCGCAGGACCAGGTCGATGTCGGGATAGTCGCAACCGTCCTCGGCCGGGCGGCGCGAGCCGATCTCCAGCAGCACCGCAACCGTGTCGGAACGGTTCTGCAGGTGATGTCCGTTAGCAACCCCAGCCTTGAAGCCCGCACAGTCTCCGGCCCGCAGGATCGTCTCGCGCTGATCTTCGACCAAGACGACCTCGCCTTCCAGAACCCAGGTGAACTCGTCCTCGGCCGTGTGCCAGTGGCGCTGGCTGGTCCACTGGCCGGGCGGCAGGCGCATCAGGTTGACGCCGAACTGGGTCAGCCCCGCCGCATCGCCCAGCTTCCAGCGCTGCCGCCCCTGACACGGCGCATCGAACGGGGCCGGATAGGCCGTGCCGAAACGCGTCGGCGCGGCGTCGATGTCGATCTTTGGCATGGTCAACCTTGGAACAGGCTTGCGTGGTTTGCGTCTGGCCGGAGGGAAGCTTAAAGCCAGCATCATGACCAGCCCCGCGCCCGCTTCCGTCAGCATCGACCCCGTCGATCTCGCCCAGGCCCTGATCCGCCGGCCGTCCGTGACGCCGGCCGACGCCGGAGCCATGGACATCCTGCAGCGCCAGCTGGAGGCGCTGGGCTTTGACTGCCGCCGGATGCGGTTCGGCGAGATCGAGAACCTCTATGCCCGGCGCGGAACGGCCCGGCCCAACCTGTGTTTCGCCGGTCATACCGACGTGGTGCCGGTCGGCGACGACGCGGCCTGGACGCAGGGGCCGTTCGAGGCCGAGATCCAGGACGGCGTGCTCTATGGCCGGGGCGCGGTCGACATGAAGAGCGCCATCGCCGCCTTCGTCGCCGCCGTCGCCGCCCTGCCTGAAACCCCCGGCTCGATCAGCTTCCTGATCACCGGCGACGAGGAGGGCGTGGCCGAGGACGGCACCGTCAGGGTGGTCGAGGCCCTGGCCGCCGAAGGCGAGACCATCGACCACTGCATCGTCGGCGAACCGACCAGCGCAAGCCTGCTGGGTGACATGGTCAAGATCGGCCGGCGCGGCAGCATCAATGCCTGGATCACGGTCGAGGGCCGGCAGGGCCATGTGGCCTATCCGCATCGGGCCGCCAATCCGATCCCGGTGCTGGTCGACCTCCTCAGCCGCCTGCAGGGCCGGGTGCTGGATGACGGCTATACCGGTTTCCAGCCGTCGAACCTGGAAGTAACCACCATCGACGTGGGCAACACCGCCACCAATGTGATCCCGGCGGCGGCGCGGGCGCGGGTCAATATCCGCTTCAATCCGGCCCATCGCGGCAAGGACCTGCAGGCCTGGATCGAGGGCGAATGCGCCACTGCCGCCGCCGGTTTCGACGGCAGGGCCGAAGTGCTGTGCAAGATCAGCGGCGAGGCCTTCCTGACCGAGCCCGGTCCCTTCACCGACGTGATCGTGGCCGCCGTCGAAGAAGCGACGGGCCGGGCACCCGAGCTGTCGACGACGGGGGGCACCAGCGACGCCCGCTTCATCCGCAGCCTCTGCCCGGTGGTGGAGTTTGGCCTCGTCGGATCAACCATGCACCAGGTGGACGAGCGGGTGCCGGTGCAGGAAGTGCGCGAGCTGGCCGTGGCCTATCAGGCCCTGATCCGGCGCTATTTCGCGGCCTTCGCCTGATGGCCCGCATGGCCCTGGCGAGCTGGACGTTCTGGGCCCTGGCCTCGGCCCTGTTCGCCGCCCTGACGGCCATCCTGGCCAAGGTCGGGATCGAGGGCGTCAGCTCCAATCTCGCGACCTTTATCCGCACCGTCGTGATCCTGGCCTTCGCCGGCCTGATCCTGACCCTGGCGGGTGAGTGGCGCGCGCCGGGCGAGATCTCCCGACGATCCTGGATGTTCCTGGTCCTTTCCGGCCTTGCGACCGGCGCATCATGGCTTTGCTATTTCCGCGCCCTGAAGCTGGGGGATGCGGCCCGGGTGGCTCCGCTCGACAAGCTGAGCGTGGTGCTGGTGGCGGTGTTTGCCGCTGTCTTCCTGGGCGAACGCCTGTCGGCCCTCAACTGGCTGGGCGTGGCCCTGATTGCCGCCGGGGCGGTGCTGGTGGCGATGCGGCTCTGACCATGGACGACTTCTCGATCGATCAGGTGCTGGCTGAGGTGGCCGTGCTGGTGAAGCCCCACTTCGGCAAGGGGCGTCCGGCGGATTACATTCCGCAGCTGGCTGAGGTTCCCGGCCACAAGTTCGGCATGGCCGTGCGCACGCTCGACGGCGAAGAGTTCGTAACCGGTGATGCCGACGAGGGCTTTTCGGTCCAGAGCATCACCAAGGTCTTCGCCCTCGGCCTGGCCCTGAACCGCTTCGGCGACGAGGTCTGGACCCGGGTCGGTAAGGAGCCCTCGGGCACGCCCTTCAACTACCTGTCGCAGCTGGAAGCCGAGGGCGGAGTGCCCCGCAACCCCTTCATCAATGCCGGGGCGCTGTCGATCACCGACCAGTTGCTGGACACGGTCCGGGATCCGGCGGCCCTCGTCCGGGGCTTTGCAGGCTTCCTGGCCGGCGAGGCTGTGACCATCGACGAGGCCGTGGCCGCCTCCGAACTGGCGACCGCCCACCAGAACCGCGCCATCGCCAATCTGATGCGTGGCAAGGGCACGATCAGCCACGATCCCGAGGCTGTGGTGGCCGCCTATTGCCGCCAGTGCGCGCTGACCATGAGCTGCCGCCAGCTTGCGCGGGCCATGCTGCCCCTGGCCGCCGGCGGCTTCTCGCCGATCGTCGAGGAGACCATCTTTCCCGAACGCCTGACCCGGCGGCTGAACGCCCTGCTGCTGACCTGCGGGATCTATGACTCGGTCGGCAGCTTCGCCTACCGGGTCGGCCTGCCCGCCAAGAGCGGAGTCGGCGGTGGGATCGTCGCGGTGGTGCCGGGCAAGGCCGTGGTCACCGTCTGGTCGCCGGAGCTGGACCGCTTCGGCACCTCGGTGGTCGGGGCCGCCGCGCTGGAAGCGTTCGCCCAGCTGACCAACTGCTCGGTGCTTTAAAGCCTATTCCCGACGCAGGATCTTGTCGGTGAGCGCCTTGCCCAGCATGCCGGCCCGGAAGGTTTTCTTCATCGCCACCGGATCATAGGCGTCGCTCTCGACCCATTCGCTGAAGGTCTCGCCCTTGGGCTCGCCCTGCTCGAGATACTGCTCGAACACGTAATCCAGCACGCCGGTATTGCCCTCCTTGATGTGGAGGTAGCGCAGGCTGAGTTCCTTCATCGCCTCGCGGATCGGCAGGCCCAGGCGGTAGTGGGCATAGAGCACGCTCATGATCCCGGCCCGGTCCGCGCCGGACTTGCAGTGGATCAGGGCCGGATATTCGATGGTCTCGAACAGTTCCTTGGCCCCGCGCACCCGCTCGCGGATCGGGACCTCGCGCGAGGTGATGGTGAAGTCCACCAGGGTCAGACCCAGGCGCTCGCAGGCGTCCTTTTCAAGGGCATAGAAGCTGCCGTCAAAGCCGCCGCGCAGATTGACGATGGTCTTGATGCCGCGCTTCTTCCACCAGGCCAGCTGGAACGGCCAGGGCTGGTTGGCCCGGACCAGCTCGTGGCTGACCCAGTGCGCATTGGAAAAGCCCAGCCGCAGATAGGCATGGTCGTTCCACAGATAGTGGAGATAGGTCTTGAAGCGCCCCCACGGCGTGGTCAGGTCGAACTGGGCCAAGTGGCGATCCTCTGAAAGCTCGCCTAAGTAGGATGGACCGCGCCGTATTGCAAAACACCCCGTCGTTTCCCGGCGGACTGATGCGCCGGTGTCCTTGACAGTCAGCCCCCGACATCAGACCCCTCCACCATGACTGAGACCGCCGCGCCCCCTGCCACCAGCCGCACGCTCGCGTTGCGGGTCTGGCGCGACTATCTGCAGCCCCGCTGGAAGGGCCTGACCGTTTCGGTTATCAGCGCCGCCGCCGTGGCCGGCCTGACGACCTGGCTGTTCAATGTCATCCGCCCGGCGGTCGATGACCTGGTGACCCATCCCAAGCCGGGCGCGCTGGTCACGATCCCATTGACCATCGCCGTGATCGCCCTGGCGCGCGGCGGCTTCCAGGTGGTGCAGGCCACCTTCATCAACCGGATCGGCAACGGCATTGTCGGCGATGTGCAGGTCCAGCTGTTCGGCAATCTGGTGAGATCGGATCTGGCCCGGCTGCGCGGGGCCCATTCCGGCTCCTATGTCTCGTCGGTACTCTATGACGCGGGCCTGATCCGCGAAGCGGCGACCAGCGGGGTGGTAAACTACACCCGCGAGTTCCTGACCGTGGTCGGGGCCCTGGGGACGATGTTCGTTCTCGACCCGCTGCTGGCGGCAGGGGTTCTGCTGATCGCGCCGGTGGCCAGCCTGATCATGAGGCAGTTCTCGAAGAAGACCAGCAAGGCCGCCAAGGGGGCCATGGGCGAGACCTCCAACCTGTCGACCGCGATCATGGAAAGCCTGGACGGCATCAAGATCGTCAAGATGGAGAACCGCGAGGCCCACGAGCAGGCTCGGGTCGCGGCGGTGGTCGACCGTCGCCAGCGCCACCTGATCAAGGGTTCCAATGCCCGGGCCATGGCCGCCCCGGCGACCGAGACCTTCACGACGCTGATCACCGCTGCCGTGTTTGTCTATGCCGGCTGGCGGGCCCTGTCGGGCGACATCACGGCCGGCACCTTCTTTGCCTTCCTGACGGCCCTGCTGGCCGCGGCCCAGTCGCTGCGCCAGGTGGCCAATCTGCAGACCGTGATGGCCGAAGGGCTGACGGCCGCCCGCCGTCTGTTCGAGGCCCTGGATGTGGCCCCGGCGATCCTGGATCCGGCCGACGGACGGGCCCTGCCGCCTGGCGAGGCGACCATCGCGCTCGAGGGGGTCAGCTTCACGTATGGCGGCGATGCCCCGGTGCTGACCGATGTGACCCTGACGGCGCGGCGCGGCGAGACCATCGCCCTGGTCGGCCCGTCCGGCGGCGGCAAGAGCTCCATCCTCAACCTGATCCCGCGCTTCTATGACGTGACCGAAGGGCGGGTCAGCATCGACGGCCATGATGTGCGATCGGTGACCCTGGCGTCACTGCGCGAGCGCATCGCCCTGGTGACCCAGGAGCCGTTCCTGTTCGACGACACGATCCGCGCCAACATTGCCTATGCCCGGCCCGAGGCGACCGAGGCCGAGATCTTTGCTGCGGCCGAGCAGGCTGCGGCGCATGGCTTCATCAGCGCCCTACCGGACGGCTATGACACCCGGGTCGGCGAGGCCGGCGCGAGGCTGTCGGGCGGCCAGCGCCAGAGAATCGCCATTGCCCGGGCCTTCCTGAAGGACGCGCCGATCCTGCTGCTGGACGAGGCCACCAGCGCCCTCGATACCGAAAGCGAGGCCCAGGTCCAGGCGGCGCTGGAACGGCTGATGGCGGGCCGCACGACGATCCTGATCGCCCACCGCCTGTCGACCGTCCGGGGTGCCGATCGGATCTATGTCATCGAGACGGGGCAGGTGGTCGAGACCGGCACCCATGCCGAACTGCTGCGCGGCCAGGGGCTCTATGCCCGCCTCGCCAGGGCTCAGGATCTCGACACCCTGCCGGAGGACGCCGCATGAAGCCCCTGCGCTCGCCCCTGGTGATGCGGATTCTGGTCCGGCTGATGTCGGGCTATCTGGCCCTGACCTACCGCACATTGCGCTGGACCCGTGAAGGCCAGGACCTTGCGCAGGGCGTCTGGGCAAAAAGCCTGGCCAGCGGGGAGGGCGCGATCCTGGCGCTCTGGCACAGCCGCGTGCCGGTCGGGCCGGCCACCTGGCCGCAAGGAGCCGACAAGCCGGAAATCCGGGTGCTGGTCAGCCAGTCGCGCGACGGCGAGTTCATTGCCCGGGTCATCGCCCGCCTCGGCCTGCCGTCCATTCGCGGCTCGTCCCTGAAGAAGACGGACACCGCCAAGAACAAGGGTGGCGAGCAGGCCTTCCGCGACATGGTCAAGTGGGTCAAGGACGGCGGGGCCATGGCCATTACGCCGGACGGACCGCGCGGGCCGGTCGAGGTCCTGCAGAAGGGGGCGGTGGCCCTGGCCAGGGTCAGCGGCGCGCCGGTGCTGTTCGTCGGCGTCGCCATGCAGCCCTGCATCCGGCTGGGCACCTGGGATCGCACGATCATCCCGCTGCCCTTCGCCCGCGCTGCCATGGTCTGGGACGGACCGGTCCGGGCCGGTCGCGCCGACGATCCCGACGTCTTGGCGTCCGATTGGGAAGCGCGGCTTTCAGCGGTGTCGCGCCGGGCTGAAGTGCTCGTCGGCGAAATGGACGGCGCGCCCGTCCGCCATTGATCCGGCCCGTCCATGGTGGGATGAAGGGCCATGCCGCACGATCACTCCGGACACGCGCACGAGCACCATGACCATGACCATGATCACCACGATCATGACCATGGCCATGGTCATCACGGCCACCACCATCACGTCCCCAAGGACTTCGGTCGGGCCTTTGCCGTCGGTACGGCCCTGAACCTGGGCTTTGTCCTCGTCGAGTTCGGGGCCGGATTCCTGACCCACTCGCTGGCCCTGATGGCCGACGCCGGCCACAATCTGTCCGATGTCCTGGGCCTGATCCTCGCCTGGGGTGCGGCCACCCTGGCCAAGCGCGCCCCGAGCGGCCGGCGCACCTACGGCCTGCGCAAGGGCACCATCCTGGCCTCGCTGGGCAATGCCGCCCTGCTGCTTCTGGCCACTGGCGCGATCGCCTGGGAAGCCGTGCGCCGTCTGGCCCAGCCGGCCGAGGTGCAGAGCGGCCCGGTGATGATCGTCGCCGCCATCGGGATCGTGATCAACACCGCCACCGCCCTGATGTTCATGCGCGGCTCCAAGGAAGACCTCAATGCGCGGGGGGCCTTTCTGCACATGGCGTCGGATGCCGCGGTTTCGGCCGGGGTCGTGGTGGCGGCCTTCGGCATGATGCTGACCGGCTGGCTGTGGCTGGACTCGCTGACCAGCCTGCTGATCGTCGCTGTGATCGTGCTGGGAACCTGGGGCCTGCTGCGAGACTCGCTGGACATGGCCCTGGACGCGGTGCCCCGGGGCATCGACGCGGCCAAGGTCCGCGACTGGCTGGCCCGGCAGCCGGGCGTTACCGAGGTCCATGACCTGCATATCTGGGCGATGAGCACGACCGAGACGGCCCTGACGGCCCATGTGGTCCGGCCAGGCGCGACCGATCATGACCGCTTCCTGCATGAGACCTGCGCGGAACTGGCCAGCCGCTTCAGGATCGGCCACGCCACGGTCCAGGTTGAACAGGGCGGCGGCCACGCCTGCCGGCTCGCTCCTGCGGACGTGGTGTGAGCCTGCCTCTGTCCCTGATGCTCTACCGGCTGGCCACGGCGGTCCTGGAGCCTGTCGCGCCCCTGGTGCTGCAGAGGCGGGCCCGGCGGGGCAAGGAGGACGCCACGCGCCTGAACGAACGCCTCGGGCGGCCGCGCCGGCCGCGGCCGGACGGAAAACTCGTCTGGCTGCACGGGGCCAGTGTGGGCGAGAGCCTGTCCATCCTGCCCCTGGTCGAGCGGCTGAGGGGCGAGCGGCCGGAGGTTTCAGTTCTGGTCACGTCCGGAACCGTGACGTCCGCCACCCTGCTGGCCCGGCGCCTGCCGGACGGGGCATTTCACCAGTATGTACCGCTCGACACGCCGGGCGGGGCCCGCCGGTTCATCGCGCACTGGCGACCGGATCTGGCAGTGTTCGTCGAGAGCGAGCTTTGGCCAAACCTGCTGCTCGAGGCCCAGGCGGCGGGCACCCGGCTGGCCCTGGTCTCGGCCAAGCTGTCGGACAGGAGCTTTGAAGGCTGGCGCATGCGCCCGTTCGCTGCCGCCCGGCTCTTTGCCGGCTTTGACCTGATCCTGGCCCAGGACGCCCGGGCCGCCGGGCGGTTCTCGGCCCTCGGCGGGACCGTCGCCGGAGAGGCGGATCTCAAGTTCGGGGCGGCGCCGCTTCCGGCCGATCCCGCCGGTCTGGCCTCTCTGCAGCAGGCCCTGGCCGGACATCGACTGCTGCTGGCCGCCAGCACCCATCCCGGCGAGGACGCGCTGATACTGGAGGCCCTTACGGCCCTGCCGGTGGAGGTCAGGCCGCGACTGGTCATCGTACCGCGCCATGTCGAGCGCGGCCCTTCAATCGCAGAACTGGCCCGCACGCGGGGGCTTTCGGTCTCGTTGCGCAGTGCAGAGCCGGAGGCTCTCGCTGCCGAGGTGCTGGTGGCCGATACGCTGGGCGAGTTGGGCCTGTGGTTCCGGCTGGCCGACCTGGCGATCGTGGCCGGCAGCCTGGTTCCCGGGATCGGCGGCCACAATCCGCTCGAGCC
>NZ_QAII01000130.1:0-30545 GCF_003060965.1 Caulobacter sp. HMWF025 | reverse complement strand
TCTCGGGGCCGCATGTCGAGAACTGGCTGACCGCCTATGCCGACCTGTCGGCGGTTGAAGGGGTCACCCTGGCCGATGCCGGGGTTCTCGCCGCGCGGCTCGCTGCAGTCCTCGCCGATCCGGATGCGGCGAGCGCCCAGGCCCGCCGCGCCCTCGCCTTTGTCGAGGCTCGCGATGCCGAGGCTCGGGCCGGCCTCACCCGTATCCTCGAGCTGGTGCCATGAAACTGTCGACCCCGCGCTGGTGGTACGTAAAGTCGGGAGGGCCGGCCCCGGTGACCCGCGCCCTGTTGACGCCGCTGTCCTGGCTCTGGGCTGCGGCCACGGCCCGCCGGCTGGCCCGAACCACCCCGCGCGAGGCGGGCGTGCCGGTGATCTGCGTCGGCAACATCACCGTTGGCGGGGCAGGCAAGACCCCGATCGTCCGCGAACTGCTGCTGACCTTGGCCCGGCGGGGCGTCATCGCTCACGGCCTCGCTCGCGGCTATGGCGGCAACCGCAAGGGGCCTACCCGGGTTGAACCCGGCTGGCATACGGCGGCGGATGTCGGCGATGAGCCGCTGATGCTGGCCCAGGACTTTACCATGTGGGTCGCGCGCGACCGGGTGGAGGGTGCACTGGCGGCGGCCCGCGCCGGAGCCGGGGCCGTGGTGATGGATGACGGGCACCAGAACCCGACCGTCCGCAAGACCCTGTCGCTCGTCGTCGTAGACGGCGAAACCCGCAACGACGAGTGGCCGTTCGGGGATGGAAGGGTCTTTCCGGCCGGGCCGATGCGCGAGCCGCTCAAGGCAGGACTGGCCCGGGCCGATGCGGTGATCGTGCTTCTGCCGGCCGACCTTCCGGCCGTGGATCCCGGGCTGCTTGCGGTCTTCGGCAGTACGCCGGTGCTGATCGCCCGCCTGGAGGCGGCCGCGCCGGTTCCTCGGGGACCTCAGGTGGGCTTTGCCGGCGTCGGCAAGCCGTGGAAGGTCGAACGGGCCCTGGTTGCCGCAGGCTGCAGCCTGGTCGACTTTGCGCCCTTCCCGGACCATGGCGTCTATGACGAAGCCACCCTGAACCTGCTGGCGGATCGCGCGAAGCTGTATGACGCGGGTCTGGTCACCACCGAAAAGGACTGGGTCCGCCTGCCGCCCGAATGGCGCGCCCGCGTGACCCCCTGGCCGGTGCGCGCCCGGTTCGAGGATGAGCCGGCGCTGGAACGGCTGCTGAAGACGGTGGGCCTTTAGACCCGCCCCCTCCGGATCGCTTCGCGATCCTCTTCCCCCGAAGGGGGGAAGAGGGCCGAAGGCCCGGAGGGGGGCTGTATCGACCTACTTCACGACCACGCCGCTTTTGACCACCGACGTCACGGCCTTGAGGACCGCCACATCCTGCAGGGGGTCGCCCTTCACGGCGATCAGGTCGGCGGTCTTGCCCGGAGCCAGTGAGCCGATCTCATTCGAAAGCCCGAAGTGATCGGCCGCGTTGACGGTGGCCGTCTGGATGGCCTCCAGGGGCGTGAGGCCGGCCTTGACCAGCAGGACAAACTCGCCGGCATTGTCGCCGTGGGCCGAGACGCCGGTGTCGGTGCCGAAGGCGATCCTGACCCCGCCCTCATGGGCGCGGCGGGCCATGGCCAGCATCTTGGGGCCGGCGTCCAGCGCCTTGGCAGTCTGGGCAGGCGTCAGGAAGTTGTTGGGGCCTGAGGCGATCCGGTAGACGAAGTCCCCGGCCATCAGGGTCGGCACCAGATAGCCGCCGTTCTTCTTGAACAGGGCGACGCTGTCGGCGTCGAGATAGGTGCCGTGCTCGATCGAGTCGCCACCGGCCTTCAGGAAGCTGTTGATCCCGTCGACGCCGTGGGCATGGGCCGTGACCTTGCGGCCCATGCGGTGGGCAGTCTCGACGATGGCGGACAGTTCTGCATCTGAGAACTGCTGGTTCAGGCCGGCGGCGGTATTGGACAGGACGCCGCCGGTCGCCGTGATCTTGATGATGTCGGCACCCAGCCAGACCTGCTCGCGGACGGCGCGACGGCAGTCGTCGGGGCCCGAGCAAACCGAGGTCGGCCGCAGCACGTGCATGACCTCCTCGCTGTAGCCGTTGACGTCGCCATGGCCGCCATGGACCGAGACAGCCGAGCCGGCGGCGAGGATGCGCGGCCCGATCACGTCGCCCCGCCTGATGCCATCGCGCAGGGCGAAGATGGCCTGGTTGGTCGCGCCCAGGTCAGCCACGGTGGTGAAACCGGCCAACAGCGTCTTGCGCGCAAAGCCGGCCCCGACCAGTGCCTCGTCGGCGGGGGAGCGGGTCACCTCGTTGAGGCGCGAATTGGGGCTCTGCTCGTTGGTCAGGTGGACGTGGCTGTCGATCAGGCCCGGCAGGACAAAGCTGTCCTTCAGGTCCAGGACCTTGCCGCCCGGTTCGGAGACATAGCCGTCGGCGATACGGACGACCTTGCCGTTCTCGATGACCACGGTCCGGGCCGTCTCGACCTTGCCGGTGGCCGGATCGGCCAGCAGCCGCCCGGCCTGGACGAACAGGGTCTCGGCAAGGGCTGACGTGCCGAGCGTCGTCGTCGCCAGAAGGGCCAGAACGCCCGCCGTCAGGTTCCGCATCGTGGTCTCAGGCCCCGGCCTTCTGCGCAAAGCTCCAGGCCCCTCGGGCCAGAACCGGCACGCGTGCTTCCATCAGCTGCGCATGGGCACTGGCGGCCGTTCCGTCCCGGACGCGGCCGACGATGCCCTGGCAGATGCCAGCCAGTCTGAAGAGGTTGTAGCTGAAGTACCAGTCCAGATTGGGCAGGCCGTCGCGGCCGGTCAGCTTGCAATAGCGCGCTACGGCCTCCTCGATGGTCGGCACACCATAGGCGCTCAGGTCCTCGATGTCCGACAGGCCGCCGCGCTGGTCGGACGGCATCACCCAGTTCATCAGGAAATAGCTGAAGTCGGCCAGCGGATTGCCCAGCGTCGACAGCTCCCAGTCCAGCACCGCCACCACCTTCGGCTCGGTGGCGTGGAGGATCATGTTGTCGAGGCGATAGTCGCCGTGGACGATCGAGGTGCGGTCATCTTCGGGGGCCGAGGTCGGCAGCCAGGCCATCAGTTTGTTCATGTCGGCCAGATCGGTGGTCTCGCTGGCCTTGTACTGCTTGGTCCAGCGGTCGATCTGGCGCGTGAAGTAGTTGCCCGGCTTGCCATAGTCGGCCAGGCCGACGGCGGCGTAGTCCACCATGTGCAGGGCAGCGAGGGTGTCGATCTCGGCCTCGTAGATCGCCCGGCGCTCGGCCGGCTGATAGTCGGGCAGGGTGCCGTCCCAGAGGATGCGGCCTTCGACGTTGTCCATCACGTAGAAGATCGTGCCGATTACGTCCTCGTCCATGCACAGGGCATAGGCCCTGGCGACCGGGAAGTGGGCCTTGTTGAGTCCCGAGATGACCTTGAACTCGCGATCCACGGCGTGGGCGGAGGGCAGCAGCTTGCCGGGCGGCTTGCGGCGCAGGACGTACTTCTTGTTGGGTGTCACCAGTTGATAGGTGGGGTTGGACTGGCCGCCCTTGAACTGGCGAACCTCCAGCGGGCCCTCATAGCCCTCGACATTTGCGGCCAGCCAGAGCGCCAGCTTGGCCTCGTCGATGGCATGGCGCGGATCAACCGGCTTGGTGCCCGAATTCAGGTCCTGGGCGGTCTGTTCTGCGACATCGGCCATGCGGTTTCTCCCCAACACTTGTTTGAAAGGGACTTTAGTGCGTGGGGCGCGAGGTGCAAGCGTGGTGATGGTCTCGTCTGGTGCGGGGTGCCAGGTGCCGCGCGCCGGTTCCGTCCGGGCGCGCGGCTGGCCGGCCGCCTAGAGGCTGCCGCTCAGTTCCTGGACTTCTTCAAAGGTGCGCAGGCCCGGGCGCTGGGCGCAGACCAGCACGCCCATGTTGCCGGGCAGGTGCTGGTTGGCCAGCATCTTCTCGTGGGCGGCCGGGATGTCGTTCCAGGGGAAGACTTCCGACAGGCAGGGATCGACGCGGCGGTCGATGACCAGCTGGTTGGCGGCGCTTGCCTGCATCAGGTTGGCGAAGTGGCTGCCCTGGACGCGCTTCTGGCGCATCCACAGGAAGCGGGCATCCATGGTCAGGTTGAAGCCGCTGGTACCGGCGCAGATGCAAACCATGCCGCCGCGCTTGACCACAAAGACCGACACCGGGAAGGTGGCCTCGCCAGGGTGCTCGAACACCATGTCGACGTCCTTGTTGCCCGTGATCTGCCACAGGGCTTTGCCGAACTTGCGGCTCTCCTTCATGTAGTCGGTGAACTCGGGGCCATTGACCGTAGGCAGTTGGCCCCAGCAGTTGAATTCATTGCGGTTCAGGACCGCCTTGGCCCCCATCGACAGCACGAACTCGCGCTTGTCCTCGCTGGAGACCACGCCGATGGCATTGGCCCCGGCCACGGCGGCCAGCTGTACGGCAAAGACGCCGAGGCCCCCGGAGGCACCCCAGACCAGCACGTTCTGGCCAGGCCGCAGCTCATGCGGCTTGTGGCCGAACAGCATGCGATAGGCGGTGGCGAGCGTCAGGGTGTAGCAGGCGGCCTCTTCCCAGGTCAGGTGCTTGGGACGCGGCAGCAGTTGGCGCGACTGCACGCGGCAGAACTGGGCGAAGCTGCCGTCCGGCGTCTCATAGCCCCAGATGCGCTGGCTGGTGGAGAACATCGGATCACCGCCGTTGCACTCCTCGTCGTCGCCGTCGTCCTGGTTACAGTGGATGACCACCTCGTCGCCCAGCTTCCAGCGCTTGACCTTGGCGCCCACGGCCCAGACGATGCCCGAGGCGTCGGATCCGGCGATGTGGTAGGGCTGCTTGTGCCCGTCCAGCGGGCTGATCGGCTCGCCCAGGGCGGCCCAGACGCCGTTGTAGTTGACGCCGGCGGCCATCACGAGCACCAGAACCTCGTCCTCGCCGATCTCCCAGGTGGGGACGACCTCGACCTGCATGGCGGTGGACGGCTTGCCGTGGCGCTCCTTGCGGATGCTCCAGGCGTACATGTTTTTCGGCACGTGATAGAGCGGCGGAATCTCGCCGATCTCGTAGAGGTCCTTCACGGGCGACTTTTCAAGCGTGGCGGTCGTCATCTCACTCCCCGTTCCCTTCGGCGTTGCAGCAACGCCCGAAGCTTCGTCTCGGCTGCGCGCAGGGCGGTCGAACTGGTAAATTCAGATCGCCGACCCGTCATTTTGGGCTCCGGGCGGGCAAATCCGCCCCGAAGTCCCGTAAGCTGAGACAAGTGTTTGAAACTGGCAAGCAGAATCTTGTGCGCCGCAGCATGGTTGCATCTGAAACGACCCAGAGGCTTTGCAGGCGCGGCCGGATCGGCGAGGCTGGGGCATGACCCAGGTCCTGCACATCACCCGCCCGCTGCCCGCCGTCCTGCACCTGGCCCTGGATGCCCCGCCGGCCAATGGCCTGGGCATGGCGCTGCGGGCCGATCTGTCTCAGGCCCTGGCCGGGATCGAGGCCGATACCAGCGTCCGGGCCGTGGTGCTGAGCGGCCGCAACGGAGCCTTCTGCGCCGGCGATGACCTGCGCGAGGCGCAGGCGCGCAGCCGCCAGGAGCAGCTGACCGCCGTGCTGGGCTTCAACGGCCTGATGGACCAGGTCGCCGCCTGCCGGGTCCCGGTCATCGCCGCCATCGACGGCTGGTGCCTGGGCGGCGGGCTGGAACTGGCCCTGGCCTGCGACATCCGCCTCTGCAGCGACCGTGCCGCCTTCGCCGCCTCGGGCGTCAATATCGGCCTGATGGCCTCGGTCGAGCGGCTGCCGCGCCTGATCGGCGAGGCGCGGGCCCGGGTTCACCTGCTGACCGGCGAGACCTTCGGTCCGGACCGGGCCCTGGCCGACGGCCTGGTCAGCGCCGTCCATCCGGTCGAGCTGCTGCTGGAGGAGGCCCTCGCCGTGGCCGAACGCATCGCAACCCGCGCGCCGCTGTCGGTCGAGGCGGTCAAGCAGGCCATGGCCGGTCAGGCGGTCGATGTCGCGGCCCTGGTCACCAGCGCCGACCATGCCGAAGCCCTGGCGGCCTTTCGCGAGAAACGGGCGGCGGTGTTTGTGCGGGGGTAGCTCTCCCGCACTCGCGAACGGGCATATTGCATCGCAGCAAAACCCGGTTCATGATCGACGATAATCAAGAACGAAAAGTCGGGAGCGCAGGAATGTCAGGTAAGCCGTATCAGCACGCGCCGGATGCGCCGTGGATCTTCCGCACCTATGCGGGCCACTCGACGGCGGAAAAGTCCAATGCGCTGTACCGGGCCAACCTGTCCAAGGGCCAGACCGGCCTGTCGGTGGCCTTCGACCTGCCCACCCAGACCGGATACGACCCCGACCACATCCTGTCGCGCGGCGAGGTCGGCAAGGTGGGCGTGCCGATCAGCCACCTGGGCGACATGCGCCAGCTGTTCGACCAGATCCCGCTGGACCAGTCCAACACCTCGATGACCATCAATGCCCCGGCCGCCTGGCTGCTGGCCATGTATGTGGCCCTGGCCGACGAGCAGGGGGCTGACCGCAAGCTTTTGCAGGGCACCACCCAGAACGATCTGATCAAGGAATATCTGTCGCGCGGCACCTACATCTTCCCGCCGGGCCCGTCCATGCGGCTGATCGGCGACATGATCGCCTGGTGCTATCTGGAGGTTCCCAAGTGGAACCCGATGAACGTCTGCAGCTATCACCTGCAGGAAGCGGGGGCGACGCCGGAGCAGGAGCTGGCCTTCGCCCTCGCCACGGCCATTTCGGTGCTCGACACCGTCAAGGCCGGCGGCCAGGTGCCGGACGAGGACTTCGAGATCGTCGCCTCGCGGATCAGCTTCTTCGTCAATGCCGGGGTGCGGTTCGTGACCGAGCTGTGCAAGATGCGCAGCTTCACCCGCCTGTGGGACCAGATCCTGCTGGAGCGCTACGGCGTTCAGGACAAGAAGGCCCGCCGCTTCCGCTATGGCGTGCAGGTCAACAGCCTGGGCCTGACCGAGCAGCAGCCCGAGAACAACGTCTACCGCATTCTGATCGAGGCCCTGGCCGTCACGCTCAGCAAGGACGCCCGCTGCCGGGCCCTGCAGCTGCCGGCCTGGAACGAGGCCCTGGGCCTGCCGCGTCCGTTCGACCAGCAGTGGTCGCTGCGCCTGCAGCAGGTGCTGGCCTATGAGACTGACCTGCTGGAATACGAAGACCTGTTCGACGGTTCGCACGTGGTCGAGGCCAAGGTCGCCGAGCTGAGCAAGGGCGCGCTGGAGCAACTGGCGCTGATCGACGGCATGGGCGGGGCCCAGAACGCCATCGACTACATGAAGACCGAACTGGTCGCCTCGAACGCCAGGCGCGTGCGCTCGGTCGAGACCGGCGACATGACCGTGGTCGGTGTCAACCGCTGGACCGACACGGAAGTCTCGCCCCTGTCGGCCGGCGAAAGCAGCATCGAGACCGTCGATCCGCGCCTCGAAGCCGGCGTGGTCGAGCGCATCAAGGCCTGGCGTGCCGCCCGCGACGACGGGGCCGTGCAGGCGGCCCTGGCCGACCTGAAGGCTGCCGCCCGCGATGGACGCAACATCATGGAACCCTCGATCACGGCGGCCAAGGCCGGGGTCACCACCGGTGAATGGTCCGGGGCCCTGCGCGAGGTGTTCGGCGAGTATCGCGGTCCGACCGGCGTGGCGGTGGTCGTCTCGACCGGCGAGGCCGAGGATGTCGAGGCCGTGAAACGCGAGGTCGAGCGGGTTTCGGAAGTCCTGGGCCGCACCCTGACCTACCTCGTCGGCAAGCCAGGCCTCGACGGCCACTCCAACGGCGCCGAGCAGATCGCCACCCGGGCCCGCGCCTGCGGCATGGAGGTCGTCTATGACGGCATCCGTTCGACCCCGGACGAAATCGTCCGCCGCGCCAAGGAGAGCCGGGCTCACGTCGTGGGCCTGTCGATCCTGTCGGGCTCGCACCTCGATCTGGTGCAGGAAGTCGTCCGCGTCATGCGCGCCGAGGGCCTCGGCGACATCCCGGTCGTGGTCGGCGGCATCATCCCCGACGCCGACGCCCTGATCCTCAAGCAGATGGGCGTGGCCCGGGTCTATACGCCCAAGGATTTCAGGATCACCGAGATCATGGGCGACATCGTCAAGCTGGTCGAAGGGGCCGTGCTGACGGAGGCTTGAGCGGGCTCAGGCCGCTCAGGCTCGCCCCAGCCGCCACCCCGCCGCAAGGCCCAGCAGGGCCAGCGGCAGAAAGGCGTAGAACAGCGGCAGTCCATGGGCGAGGCCGCTGGCCGGGGTGACGCCGTGGGCGAAGCCCAGCGCATTGGCCAGGGCTCCGGCCGCTGCGGCCCCCGTGGCCCCGCCGATCAGCTGGGTGGTGGGGACGGCCGCCGAGGCCAGGGCCTGTTCCTCGGGCGGCGCACTGCCGATCACGCGCTTGGCGAGGAACGCCCAGCAGATCCCGAAGCCCGCGCCCAGCAGGACCATCGACAGGGTGATGCCGACAAGACCTCCGCGCACCATCTCGAAGGCTCCCCAGGCGACGCCTGCGGCGATGATCACGACGCCGGTGCGGATCGCAAGGCCCTCATGGCGCGGCGCAAGCCCGGCCACGGCGAACGACATGGCCGTCCAGCCGGCCGCAATGCTGCCGATGACATAGCCACTGAGGAGCGGATCGGCACCGTGCAGCACCTGGATGAAGGTCGGGCCATAGACCGAGAACCCGACGGTGGCCGCCTCACAGAGGAAGATCACCGCGAGCCCGAGGCCTGTCGCCTGGGTCAGGTCGCCGGCGGCATAGGGCAGCAGCCGGTCTGGTGAGCGCTGGTTGACCCACAGCATGGCCGCCATCGCCACGGCTCCTAGGGCGGCACAGAGGAGGGCGACCAGGCCGCCCGGCACGACGCCTGCGGCCGCAATCAGCGCGACGCCCAGGGTCAGCAGGGCCAACTGCCGGCCGGGAATCCGACCCTGTTCCGTCGTGCCGGGGCCCCGGGGGACAAGAGCCATGACGGCGGCCACGAAGATCACCGCCTGAACGACGAAGAACCAGAAGGCACCGCGCCAGAAGCCCGCCTGGGCGAACAGGCCGCCGCAGAGGGGGCCCAGCAGGGTCGCCGCGCCCCAGACGCCGGCGATGGCCCCATAGACCCGAGGCCAGAGCGCTTCAGGGAACATCGCGGTGATGGCCACATAGCAGAGTGAGACGATCGCCCCCGCGCCCAGGCCCTGCACCAGTCGCCCCGCCACGAAGATCAGGAAATCGGGGGCCAGAGCGCTCATCGCGCAGCCCACGGCATAGATCACCCCGGCCAGGGCCGTGGCGCGTCTCAGGCCGAAGCGGATCGACAGCTTGCCCGCGCAGGCCCCGGCCAGAATCGAGCCCAGCAGATAGGCGGCCACCGACCAGCCGAAATACTGATAGCCGCCGATCTCCCGCGCCACACTGGGCATGATCGTCACCGTCACCAGGGTGTCGGCGGCATTCAGCCAGATGCCCAGGCACAGCAGGGCAAAGCGCGCGGCGAGGTCGCGGTTCAGGAGATCGCGCCATCCGGGCGTCATGTCGGGCTTTCTGATCATGCAAGCTTGGGCGCGGCTCTACACGCCGCTCCGGCCGCCCGCCAGCCTTCAAAGCCTCACGCGCTTCGACCCTTTGGCAGGTCCTGGCGTTTTCTGCGCGGTTCAGCTGTGGCTCAGATCCATGCCGAGGGTCGGACCGATGCCATCCGGATAGTCCCCGAAGGGGTGCGTGCCTGCCCGTCGCTTTGCGGCAGCGTCGAGTTTGCGGTGCAGGTCTTCTCCCAGCGATAGCGTGGGCTCCCCGCGATCATCCCCGTCCGGCTCATCCGCGATCGAGGCGGCCATGACCTGACGCAGGCGCTCGCCAAAGACCGCGTCCTCCGGTGTCCCGTGCATGGGAGGGTGATCGAGAAAGGCCAGAACCTCCTCAAGGGCGGTTTCATCGCTAACGCTTCCGGCCATGCGGCAACTCCCGACTGTTTCAACGAAACGGACGGGTGACCGCGCGGTTCCTGAGCTCAGAGCGTGGCCGCCAGGGCTGCCAGTTGGTCCGTGGCGATCCCCCAGCCTTCATGGAAGCCCATCTGCTCGTGTGCCGTCTTGTCTTCCGCGCTCCAGTGCCGAGCGATGGCGGTGTAGCGGGTCTTGCCGTCACCCAGCTCGTCGAAGGTGATGATTCCGACCATGAAGGGCTTGGCCGACGGCTTCCAGGTTTCGGTGAAGGCATCCGTAAAGACGAGCTTCTCGTTTGGAATGACCTCCAGATAGACGCCCGGATTGTCGACCTTTTCGCCGTTGGGTCCCGCCATGGTGATCAGGGTATTGCCGCCGGTCCTGACGTCCATCACCGCGTTTGAAACCGTCCATGGCGGCGGGCAGAACCAGTGGGGCAGCAGGCCGGGCGTGGTCCAGCAACGGAACAGCTTGTCCGCCGGGGCGTCGATGATGCGGCTGATGATCAGGTCGCGCTCGGGGTCCAGATCTAAGGCGGACATGGCAGGCTCCGGAGGATCGGCTGAAACAGTCGCGAGGACCATGCCCCAGAAGGGCGGGGTCTGACAGGGCTGCCACGACTTGACCTTGCTGCCCCCGGCCGCCAATGTGATGAAAATTCAAACAAGTGTTTAGGGAGCGCGCCATGGGCCTCTTCGACCTCACCGGCAAGGTGGCGATCATCACCGGTTCCTCGCGCGGTATCGGAAAGGCCATCGCCCAGCGCATGGCCGAGCACGGGGCCAAGGTCGTGATCTCGTCGCGCAAGGCCGGGCCCTGCGACGAGGTCGCCGCCGAGCTGAACGAACGCCACGGAGCCGGTACGGCGATCGCGGTTCCGGCCAATATCGCGTCGAAGGAAGACCTGCAGCGCCTCGTGGACGAGACCCGGGCGGCCTTCGGCAAGGTCGACATCTGCGTCTGCAACGCCGCGTCCAACCCCTATTACGGTCCGCTGGCCGGCATTGCCGACGATCAGTTCCGCAAGATCCTCGACAACAACATCATCAGCAATCACTGGCTGATCGGCATGGTCGCGCCCGAGATGCGTGAGCGCCGGGACGGGTCGATCATCATTATCAGCTCGATCGGCGGTCTGCGCGGCAACGCCATCATCGGGGCCTACAACATCAGCAAGGCCGCAGACTTCCAGCTCGCGCGAAACCTCGCCCACGAGTTCGGACCGGACAATGTACGCGTCAACTGCATCGCGCCGGGCCTGATCAAGACCGACTTTGCCAAGGCGCTCTGGGACAATCCCGAGACCCTGGAACGGTCGACCAAAGGGGTTCCCCTGCGGCGCATCGGCGAGCCGGACGAACTGGCAGGCGCGGCGGTCTATCTGGCGTCCCAGGCCGGCAGCTTCATGACCGGTCAGGCGCTTGTCGTAGATGGAGGCGCGACGATCTAGCGCGTTCGGAGAACGGCGGATTTAACGGCTCCTATACAAGTTGCGGCCACGGTCTCTGCCAGTTTCAGGGGACCGGCATTGCGGCGCTTAACTGTACTCTTGGCCCTTGTGGGATCGCTGGTGATCGCCGTGCCGGCTATCGCAGCCCCCGACCATGATCTCAGTATGGCCGCCAAGCTGGAGCGCCTGAACCAGGAAGTCGGCGCCCATGAAGTAACGCGACCGCCCCGGCGAAACGAGGACATCGAGCGCGCCGGCCGCAAGGCCCTGCGCGAGAAGGGGGACGTCCGTCTCTACGGTCTTTGGCGCGTGCTCTATGCCTACAAGAGCAATCAGGTTCGAAAGGGCTTTGACGTCTGGGCGGAACGGACGCGCGAGGTCGCCCGACTGGAAAATGACAGTAACCTGGCCAGTCTGGTTGACCTGCTGAGCCTCGCCTATCGCCACGAGACGGAGGGTTTCCGAACCATCTCTGACGCGGACTGGCAGCGTTTCCTGAACAGCCCGTCGCGAGACATTCACATGATGGCCGGCGTCGAACGGGTGCGGGACCAGGGCCAGACCGGCCGTTGGGCCGAGGCGGCGCGTCTGGCTGCGGACCTCTCCATCGAGGCCGAGAAGCGCGGCGATATCGCCCGGCCCTTGCTGGCCGAGATCCATCAGGTCCACTCCTACACGCTCTCGGACATCGGCGATAAGGAAGGTGCGCTGGATCATATGGCCCAGGCCGCCCGGCTGGATGAACGCGACGCCTTCTACATGCGCAAGATCGAGCGGGTCTACGACATCGCCTATACGGCGGTGGAGGTGGGCGAACTGGATGCTGCCGAACGCTTTGCCGCCCTTCACAACCGGATGACCGCAGCGGACGGTGACCCTGACCTGCGCAGCTGGGACCGCTTTCTCTGTACGATCGTTGCCGAGGGCCGCGATGATCCGCGGCGGGTCCTCGACTGTATCGCGCCGATCGCCGCCGAACTTAAGCAACCGTCGTCCCGCCTTGAAGTGCTCATGCTGCGCAAGAGGGCCCGGGCAGAGGCCCTGCTCGGTGACCCGGTGGCGGCTCGCGCCGACCTTACCGTTTTGCGACGGATGCCCCCCACCATGGCGGCACCGGACCTCCAGCTTGAACGGTTCGTAGAGGCCTATATCGACCGCGGCGAAGGCCGGCTGGAGTCGGCTTTCGACAAGCTGGAAGCCTGGGGGCGGATCGATCGCAAGGCGACCGCCGGAGCGCACGTACGGGGCGTTGCCGAAATGTCGGCCGCTCTGGAAAGCGAACTGCGCGTCAAGCGTGACGAGAGTCGCAGGCTCGCGGCGGAAGTCGCCCTGAACCGTCGGCTGGCCCAGGCCTGGGGCGTCATTGCGGCCCTTCTGGCCGTGCTGGGGGCCGGCGGCATTGCCCTGGTCATCTACCAGAGGCTGATTTCGGTTCGCCTGCGTGAAGCGCAGGAGCGTGCCGAGGAAGCCAACCAGGCCAAGTCCTCGTTCCTGGCGGTGATGAGCCATGAACTGCGCACGCCGCTCAATGGCATGCTCGGCCTGGCCCAGGCCCTGCGCGGCGACGTCCGCACGGGCGAGCAGCGAGAACAGGTCGAGTTGATCCTGGACTCCGGCAACACCCTGCTGGTGCTGCTCAACGACATCCTCGACCTTTCCAAGATCGAGGCCGGAAAGCTGGAGATCGCCCCGACACCCGGTGATCTGGTCAAGACCTGCGCGCGCCTGATCGGCGGCTACCAGCCCACCGCGCGCGACAAGGATATTGTCCTGACCTTCCGCGTTGAGGGCCCCACCCCCGGGCTCCTGCTGTTTGACGCGGTCCGGATCCGGCAATGCCTGACCAACCTGGTCTCCAATGCCATCAAGTTCACCAATGACGGGGCGGTCGAGGTTGTCCTGTCCTGCGGCCCGGATGTCGCCAGCGGACGTCAGCGCGTGCGCCTGACCGTGACGGACACCGGCATCGGCATGCAGCCGGCGACCCTGGCCAAACTGTTCGGGGCTTTCATTCAGGCCGACGCGTCAACGACGCGCAATTTCGGCGGGACGGGGCTGGGGCTCAACATTACCCGCCGCCTGGTCGAGATGATGGGGGGCGAGATCACGGTCGACAGCCGCGAAGGGGAGGGCTCGGTCTTCACCATCGAAATTCTGGTCGATGCCGTCAGCGAGCCCGGCGCGGTTGCGGAACCTGTTCCCGACGAAACCGCCGAACAGGCCAGCTTCGCCGCCCTGCAGGGCCGCCGCGTCCTCGTGGTTGACGATCACCCGATCAATCGCCGGGTTATCCGGCTGTTCCTGACGCCGTTCGAATGCGACCTGGTGGAGGCGGAGAATGGCAGGATGGCGCTGGAGGCGCTGGAGCGTGAGCCCGTCGATATCGTCCTGATGGATGTGAACATGCCGGTCATGGACGGGCTTGAGGCCACCCGCCGGCTGCGCGCCGATCCGAGGTTTGCCAATCTGCCGGTGATCGCGCTGACGGCAGATGTCATGCTGGCCCAGATTCGCACCTGCCTTGACGCCGGGGCAGACGCCCATGTCGCCAAGCCCATCGACCTGCGTAATCTCCTTTCGGAGATGGATCGTGTGCTGAGTTCCCGGTCAGGCCCGGCCGCCAGCGCCCCCCTGGGCGAACTCTGCCACCACTAGCCCGCCCGGGCCCCGGGGCGGTGATCTCATTCGAGGCGGAGGCCGTCTAGGCTGCGACGGCGTTCGAAGCGCATGATCTGCCCCTCGACGGGATCAAAGGTCCCCCCGACGTGGGCGAATCCGCAGCGCGTCAGGACTTTCTGTGATGCTGTGAGGTGCGGCAGGGTTTCGGCCTTGATGCAGTGAACCCTGTGATCGTTGAACGCCCGGGTCACCAGCAGCCCGGCCGCTTCCACGCCATAGCCCTTGCGGTGCTCTGTCTCGATGATGGCGTAGCCGATCTCGACCAGGCCTTCGGGATCGGGCGGTCCCTTGAACCCGATCACACCAACCAGCCGCCCGTGGCCGATGATGTACCAGCAGGCATAGTCGGGGTCCTGGGGGTTGTCAGCCAGCAGACTCCGCATCCAGTCGCGGGTCGCTTTGTCGTTGTGCTCAGGCGGCCAGCTTGCGGGTGGGTCTACGCCTAAGAGCGCAGCGATCGCATTGCCCCCGAGGTCTTCGGCATCGAGCGTCTCCAGCGTGCCGCAGATCAGCCTGACCGCGAGGCCTGTTTCGGCGAGAACGGGCCGGGTCATGCGGACAGGGCCCTGCGCGCCTCGGCCAGACTTTCCACGCCCCGGTCGAGGGTCGCATCGGCCTTGGCAAAACACAGTCGGGCAATGTGCCGGACCGGTGCATCGGCATAGAAGGCCGAGACCGGGATGGCGGCGACGCCATGCTCCCTGACCGTGGTCAGGCAGAAGGTCCGGTCATCGATCTCCAGGCCGGAGGCCTTGAGGTCGACATTGAGGAAATAGGTTCCCGCGCTGGGCAGAACCACATAGCCTGCCTGAGTGAGGCCCGCCGCCAACCGATCACGCGACCGCTGCAGGCCTTCCGGCATGGTCTGGAACCAGTCGCGGTGATGCTCCAGCCCCCAGGCCACGGCGGCTTGCAGGTTCGGCGGCGTCGTGAAGGTCAGGAACTGGTGGGCGGCGGCCAGCGCGCGGGTGAGGGGCGGGGCAGCGCACAGGAAGCCGACCTTCCAGCCGGTCATGCCGAACATCTTGCCCGCCGATCCGATCTTGACCGTCCGGTCGCGCATGCCGGGCAGGCTCATGAGCGATCGATGCTTTCGGCCATCGAAGAGCACCGCTTCCCAGACCTCGTCGCAAACGGCGGTGACGTCGTAGCGCACGCAGAACTCGGCCAGCAGGGCCAGATCCTCGTCCGGGGTCACCGTCCCGGCCGGATTGAGCGGACTGTTCAACACCACCAGGCGCGTCCGGTCCGAAAAGGCCGCCTCAAGCATGGCCCGGTCGAACCGCCAGTGCGGTGGCTCCAGCCGGACCAGCCGTGGAATGCCGCCCGCCCGGCGGATCAGGGGCAGGTAGGCGTCATAGAGCGGCTGAAACAGCACCACCTCATCGCCCGGTGTGATGAGGGCGAAAAACGCTGCGGCGAGGGCTTCGGTCGCTCCTGAGGTGACGGTGATTTCCCCGATATCGAGATCCAGCGCCTGGGTCAGGCGGTAGTGTTCAGCCACAGCCTTGCGCAACTCTGGCAGGCCCCGCATGGGCGGGTACTGGTTGAGGCCCTGCATCAGGGCTTCTGCAGCCCGGGCCCGGACGGGTTCGGGTCCTGCGTCGTCAGGAAAGCCCTGACCCAGATTGATCGCCCCCAGTTCACGCGCAAGGCCGCTCATCTCCTCGAAGATGGTCGTGGGCAGGTCATCGAACACGGGATGGACCATGAATCGGGTCTCGTTCAGTTGCCAGGCGGCAGTGATCGCACAATAAATGACGGCATGCGCATACTGCCCTTTGAGCCGCGACATGCCGAGGCCTGGCGAGACCTCAACGTCGCCTGGATTTCCCGCTACTTCGCGATGGAGCCCAAGGACTTCGAAGCGCTTGACGATCCGCAGGGCAAGATTCTGGACCGGGGTGGCCATATCCTGATGGCTGAAACAGCCGACGGCGAGATCGTCGGCTGCGTCGGCCTGATCGCGCTTGCGGACGGAGGGTTTGAGGTCGCCAAGATGACGGTCGCCGAGGCGGCGCGGGGCACGGGACTTGGCCGTCTGCTGATGCAGGCCTGTATCGACAAGGCTGAAGCGCTGGGCGCGCCACGGCTCTATCTGGAAACCAATTCTGGCCTGGCTCCCGCCCTGGGCCTCTATCGCGCCATGGGATTTGTCGACCTGCCGACCCGTGAGACGCCCTATGCCCGGGCCGATGTCTTTATGGAGCGGCGCACCTAGCCAGATCCGTGTCGCGCAACCTTCGCCATGGCTCGTGCATTCCTGAGGCTCAACACGACCTTCAGGAGACACATATGAGCGGCGTTGGAATCCTTGGAGCGATCATCATCGGCATTCTAGCCGGCTGGATCGCGGAACAGATCATGGGGCGCAGTCACGGCCTGCTGGCCAATCTGGTTGTGGGCCTGGTCGGCTCGTTCCTCGGCGCGTTCGTGGCCGGGCTGCTGGGCTTCAGCTGGGGCGGTTTCGTCGGCAGTCTCGTGGTCTCGACGATCGGGGCCATCCTGCTCCTGGCCCTGCTGGGTATGGTCCGGAAACGCTAGGCTGGCTCAAGCCGAGATGGAGGCGGAGCCGCTGTCCGTCTCGGCGTCCTGGCGGCGCATGCGGCGGGCCAGGTCATTGACCAGGAAGCCGGGGATATCGCTGACGGGCATCGGCCGGCCGAACAGATAGCCCTGGAAGTGGTCGCAATGCATTTCGGTGAGGATGCGCATCTGGTCAGTGGTCTCGACGCCTTCGGCCGTCACCTGCAGTTTCAGGGCCTGGCCCAGCAGGGTGATCGTCCGGACAATGTCGGTAATGGCCGAGTTATCCTTCATCTCGGCGACGAAGGACCGATCCAGCTTGATCTTGTCGAACGGGAACCGCCACAGATAGCCGAGGCTGGAATAGCCAGTGCCGAAGTCGTCCATGGCGATCTTCACGCCGAGCGCCTTCAGGGCCGTGAGCTGCTCCATCGTACGGGTCGTATCGTTCAGAAGCAGGCCCTCGGTGATCTCCAGTTCCAGTCGCCAGGGTTCGAGACCTGACGCCTGGAGGGCGCGGGTCACCTGGCCGACAAGTTCACCCGTCATGAACTGGTTGGGCGACAGGTTGACGGCCACCGTCAGGGGAGCGGGCCAGGACACGGCCTGGGCGCAGGCCTGGTTCAGGACCCACTCGCCGATCTTGCCGATCAGGCCCCACTGCTCCGCGCATTCAATGAAGTCGCCGGGCATGACGAGGCCGCGTTGCGGATGCTGCCAGCGCACCAGTGCCTCGAAGCCGGTGATTTCGTGGTCGCGTCGACCGATGAGCGGCTGGAAGAACACCGTCAGCTCGTCGTTCTTCAGGGCGGCGCGCAGGTCCATCTCCAGGGCGCGGCGCTCCTGGGCCCCCTGGTCCATGGCCATCTCGAAGAAGCAGAAGGCCCCACGGCCGTCGCTCTTGGCGCGATAGAGCGCCAGGTCGGCGTTCTTCAGAAGGTCGTCGGGATTTCCGGCATCTTCCGGTGCGACCGCGATCCCCACACTCGCGCCGATCAGGACACTGTGGCCCTTGATGTCATAGGGCTGCGAGAGTTGGTCGACGATGTCACGCGCCAGCGCCGCGAGGGGGTCAGCCCCGGTGGCGGGCGCGACGATGACGGCGAATTCATCGCCGCCCAGCCGGGCGGCAAAGCCGGTCTCTCCGACGCAGCGCGCCAGGCGGTCCGCCACCTCGATCAGCAGGGCATCACCGACGGGATGGCCGAGGCTGTCATTGACGCTCTTGAAATAGTCCAGATCCACGCAGAGCACGGCACAGCCGCCGGCGTCGCCGGTCTCTTGACGGGTCCAGGCCCGGTTGAGGGCTTCCAGGAACGACAGCCGGTTCGGCAGTTGTGTCAGTACGTCGAAGTGCGCCAGGCGCCGGATATGGTCCTGGGCCTGGCGAGCTTCGGTGACGTCAGCCCCGACACCCCGGAAGCCCGTGAAGGTTCCTGACAGATCATGGGTCGGCTTGGCGGTCAGGGACCACCAGCGGTCGGTTCCCTCGACGGTCATCCGCAGGGTTACATCCCGGAAGGCCTTCCGTTCGCCCAGGATCCCGGTCAGATCCGCCGCGAGGCCCGGTTCAGCTTCCGCCACCTGGACGGCGAAGCTGGCCACATTCCGCCCGAGCAGAGCCTCGCGCGCCAGGCCTGCGGCCTCGGCCATGCGATCGGAAACATAGGTCAGCGCGCCTGAGGCATCGACTTCCCAGAGCCAGTCACTGGCGCCCTCCTCGAAGTCGCTGAGTAGCAGGCTGACCATCTGGCGCTGGTGTTCGAGCTCTTCGCCCGCGATCAGCCGTTCAGCAAAGACCCGGGCGTGGGACAGGCTCGAGAAGGTCACGACGAGGTAGCAAAAGATCAGCAGACCCGCGAGAGCCATCAGGATGGGATCCCGGCTGGTCAGCAGTACGACGAGCGAACCCATAACCATCGGTGTGGAATAGGCGATTGCGGCGGGGGGCAGGGTCAGCATGGCAAAGCCACCACAGCCGATCATGCCGGCGATCACCGAGACGATGAGCATCCGCATCTGGACGCTGGCCCCGTCCATGGCCAACACGGGGAGGGCTCCCCAAAGACAGCCGAGCAGGCCGGCCTGGAGGATGATGCTGCGCAGCCCGCGCGGCGACACGGTCGCCTTGCCGCTCTTGCGGCGGCGCGAGGCCAGCCAGCCCCGCAGGCCAAGGAGGCCGTAGCTGACCACCAGACAGGCCCAGATCGAAAGCGACACACGATGCGGGCCGCTGAAGCCTGCCAGAAGCACCAGTGCGGCGATGAAGATATTGGCGCCCATCATGACAGGCGTGAGCCTAAGGATGCTGAGCAGTTGCTCCATGCGCATCCGGCCGGCCAAGGCTTCAGGCACGACCGGGAGCAGGGCACTCAAGGCAAGCCGGCCCCTGTCGATGAGGGCCCTAGCGGTGGTCGACGGCACGGCGCTGTCCTGTATCCCCAGGGCGTTGTGTTTCCCCCCGGTGGACCATCCCGCGTTAATGTTAATCCCGGTTTAAGTCGCAGGTTCTGCAGCAGATGTTTTGAGGGTCCGGGTCGACACGCCAGGCCGCACGAGGGCCCGGCCGGCCCCTTGGTTTCAGCCCGCGCTCAAAAGAAAGGCCGCCGTCCTTGCAGGGACAGCGGCCAGGCCGGGGTTGAGGAGTGTCGGTGTCTTTTAGAAGCGGTACTTCAGACCCAGGCCGACCGACCAGAGGCTGGCGTTCTGGTCGACAGTGGGCGTTGCCAGGCTGGTCGGGCTGGCGGTAGTGTAGCTGTATCGATAGGCCGCGCAGGTTGCGTCGGCGTTTCCGGCGGTGGTGCCGTCGGCCTTGGCGCACTGGGCGTTGACCACCACGCCGCCCGAGCGGCTGTTGCTGTATTCCTTGACCACGCCCCACTTCTTGTTGAGCAGGTTGCCGAGGTTGGCGATGTCGACCGTAAACAACAGGCTGTGGCCCTCGATCGGAACGGGCAGTTCCTGCGAGTACTGGAAGTCGAAACGGTCGACGTCCGGGTTCTTGCCGAAGCCGCGCGGCACGATCTTGCCCATCGGCAGGTCAAACTGCTTCACCAGGGCCTGCAGCTTGGCCACCGACGCTGCGCTGTCGAAATAGACCGTGGTGCCACGGGCGTCGGTGAACTTCAGCGGATTGCCGGCGTCCGGGCTGTTCAGGTTGGGGATATAGGCCAGGGCATCGTCACGCGAGACGCCAAAAGTCGGGTTCCGGCCGCCACTGGGGTCGGTCATCAGGAAGCTGATCGGGCGACCCGAGTGACGCTCGCCGAACAGGGTGAAGCGGGACACCCAGCCCGGGAAGACTTCGGCCTTGTAGCTCATGTTCAGCTTGTAGGCGTTGCGGATCATGTTGTTCGACTTGCCCTCGGCGGCAGCGTTGGGATCCCCGTCGAAGCCCTGGTCGGCATAGTAGTTGCCGCTGGTACCATTGCCGCCGGCGGTGGTGCCGAACTCGGAAATGCCGCCGTACTGATGGCCGTACTGCCAGGTGTAAGCCGCCCAGGTGTCGACGCCGAAGATGGTCTTGCGGCCTGAGAGGGCCAGGGTGCGGGTCCAGCTCTTGGTCGAGGGGTTGTAGGCCTGGATGTCGCCGAAGAGACCCAGATTGACCAGGTCGGGATTGCTGGCAACCGGCAGGCCCAGCGTCATGCGGTTGGTGGTGACGGCGGCAGCATTGCTGCCGGCAATGACCAGGCCGTCATAGCGCATGCGGCCATCCGGCGTGTACTGCTGCACGCCATTGACGGTCAGCGGCCGGGCGCGGGCATCGCGGAAGGCGACATTGACGTTCGACCAGCTGGCCACGGCGTCGACGCTCCAGTCGATGCCCAGCTGGGTGGTCTTGAACGAGACATTGGTCTTCCAGTCCGACGGCATCTCGAAGTTCGGCGCCAGCGAATTGGTATAGGCGTTGCGGCGGCTGAGGCTGTCGGCCGTCAGCAGGGCATTGGCCGTCGCGCCGGGACCGGTGATGAAGCCGGAATTGGCCTTGTTCAGATTGAGAAGTGCTGCGCCGGTGGCGGGATCGACGACCGTGCTGGTGGCGCTGTCGAAGAACGAACCGTCGGCCTGGCGGCGGATGGTGAAGCTGTTGGTCAGGGCCCCGGTGGTGCCGCCGTAGCTGTTGCCGAGGAACACGTCCGGCGTACCGCCCGAGACGAGCCCGAAGCCGCCCGACAGTTCGAACCAGTCGCCGTTGTACTTGGCCGACACGCGCGGCATCACGACATCCAGACCGTCATAGGTGGTCTGGTTGCCATAGCCGTAGCGGGTCACATAGTTGGTGTTCAGGGTCGGCTTCTTGTCGGCGGCATAGTGATCCCAGCGGACGCCGAGATTGACGGTCAGGGCGTCGGTAACATCCCAGGTATCCTGGGCCAGCAGCGAGTGAACCTTGTAGTCGAGAACCGCCGCAGCGTCGGTCGCGGTACCGGTCAGCGAGTTACCGTAGGACAGCTGGTTGGCCTTGCCCGTGGCGAAGTCGGCGACGGAGTCGAAGTAGTAGACCCCGCGCGCGGCCTGCAGGAACAGGTTGTAGATCTCCATGCCGCGGTACTGGTAGCCGACCTTAAGCTGGTGATTTTCAAGGCCGGCATAGTTGGCGATGAACGAACCCGAGGTGTCTTTGGTCTTCAGGACGTTGGCCTGGCGGAACTGGTCCGGCCCGATGCCGATCGAGGGCACGCCCGAAGAGCAGGCATTGGTCGAGCCCACCGACGTGACGTCGGTACAGATCGAGACGTTGGCAAAACCCTGGCCGCTGGGCGGCATCTGGCCGCGCTGATAGCCGCGGAACGAGATCCGGGCTTCGGTCGACAGGTCCGGCGTCCACTTGGAGTTCAGCTGCAGGGCGTAGTTGTCTTCGTTTTCCGGCTGAACATACCAGTTGCTGTCCAGGCTGATGCCCGTGGTGCCGGGGCTGCGCTTCCAGACCGAGCTGAAGGCGTGGCGGTAGGTTGCCGTCAGGCGCTGGTTGTCGGTGATGTTGTAGTCGATCTTGATCGACGACTTTTCGTCGAGGACCGGCTTGGTCAGGGCGACCGTGCCGGCTTTCAGCAGCGAAGAGGCCGAGTAGCCGTTCCAGTTGGCCAGCACTGCGTCGATGTCGGCCTGGCTGGCGCCGGTGCTGGCCGAGATGCCCGGGATCTTGTTGAAGGTGTTGGCAAAGCCCGCGCCCAGGGGGCCGGTGCCGGTGGTGTCGAAGGTCGAGAACTTCTCGTAGGAGGCCGCGAAGAACAGCGTGTCGGGAATGATCGGGCCCGACAGGAAGAAGCCGTAGTTGCTCTCGTGAATCTTGTTCTTGATCTTGCGGTAGCCGGTCAGCGGAGCCTGGGTGACGTCGTTGCCGACGAAGCCGACATTGGGCACCTCGTTGCCGACCAGACGCGTGGTCCTGTAGTTGTCGAACAGCGCGCCGTGGAAGCTGTTGCCGCCCGAGCGCATGATCAGGTTCAGCGCGCCGCCGGTGAAGTCGCCGTCCTCGACGTCGAACGGCACGGCCGTGACCGACATCTGCTCAAGGGCTTCGAACGAGATCGGGCCGCGGTTGGTCGACAGGCCGCCGGTGTTGAGGCCGTAGCTGTCCTGCGAGCGGACACCGTCGATGGTGATACGGTTGGCGCGCGGCGCGGAGCCCGCGATGTAGAGCCCGCCCGAGGGGCCAGTGCTGCGGTTGACGAAGTCGAGCGTGGCCAGCGGGTCGCGGCGGCCGATGTCGCGAATGTCGCGCTTGACCGAAACGACGGCGTCGATCTCTTCACGTTGCAGGGTGGTGCGTGAGCCGACATTGGCCAGCTGGCTGGTCGTGGCGGCCTTGGCGGCGGTGACGGTGATTTCCGACACCTGGCCTTCGGGCACCAGGGCCAGCTTCACCCGCTGGGCGTCGCCGACATTGAGGAACAGGCCTTCCAGGGTCTGGGCGTCATAGCCCTGACGGGCTGCCGTGATCTTGTACGGACCGCCGACCCGCAGGCCGCGTACGTCAAACGCGCCGCCTTCGGTCGTCTTGGTGATCTGGCTGGTGCCGCTCGGCACGTGGGTGATGGTGATGGTGGCGTCGGCGATCGGCGCGCCATTGTCATCGACAGCGACGCCGCGCACGGCGGCCGTCGTCTGTTGTGCCATGGCGACCGGCGCGGACATGGCGAGTGCCAGAGCACTCAGGGCCGCACTCGCGACCAGCTTTCTGGAGAAATTCATTACAGCCCCCTCAGGCGTGGACGCCCGGATTCAGGGCGCTGACACGGCGGGTACTGCTTCAGTTCGACAAAGTCGTATCAGACTTGTGACGGTTTTAAATAATAGGAAACTTACCTTATCTTGAGGTCCGGGAGGGCGCTTCGGGGCGGCATCTGACCAGAAAAAAGGCCGCCGTCCCGGAGGGCGGCGGCCTTGTTCGACTCGGGAAACCCCAGGTCCTATTCTTCCTTGACGCGGCGCTTGCGGAACGACGGGTTCAGGATCTGCTTGCGCAGACGGATGTTCTTCGGGGTCACTTCCACCAGTTCATCTTCCTCGATGTAGGCGATGGCCTGTTCGAGGGTCATGCGACGCGGCGGGGTCAGGCGGATCGACTCGTCCTTGCCCGAGGCGCGGACGTTGGTCAGCTGCTTGGCCTTCATCGGGTTGACGTCAAGGTCGTCCTGACGGGCGTTTTCGCCGATGATCATGCCCAGATAGCACTTCTCGCCGGCGCCGACGAACATGGTGCCGCGCTCTTCCAGGTTCCACAGCGCATAGGCGGCGGTTTCACCGTCGGAGTTGGAGATCAGCACGCCCTTGCGCTGCTGGTCGATCGCACCCTTGTAGGGCTCATAGTGGCTGAACACGCGGTTCAGGACACCCGAGCCGCGGGTGTCGGTGAGGAACTCGCCCTGATAGCCGATCAGTGAACGCGAGGGGGCGATCAGCTGGATGCGGGTCTTGCCGGCACCCGACGGACCCATGTCCTTCAGCTCGGCCTTACGGTTCGAGAGCTTTTCAATGACGATGCCCGAGAACTCGTCATCGACGTCAATCATGACGTCTTCCATCGGCTCGAGGCGCTTGCCGGTTTCCGGATCGGTCTGGAACACAACGCGCGGACGGCTGATCGACACTTCGAAGCCTTCGCGACGCATGTTTTCAATCAGAACGCCAAGCTGCAGTTCACCGCGGCCCGACACTTCATAGGCGTCGCCTTCGCTGGTCTCGGCGACCTTGATGGCGACGTTCGACTCGGCTTCCTTCAGCAGGCGGTCGCGGATCACGCGGCTCTGGACCTTGTCGCCTTCGCGGCCGGCCAGCGGGCTGTCATTGACCGAGACGGTCATCGAGATGGTCGGCGGATCGATCGGCTGGGCCGGCAGGGCGTCGGTGACTTCCATGGCGCACAGCGTGTCGGCGACGGTGGCCTTGGACATGCCGGCGATGGCGACGATGTCGCCGGCCTCGGCACCTTCATCGACGGGCGAGCGCTTCAGGCCGCGGAAAGCGAGAACCTTGGTGATGCGGCCGCGCTCGATTTCCTTGCCGTCACGGTCCAGGGCGTGGATGGCCATGCCGGGAACGGCCTTGCCGCTCTCGATGCGGCCCGTCAGCAGGCGGCCCAGGAAGGGGTCGCTTTCGATCAGCACGTTGAGGATCTGGAACGGCTCGTCCGTCTTGGCGATCTGCTTGGGTTCCGGCACGTGGCGGACAATCAGGTCGAACAGCGGGGCCAGATTGTCGCTGGGCACGTTCATGTCCAGGGTGGCCCAACCGGCGCGACCCGAGGCGTAGATGTGCGGGAAGTCCAGCTGCTCTTCCGTCGCGCCAATGGCGGCGAACAGGTCAAAGGCGGCGTTGTGGACCTTGTCGGGATCAGCGTGCGCGCGGTCGACCTTGTTGATGCAGAGGATCGGGCGCAGGCCCATCTTCAGCGCCTTGGTCAGCACGAACTTGGTCTGCGGCATGACGCCTTCTTCGGCGTCGACCAGCAGGACGCAACCGTCCACCATGCCCAGGATGCGTTCGACTTCGCCGCCGAAGTCGGCGTGGCCGGGGGTGTCGATGATGTTGATGCGGGTTTCGCCCGCTTCACCATTCCACAGGACGCTGGTGCACTTGGCCAGGATGGTGATCCCGCGCTCGCGCTCCTGGTCGTTGGAGTCCATGGCGCGTTCGGTCGTAGCTTCGTTGGCGCGGAAAACGCCGGACTGGGCCAGGAGCTGATCGACGAGGGTGGTCTTGCCATGATCGACGTGCGCGATGATGGCGATGTTTCGCATGGACATGGAGAAGGCGGACTTTCGGGAGGATCGGGATTTGACGCGGTCTGCGTCAGGCGCGCGGCTTTTACGCGACTGCGCTGAATTTATCCAGCCCACCCTTTACGAAAGCGAAACTGTGGAAACCGGTGTCAATGCGAAGGCCTTGTTTTTTCGGGGTTTGGCCCCATTTCAGGACCCTGGTGGTTTCAGCCGCAACTATTTGTGCGTTGCAACATGCCTATATTTTAGTCGCGTTCACGAAACGCCGTTCTTTAAGCCTTGCAGTACAAAGGGTTTCTCGGGGCGCGTTAAGAAAATTCGCCACAATCGTCCACTTTTCCGCTTGCCCAATTTCGCATCGCAACCTATAAACAAGGGGTGAGGCGGCGCTGCTGCCTCTGCCCTTCCTGGGCGTTTCCTCCCTAATGAACTGCCCGGCTTTCGAGCCGGGCTTTTTTTTGGCCTGAACCCTGCCGGTCCGGCCGTGTCCGTCTTGTGGCGGAGCAATCCTGCGGCTTTGGACTGACGGCAGCCCTTCGCGTGCCCGCAGCTACCGCAGACTGGACGGATCCAGAGCCGCGAGGGCCCGCGTCAGGCGCTCGGCATCCGCTGCCAGCCGGCCGAGGCCCTCTGTCGGTTCGCGGGTGACTTCATCCATATAGAGCGCGCGATTGATCTCGATCTGCAGCGCGTGGGTCCGTCTCGACGGACGGCCATAGTGCTCGGTCGTATATCCACCGGCATAGGGTGAGTTGCGAGCCACCCGGTAGCCCATGGCCTCAAGCTCGCGCTCGACCAGTCCCGTCAGGCGTGGAGAGCAGGCTGCGCCGAAGCGATCACCGAGAACAATGTCGCAAGCTCCCCCGCCGCGGGCCCGCTGTCCGCGAGCGGCTGCAGCCGGCATCGAGTGCCAGTCGACCAGAATGGCTAGCCCATGGGTGGCCCGGGCAGCCCCGAGCAGCCTGTCGAGCGCATCATGATAGGGGCGGTGGGTCAGATCGATCCGGGCCTTGGCCTCTGCAAAGGTCAGCTTGCGGGCATAGATCGGCCTGCCCTCGGACGCGACCCGCGCGATCGTACCCAGGCCCGCTGCGACCCTGGCCGAATGGCTTTTGGCAAAGGCGGGCAGTTCATCCTCGAACATGCCGGGATCCAGTTCCCAGGGCTCGCGGTTCAGATCGACATAGGCTCGCGCCAGTCGGGCCCGGATAACGGCCACGCCCAGGGCCGGGGCACCGGCAATAATGTCGTCGACGAAGGCGTCTTCCGAGGTCCGGAGAGACTCAGTGTCGAGCCGGGCAGCGGCCATCATGTCTTCAGGATAGATTCGCCCCGAATGGGGAGAAGCAAACACGAGCGGTGTCGGGGGCGGGCTGGATTCGGGCACGGCGCGCAGGAGTTCGTGCGCCGCGAACGGCGGGTTCGCCGACGCAGACGGCTCCGTCTTCACGAGCGGCTGCCAGACTGTCATGGCCACATATTCGCAAGGGGGGTGGCCGATGGTCAAACCCCTTTGGAGAAACTGCGCTCTGCTGCACACTGGACGCCGGGTTCATCCCCGATTTACCGTCTATCCGCTAAGTTGGCGTCTTCACTGCCTGGAAAAAAGACCGATATGGCCCGCATCCTCCTCGCCGAAGACGACGATTCCCTCCGGGGGTTCCTGGCCCGTGCGCTTGAACGCGCCGGCTTCGAGGTTCAGGCCTGCGCCGATGGCGAAGAGGCCGTTCAGCACCTGGAACATCCGTGGGACCTTCTGCTGACCGACATCGTCATGCCCGGCATGGACGGCATCGAGGTCGCCCGCCAGGCCGCCGCCCGCGATCCCTCCCTGCGGATCATGTTCATCACTGGCTTTGCGGCCGTCGCCCTGTCTGCCCAGGACCGTGCCCCGGCCGGCGCCAAGGTGCTGTCCAAGCCCGTTCACCTGCGCGACCTGGTCGCCGAGGTCGAAAAGATGATGGCGGCATAAATCCGCCAATGGCGACTTGCGCATCGCAAACGTCGCCGCTATACCGCGCACCTTCCTGCTTGGGACGCCTTTCGAGGCCTTCCAAGCCGCCTTTGGCGGACGCGTAGCTCAGCGGGAGAGCACCTCGTTGACATCGAGGGGGTCACAGGTTCAATCCCTGTCGCGTCCACCATTCCCCGCTCTCAATTCAACAGACTTTCTTGCCCGGTCTACCGGATTTCCGTTTGCTCGATAGCGCGGTAGTCCGCCTTGTCCGGCTCAAGGAACTTCGCGTGTTTTTCGCGAAGCTGCGCTGCGGCCTCGTCATAGAGGAAGGGCAGGAAGGCATAGCGACGCCCGGCGGTCACCGGCTCTGCGCCGTGTAACAGGCTGCAGGAAAAGACCACGGCCCCGCCGGTCGGAGCCCGATAGGTCCGGCTGCCGAACTCAGGAAAGATCAGGTCGCCGCCCTCATAGTCCTCGGCATTGAGATTGATCGTCACCGCGAAGCGCCGGTGATCAGTGCCTTTCGACATGTCGTCGCGATGTGGACGGAAGAAGCCGCCTTCGGCACCGTCGTAACAGGCCACGATATAGCGCTCCATGCGCGTCGCCCTGAAGCTGAAGGCCCGCTGGATCTGCGGCAAGAGCCGCCGCGTGATGCACGATCTGATCTCGGCCCGTACCGGGCCGTCTTCGATGATGTGGTCGGTCCGCCGCTTGCTGGCGCTGTCGAAGACCCCCACCGTTCGCCCGTCGACCTCGCGCATGAAGCCCGACGGTTCCTGGAGTCCCGTCTCGTAGGCCCGGATCAGGCGATGGCACAGGTCGGGATCGAAAACGCGCGGCAGGACCAGAACCGGCGCGAAGAGCTCGGTTGCGGCGTGATCGTCCACGGCCGGCAGGCCGGCCAGCAGGGCCATGACCTGTGCGGTCTGGTCCAGGGACGTCACGGCGATGACGCGAAGCATGGGATCGAGCACCAGCCAGCCAGTCAGCTCGGTCCCGTCCGGGGCCTCCATGCCATACAGGTGCGAGACCGCGCGGTTCAGGTCCAGGAACCAGCGCACGCCCGGCATGCTGTTGCGGGCCCCCTGGATCATGGCTTCGCTGCGCAGAACACCGAAGAACGCCGTCTTGTCGTCGTCGAACAGCGACCGGTTGGCCTGGACGGCGGCTGACACGGCGATGGCTGTCGCCATGTCCTGACTGGGATAGAAGGCCAGGACGACATAGCGGCCCGCGACGGAGTCGAACGCGTAGTCAGGATTGGTCGGTGTCGCCGCCCGGAAGAACGGGGCGCTGTCGCCGATGAGGAGCGGCATTCTCAAGGTCCTTTGTGACCCGTCGCGGTCAGGCGACAGGCTAGCCTGTCCGGTCCCGCCCGGGGAGAGGGCGCGAGCTTCTTGCCTCAGCGCCCTGCCCGAAACAGGGAGAGTACCCAGTTGGACTGCCCGTTGGCCATCGCCAGGGACTGGTTGGCCAGCTGGCTGCGGACTTCAACGGCCTGGAGATTGGCGGTTTCCTTGGCGAGGTCGGCATCGACCAGATTGCCGATTCCGGTCTCCAGGGTATCAGCCAGCCGGGCATTCTGCTCGCGCACCAGTTGGAGCGTGTTCTGTCGTTCGCCGAAGTAGGTGCCTGCGGCCAGCGCGCTGGTCAGGGCCTCGTCGATGAGGCCGAGCAGGGGGGCGGGATCATTCCAGTCGACGCGGTCCAGACCCAGCGCCTCGACCGTCAGTGGACGGGCGGCGACGGGCTCGGTCTGGCCCGTGCCGTCGCTGGTGAACTCATAGCTGGTTGCCGAGGACGTTGTCGTCACGACCGGCGTGCTGGTGACGGTCAGGGCGGGCACGGGTGCGGCCAGGGCCTGCAGGGCGACACCGCTGACGTCCCAGACCGAGCCTGAGGCATTGACGCCCTCGTTGAAGCGGAACTCCAGCGACTGTCCGCCCGCCGGATTGTAGTCGAAGCTGACAACCTCCTTGCCCGAGATGGCCGCACCCGCGCCGACCGGCGCGCCGCCGGGCACATAGGCCTGGCCGGTGGCGGCGACGCGGTTGCCGCCCTGCCAGATCTCGAGAATATCCGGCGCGCTGTAGGCGTCGAGATAGAGATCCAGCCGTCCTGCATTGGGGCCGCCGTCCCGAATGAAGGTCGTCGAGGCCGCGCCGGACGTATTGGGTATGCCGGCGGCAAGGGATGGCGGGGTCAGGGGCGCGACCGGGGCGGTGCCCGAGAAGGCGGTCTGGGTCTGGATGACCGTCGTCTGAACGAGCGTGTCGGCCAGCGGACGGCGGCCGTCGAAGCTCGTCTGGAGCGCCGCCTGGTCCACCTGGGCGATCAGGGCCTGGATGTCATTGCGCAGGCTGGCCCGGGCGGCGCTGCCCAGCGACGGATCGCCGAAGGCCAGGGCCTTGTCGCGGGCCCGGGTCAGCAGGTCGGTGATGCGTTCGGCACCGGCCGAGGCGACTTCAAGCAGGGCGCTGCCCCGGGCCAGGCTGTCATTGGCGACCCGCCAGCTGTCCCGTTCCGACCGCATCATCCGGGTCACGCCCCAGATGGCCCCGTCGTCCTTGGCTGACGCCACCCGCAGGCCGGTGGCGATCCGGCGCTGGGCGGAGGCCAGGCCCGTACCGGCCGCCTCCAGCGCCTGAGCAGCCCGCTGGGCCAGCCTGTTGGTGTTGAGGACGTTCAAGCGACGGTGAACTCTGATTCGAACCCCGGCGAAGCTCAACGGGTGCCTGAAGATTGTAAAGACTCAAAATGAGGTTGAGTTCTGACTGGTGCCTTCGGGCGGCTATTTGCCTGGCCGGCGAGCGGCTGGATGAGGGTTTGGTCAGATCCATTGCGACTGTTGTGTTCCGGCCACACCCGAAACCGATGGCGGCGCGTTTGCCGTCTTGGGTCCGCTGTGTCGGGTCCGGGACATCTGAACGAGAGGGTTCAAACCATGAGATTCCAATTGCTGGCCGGCGCTGCGGCGATCGCGCTTGGCGCGGCGTCCGGCGCGTCGGCCCAGAGCGTCGAGAGCGGTTGGTACGTCGCCGCCGATGCGGGCTATCACATCCCCAAGGACATCAAGGCCACCTCGTCGGCCGGCTATGACTGGACGGTCTCGAGCGACAATGACTGGGCGGCCTTCGGCCGTCTGGGCTATCGCTTCAATCCGAACTGGCGGCTCGAGGGCGAGTACGGCTATCGCGGCTCCGACATCAAGTCGGTCCGCGGGACCGACAGCGCCGCCGCGCAGCCGGTCGGCCTCTGCAAGGCCGGCATTGTGCGGACAGCGAGCGATCCGACCTGTCAGTCACCGGACGGTTCGATCAAGGCCCAAACCCTGATGGCCAATGTCATCTATGACTTCATGCCCGGTTCGACCCTGCGCCCGTTCATCGGGGCCGGCGTCGGTACGGCCTGGGTTCGCAACAAGGCCTATGGCCAGCTGAGCGGTGTTCCGGCCGGGGCTGCGACGTTCCAGAACACGCGCTTTGACGACACCGATCAGGCCCTGGCCTATCAGGGTCTGCTGGGCGTGGCCTGGGAGATGTCGCCCAACTGGAGCCTCGACCTGACCGGCCGCTATCTGGCCACCAAGCACCTGCAGTGGGGCTCCGTGACCCAGAATGCCGGACCGGTCGGTGGCGGGGTGACCGACATCGGGTCGTTCAAGGGCAAGTATGAGGACGCCTCGGTGACCCTGGGCCTGCGCTACACCTTCGGCGCGCCGCCGGCCCCTCCGGCAC
>NZ_QAII01000129.1 GCF_003060965.1 Caulobacter sp. HMWF025 | reverse complement strand
CCCCTCGTTCAGCTGATGCGTGAGATACAGGCGGACTGCCAAGCAGTCCGCCTGTATCTCACGCATCAGCTGAACGAGGGGTTCCCGCCACAAGGGCGGGAATGACGGTTGTTATTGTGTGATGCAGCGACCGTCACCGTTCCACCCTTGTCAGATAGTCGTTTGGGCCGCTTGGAGGGTGATCGCTGAAGGTCCGGGTTCAGGCGCAGACCTCATTTCCGCTCCCGACCCGTTGCGGACCTTCAGAGAATAATTCTTGATGGCCGGCATGGATGTGGAAAGTGCAGCGCGGGGCCTCGCGGCCGCAGGCCAACTTGCGAGGTTGTCGCCGCAAACCCAGGCTCGGATGACCGAGTGGGATGCAGACAGCGTTGAGCCTAGCCTCTGGGCCAATGCAGCATTTCGGGAGATCGGGCGGGCGATAGCCTCGAAGAGAAATCCAATCGCTGACAAGGATTTGAAGCGCCTCTTTGCAGAGATCGAGCGTCTTCTCCGGTCCGCCGATGGGCATGTTTCAAATGCCGTCGCGACTGACCTGTTGGAGGAAATCTGGCGAGGGACGCACCATGGAGGTTTTGATTTTTCAACGGTGAACCCGCACCTGGGCGGTGAAGCTCGACGCTATCTTCTTCGTTGGGACGAGTTCAATCGTACAACGACACCGGGCTTAAGGGCGAAATAGAGCTCCGCAATCCACCCCGACCCGCCCTTCCCAACGTCCTCTTCCAGCCCCGCCTGCAGACCCGTCTAGCCTACCCCCTCATTTCTGAGCGGGAACGACGGCCTTAACTGGGTTCCAGCCCCCTAAGCCCGCCGCTTCAGCGCCACGTACAGCGCCCCCTCGCCGCCGTGCCGCTGGTCGGCCTGGGACACGCCGGCGATCATGTCGCGCAGGATCGGGGCGGCCAGCCATTCGGGGGTGCGTTTCTTCAGGACGCCGTGACCCACCTTGCCCTTGCCGGTGATGACCAGCACGGCCCGGTGGCGGTCGTCATAGGCACGACGGATGAAGGCCTCCAGCGCCGGGCGGGCCTGGTCCTGGTCGAAGCCGTGCAGGTCGAGCCGCGCCCCGATCGGGTCGTGCTCCTTGACCAGTCGGCGGCGACGGTTGGGTTCGATATGGCCGGGGGCCGATTTGGGTACCGGCGGCCGGGGCGCAATGATTTCCGACGGATCAATGCGCAGCGGCGCGATCGAGGCCAGGTGGGTCGGCTGAGCGGCCTTGACCTTGGTCGTCCGGACCGGCTTGGGCTTGTCCTTGACCCGCAGCTTCTCGGCCCGGGCTTCAGCGCGTTCGCGCACGGTCGAGGTCACGAACCGCCAGAGGCGCAGCTCATCCGGATCGGGCGTGCGCCGGCTCATGGCTCAGGACTTGGGGATCGGCACGAGGCGGTAGAGACGCAGGTCATGGCGCACACGCCCGGCCTCGGCACCCGCGCCCGCCCCCGAGCCCGTATAGAGATCGGCCCGCACCTGACCCTTGATCGCCCCGCCGACGTCGAGCGCTACGGCCAGACGCCGATAGGCCGGAAAGGCCCCGGCCAGTTTCGGGGCGCTGGCATCGAGCCAGTAGAGGTCGCCCATGGCATGGCGGCTGGGATCCACGGCGATGGCCCGGCCGGCCGGCAGCGGTATGCCCGCCGCCCCCACGGCTTCCTTGCCGTCGTCCTCGGCCAGCTTGAAGAACACATAGCGCGGGTTCAGGCGCATGACCTCGTCGGCCGCAGGCCCACGATTGTCGGCCAGCCAGCTGCGGATCGCATCGCCGGAGGTGTTGTTGTCGCTGAGCAGGCCCCGGTCGCGCATGGCGTTGGCGATGCCGACGAAAGGCTTGCCGTTCGAGCCGGCGAACGCGGCCCGCACCCGGCGGCCGTCGGGCAGGACGAGGATGCCCGAACCCTGGATCTGCAGGAAAAACAGCTCTTCGGGCCGCATCCAGGCCAGCGGCCGGTCGAGCGGCGCGGTCTCGATGGCCGTACGGTCGGGATAGGGCTCGAACTTGCCGCCTGAAACCCGGCCGGTGACCTTCTTGCCGGCGAAGCTGGCCTCGAAGGCCCCGAGATCCAGCACCACCAGATCGGCGGGCAGGCCGCGCACCGGGGCACTGAACTCGGCCGAGCGCGACATGCGGGCATCATACTGCGGGGCGAAATAGGCGGTCAGCAGGCCCTGGTCGCCCACGGCCTGGGGCCGGAAATTGGCTTCGAGAAACAGGCGGGCGGCGGGCTCGTCGCGAACCGTCCCGGTGCGGGCCAGCTGGCAGACCCGCGTCAGGTCGGGATCGCGCGACACACCGCAGCCGGCCCGAAAGGCCTCCAGCGCCGCCAAGTGATCCTCGTCCGGCCAACCGGCCAGGGTGGAGAAGTCCAGCAAGACCGTCGTCGTTGTCGCCGGCGTAGCGGACCCGGGGGCCGGTGCGGCCGGAACGGGCCGTGCCGGAGTCGGCAGGCTCGCGACCGGTGACGACGGCATGGGGGTGGCGCAGGCTGACAGGATCAGCGCTGCGACGACAGCGACAGGACCGAGGCGCATCAGGCTTCGGCGGCAGCGACGTGGACCAGGGTCCAGTTGGGGTTGGAGGACTTCAGGTCGCGCTCGAACGTCCACAGCTCGGCGGTCCGACGGTCATCGACCGCCTCGCCCTCGGCGCTGGTGGTGCGGGCCCGGACCTCGGCCAGGATGCGGACCACCGCGCGGGCCGTGTCGCCCTCGACCGTGACCGACTCCATGTCCACGCGCGGCGGGCTCATCAGCTCGACCTTTTCGCTGCGGCCTTCCGCCTCCCGGGCGACCATGGCGGCTTCGAAATTGGCCATGACATCGGCCGACAGCAGCGGCTTGAGCGTGTCGCGATCGCCGGAGGCGAAGGCCTTGACGATCATTTCATAGGCCGCGCGCGCCCCACCCATGAAATGGCCGGGATCAAAGTCGGGCTGGCGGGCCCGCAGGGCGGCAACGCCCTCGAGACGTCCGCCCGTGAGCGGCTCGGTCGAACCGGCAAGGGCTGAAGCCGGCTTGGCGACCGCCGGAACATCCTCGGGCTGACGTCCCACCCGACGGCCCAGCGTGGCGTAAAGCTGGTAGAGCACGACGGCGGCGATGACCGCGAGAACGAGAATCTGAATGAACACGTGGCTATCCGCGGTTGCTTTGGCAGGCTGGCTCCCTGCCTATATAGGGCAGGTCGGGGCGTTCGTCAGGCGCCCCAGCGTTGCGCATGGATCGCCCCCGTGTTAGCAGCGCCGCTCTCTCCTGGCGGTCTTTTTAGACGCCGAGTACGGATTTAGTCCTAATGACCGACACGACCGCCGCCCCCGAAGGGCTTGCCGACGACAACGCGGCTGCGCAATCGGGTATCCGCATCATCGCCCAGTTCGTGCGCGACTTCTCGTTCGAGAGCCCGCACGCCCCCGACAGCCTGCGCGCCGGCGCGGCCCAGCCTGCCATCGACATGGGCGTTGAAATGAACGCCCGGGGCCGCACCGACGGCCTGTTCGAGGTGGACCTGAAGCTCTCGGCCCGCGCCACCCGCGAAGACCAGCCGGTCTTCCACGTGGAAGTGGTCTATGGTGGCCTGTTCCACATCGCCGGTGTGCCGGAAGCCGATCTGGAGCCGGTGCTGCTGATCGAGTGCCCGCGCTTCCTGTTCCCGTTCGCCCGTCGTCTGATCGCTGACGTCACCAGCGAAGGCGGCTTCCCGCCCTTCCTGATCGACCCGATCGACTTCGCCGGCGTCTATGCGGCCCGCAAGGCCCAGGCCGAAGGCCAGGTGATCGGCAACGCCTGAGGCGTTCGTTTGATCTGAGGAATGCGAGAAACCCCGGCGCAGCGATGCGGCCGGGGTTTTTCTTTTTCGGCCTAAGGCTGCAGCCGATAGCCGCCCATCTCGGTGATCAGGATCTTGGCCACGGTGGGGTCGGGCTCGATCTTCTGGCGCAGGCGATAGACGTGGGTTTCCAGGGTGTGGGTGGTGACCCCGGCATTGTAGCCCCAGACCTCGGTCAGCAGCTCCTCGCGCGACACCGGCTTGGAGCCGGCGCGATAGAGGTATTTCAGGATGTTGGTTTCCTTCTCGGTCAACCGCACCTTCTTCTGTTTCTCGTCGACCAGCAGCTTGGCCGAGGGCCGGAACTCGTAGGGACCGATACGGAACAGGGCGTCTTCCGAGGCCTCGTAGCTGCGCAGCTGGGCGCGGATGCGGGCCAGCAGCACCCCGAAGCGGAAGGGCTTGGTGACATAGTCATTGGCCCCGGACTCCAAGCCCAGGATCGTGTCTGAATCGCTGGCCGCCGCCGTCAGCATGATGACCGGAGCCATCACCCCGTTCTTGCGCATCAGCCGGCAGGCCTCGCGGCCGTCCATGTCGGGAAGGTCGACATCGAGCAGCACGAGGTCAGGCTTGATCTCGCGCGCCATCCGCACGCCCTCGCCGGCCGTACAGGCCTCGACGACAGCGAACTCCTCATGGAGCGCCAGCTGCTCGGCCAGCGCGCCGCGCAGGTCGTCATCATCATCGATCAGCAGGAGGGTCTTGCGTTGCGCCATGGATGCGAACATGCACCGCTGCGGGGGGCTGCGACAACCCTTGGGCGCGGAGAAGCCGACAATGATCTTCAGGGCCACGGCGGACGGCCATATCGATCTGGACGACCGGCTTGTGCGCTGCGCCCTCGGCAAGGCCGGCGTCATCGCCGCCGCCGACAAGCGCGAGGGCGATAACAAAAGCCCCATCGGCGTCTGGATGATCCGCGAGATCCTTTACCGGCCCGACATCTATCCGGACGGCCCGACCACCGCCCTGCCCGTCCGCCCCATCGCCCCCGACGACGGCTGGTGCGACGCCCCCGGCGATGCGGCCTATAACCGCCCGGTCAAGCTGCCCTACCCGGCCAGCGCCGAGCGGCTGTGGCGCGACGATCATGTCTATGACCTGGTTGGAATCCTGGCCCACAATGACGACCCGCCGGTTCCCGGCCTGGGCTCGGCGATCTTCCTGCATCTGGCCCGCGAGGACTATTCCGGCACCGAAGGCTGCGTGGCCCTGGCGCGGGCGGACCTGGAAGCGCTGCTGGCGGTGGCCAGGCCGGGGGATGCGGTGGGGATCGGGGTCTGAGGCGGTGGGTGAAGGGTTTGTGGG
>NZ_QAII01000128.1 GCF_003060965.1 Caulobacter sp. HMWF025 | reverse complement strand
ATGTAGAAGGCCCCCGGCCGTGATCCGTCCAGCGCCGGACGCTCGTAGTAACCGCCGGCCGCACCGGCCTCGGTATAGGCCGGCACCCGCCGCACCTCGACCGGGGTCTTGGGCGTGACGCCGAACCAGGTCGGCAGCCTGGGCTGCAGCTCGGCGATCAGCCGGTTGCAATAGGCCAGCATCTGGGCCCGGCCCTCGTCGGTATTGGGATAGGTCTCGCCCGGCAGCGTGTTGAGGCTGGCGACCCGTTGTCCGACGCTGCCCTGGGTCAGGCCCCGCTTCTTCAGGATCTCGTCCATGCGGGCGCTGATTTCGGCCCCCTCCTCCAGTCCGAGGCGATGGACCTCGTCCGGCGTCTTGTCCGTGGTGGTGTAGATCTTCAGCAGGGCTGCATAGAAGGCATCCCCGTCCTTCAGACGGCCGATCCCGGCCTCGTGCGTGGCCTTGCTGCGCGCCGCTTTCAGGGTCTCGATCTGGCGCTCCAGCGCCGGATGGACGGTCGAGGTCAGCAGGCCGGCGGCCTTCGCGTCATAGTCCCCGAACGCCTTGGTCCGACGGGCCAGGGAGGCAACCAGCACGTTCTGCTCGACCGGCTGAGCCCGGAACTTCGTCAGTTGGGCGATGGCCTTGTCCAGCATGAAGTCGGCCGGGATCACACCCTTGCCGGCATCGGCGGCGACCCGCTCGCTCTCCTGGTCGAGGACGGTCGCAAAGGCGGCCAAGCGGGCCAGATAGGTGTCGGCATCGGCCGCCGAGGCGATGGTGTGCTTGGTGTCCAGGAAGCTCGGCACCGACGAATAGGCACCGTAAAGCTGGGTCACGACATAGGGCTGGCTGATCGCGCCATAGTCGAAGGCCCCGGCCGCCGCGCGGGTCTCGTACTGGAAGAGGGCCGTATCGTAGTTGACGGCGTCGTCGCCGCTGAGCGCCTTGCGATCAATGGTCTTCAGCCGCTTGACCCGGGCGGCCGGCTCGGCCCGGTCCTTGCGCCAGCCGGCGATCGAGCGATCGCCGAGCTTGCTGCGGGCATCGGCATGGGCACCGGTGTCCAGGCCCAGATTGGTCGCCTGTTCGGGACTGTCGCTCAGGTCGGCGTCGAAGAATGTGTCGAACAGCGCATAGAGCTGGCCTTTGGCGTCGGCCGCCTGGGCGGGAAGGGCCGTGGACAGGGCGGTCGCAGCCGCCCCCATCATGATCTGACGACGGTCGAACCTGGCCATGGCGGATGCTCCCCAGCGTGACGACCCTGCAAGCGGCATCGCCGGGGTCTTGCCCGATCAGTTGCGCACCGGGATGGAGGGGTCAAGGCAGGGTTCATTCGCCCGCCGGGCCGCAAATGCAGAAAAGGGCCCGCTCGGACAAGCGGGCCCTTCCCAGAGGGCGTTCATGGGTGGGGGTTACCTGAACACCCCCAACCTAGGACGTGACTCGCGGCTTGACCCTGCGCGTTTTGCCGCACCCTGGCTCCCAGCCTGCGACAAAACGACCGATGTTCGCCGAACTACTTCCGGGCCGCCAGAATGTCGTCCAGGCGCGCCGGTGTGCCCGCGATACGCTCCAGCCGCGGATAGCGCAGGCCACCCCTCCAGTCGATCTTGACCATCCGGTAGCGGTCGCCGTCCTTGATCAGCAGTTCGACCAGGGGCGCTTCCGGCCTGGCGGCGGCCTTGATGACCTCCTTCAGCTTGTCGGCGTCATAGGTCTCGCCGTTGACGGCGACGATGGTCTGGCCCTGGGTCAGGCCGGCCTTGAACGCCGGACCATCCCACTGCACGCCGGTCAGCAGGCCGGCGGCCCCGATCGTCAGGCCCAGGGAATAGGCGT
>NZ_QAII01000001.1:51838-64538 GCF_003060965.1 Caulobacter sp. HMWF025 | reverse complement strand
CCACTCGACCAGCCGCCAGTTGACGATGGCCCCGACCGGGGCGCCGACCACGGGCAGCAGCTGGGCCAGCTTGGCGAGATCAATATGGTCGCGATACTGCTGCTGGAAGGCCCGCCAGTCGAAGGCCTCCAGGCTGGCCGGGCGTTCATGCCGCCGCACGTCCCAGTCGTCCATCGCCGCCAGCACCCGGGCGCGGTGGGCACTGTCGGAAAAGGCCAGCTCGAAGATGTGCAAGATATAGAGCCGCTCATCCAGGTCGGTGCCGTCATGGCCGAAGATGGCGGCGATCTCGAACAGCAGCTTGATTTTGAAGCTCATCAGCAGCGGAAAATCCGCCGCCGCCGCCAGAAAGCCCCCGGCCCCGGTGATCCCGCCCTCGACACTGGCGGTCTTCTTCCAGCCGTCGATGGCGGCCGCAGCCCTGGCGCGGCGCTCGTCCAGGGTCAGGCCGTGCAGCGGCGAGCCGGTGGCGAAATCGGCCCCGGTCAGAATACCCCGCGTCAGGCCCTCCATCGCCGTGGTGACGGCGGCATGGACCTTTTCAGGGATGATCCTGTTGATGCGCTGCTGGGCCTGCCGGGCCAGTCCGCCGAGCGGTCCGGCCGGCTTGGTCATCTGGGCGCGCCAGGCGGCGAGGTCGGGAGGGGGTGAGGTCATGGGATGGAGATAGTCCTTCTCCCCCTGCGGGAGAAGCTGGGGCGCAGGACTCGGTAGCCATCGACAGACGAGAGGTGGGCCACTCTTCCATCGTAACTGGCTAACAACAACGCGTAGGTTGCACAACGCGGTGGACGCGCTACGACTGGCACGCCCTTACTCCTGTTTCAGCGACCATTAGCAGTCGCGGCATTTTACGAGGCGTACATGTCTGACGGTTGGACCTACGATGAAACTGAGGAGTCGCCCGAAGATGAAGCATATGCCCCCCTTCAGTTCGAGATCATAAATTTTCCAGCAGACACGACTTTACGGGGTTATCTTGATCAACATAGATCAGGTCAACTTGTGGTGCCAAAATTTCAGCGTCAGTACGTATGGGACGTAAAAAAAGCTAGCAAACTTATTGAGTCCTTTTTGCTTGGACTGCCAGTTCCTGGAACTTTCCTATTTAGACCTAAAGGATTAACTGAGCATCATATTGTTGATGGTCAGCAAAGAATTATGTCTGCAATAAATTTTCAACTTGAAAGATTCGATTCAAATAAGATCTTTCGCCTTAGCGGAGTTCAAAAGCAATGGGAAGGAAAGACATTTTCAGAACTTTCAGAAGGCGAGAGATTTAAGTTAGAGCAATCAGTACTGCGGGCAACAATAATTCAACAACTTAGCCCCGACGATAATACGAGTATATATCAAATTTTTGAGAGGTTAAATACTGGCGGCGTAAATCTGAATCCAATGGAAATACGCCAATCGGTAAGCTTTGGGGAGTTTGTAGATTTACTAAAGGATTTGAACACAAACCCGAAATGGCGCGCCTTGATTGGCAGAAGGCAACCAGACAAAAGGCTGCGTGACGTTGAGCTAATACTGCGAATTCTGGCACTTCTTCAGTATCGCGATGCATACGACAAGCCTATGAAGGAATTTCTAAATAAATATATGGAATTTAAAAAGAGGAATAATAAAGATTATGAAACTCTAAGGAGTTCCTTTGAGCAATCTGTCGATCTGGCCTACAATCAACTGATATCGAAGCCATTTCATCTTCGCGGAAAACTAAACTACGGCCTACTCGACTCCGTAATGGTTGCCCTCATGACTAACGGCACCGTCTTAAATTTACAAGAAAAACTCATAACTCTCATATCCGACAAAGAATATAATAATGCAATCAGCTTTAATACGAGCGATGCGTCATTTATAAATATGCGCCTTCATAAGGCTATTGTGGCTCTTAAGTAGAAATGCGGCTTCTGCGAACAGCAATGGTTTTGGAAGTAGCAGAGCGGCACCTCCAAAACGAGGCCGCCAACAGCCCGGATTTTGCACTTGTTTCAAACTATCTCGCGCAAGTGGCAACCGTTACCTTTTATGCAGAAATGGAACAGCGGCTCCACGAGGTTGTTCGAAATAGGCTTATGGGTGCAGGAGATGAGAAACTGGCCTATTTCCTTGCGAAGCACAGAGAGGCTCTCGTAAAGCGAGTTAAAAAATCGGAGATTGCTGACACTGCTGCAATGTTTGGAGCCGACTGCAAAGATCAGTTTTCTAGCAATTTTTCAGATGCTGAGATAACAATTTACAATAACATTATCACCGATAGACATCAGAATGCTCACGGAAACGGAGGCGGCGTTACCATATCCGACGTGAAGTTGGCATTTCCAATAGCTGAGCGCATCTTGGATGCGCTCAGCAAGGCAATTGAATAGCCTCCATCCACACCTCCCCGCCCCTCATCCCCACCTTCCACCGTCCGCGCCGCTCGCCCTGACGCCGGTCCCGGCCTATATCGTCACCAGCCGTAAACCCCGCTGGACCCCTGCCCCTTGTCCCGTCAGTTCAGACTGCCGCTGATCAGCCCCCCGACCTTTGAGCGGGCGCACTTTGCCGTGTCGCCGACCAATGGCGAGGCGGTGGCGCGGCTGGACACCTGGCCGGACTGGGCTGAGGGGCGGCTGGCCCTGGTCGGGCCGGCGGGCACCGGCAAGACCCATCTGGCCCGCAGCTGGGCGCAGCAGGCGGACGCCGTGGTGGTCGAGGCCGCCGATCCGGACGCCGCGCCGCTGGACCTGCCGGCCCTGCGCGGCCGGGCCGTGCTGGTCGAGGACGCCGACCGCCGCGCGGAAGGCAGGGCGCTGGACGACGAGGCGCTGTTTCACCTGATCAACATGGCCGGGGTCGACGGCGGCTCGTTGCTGCTGACCGCGCGCCTGGCCCCGGTGGCCTGGGACAGCGCGGTGCCCGACCTCCGCTCGCGCCTCAACGCCCTGCCCGTGGCCCGCATCGAGGCCCCCGACGACATCGTGCTGGAGGCCGTGCTACGCCGGGCCTTCGCCGCCCGGGCCATCACCCCGGCCCATGACGTCTATCCCTATCTGCTGCGCCGCATCCCCCGCTCGGCCGCCGAGGCCATCGCCGTGGTCGAACTGCTGGACGAGGCGGCGGCGGCGCAAGGGCGACCGGTGAACCGGCTGCTGGCCGGTCAGGTGCTGGACCTGAGCGATCCGGAACTGGATTTCGAGGGAGAGTAAGGGGGAGGTCTGCTCCCTTTCCCGCGCCAAAGCCTTGTCATCCCGGAAGCCTCGCAGAGGCTGTCCGGGGCCCAGGGGCCGGCGCATGGCGGTTGCCCCTGGGTCCCGGCGCTCCGCGCTGCGCGCTCCAGCCGGGATGACACGGTTAGTTTGCAGGCAGCCCCCTTTGTCTTGCCCCTGTCATCTGGCGCGTTCACCATGACGGAACGAAGTTCGCCTAAGAGTCTCCGCATGCCCGACACCGCCGCCCTGACTCTCGCCACGCCCGCCACCCACGCCGCCGATGGGACGTGCCGCCTCGACAAGGCGCTGCTGGCCTCGCCCGAACGGTTCTTCAACCGCGAAACCTCGTGGCTGGCCTTCAATGAGCGGGTGCTGGAAGAGAGCGCCAATCCGCGCCATCCACTGCTGGAGCGCCTGCGGTTTCTGTCGATTTCGGCCAACAACCTCGACGAATTCTACATGGTGCGCGTCGCCGGCCTGAAGGGCCAGGTGCGCGAGGGCGTGCGGGTGGTCAGCCAGGACGGCCTGACCCCGGGCGAGCAACTGGCCCGGATCAATGCCTCGACCAGCAACCTGATGGCCGAGCAGCAGAAGATCTGGCGCGAGGTGCGGGCCGAGCTGTGGGCCGAGGGCCTGAAACTGCTCGACGCCAAGGACATCGAGGGCGAAGACAAGGTCAAGGCCGAGGACCTGTTCCTGACAAGGATGTTCCCGGTGCTGACGCCGCTGGCCATCGACCCGGCTCACCCGTTTCCGTTCATTCCGAACCTCGGCTTCTGCCTGGCCCTGAAGCTGCGCCGGATCTCCGACGACAAGCACATGTATGCGCTGGTGCCGGTGCCCAGCCAGGTGCAGCGGTTCTGGGAACTGTCCAGCGTGGTGACGCGCGGCAAGAAGCGCCAGCGCAAGATCGTGGCCCTGGAAAGCTTCATCATCCTGTTTTTGAACCACCTGTTCCCCGGCTACGAGGTGGAAGGCCGTGGCCTGTTCCGCCTGATCCGCGACAGCGATCTTGAGATCGAGGAAGAGGCCGAAGACCTGGTGCGCGAGTTCGAGGCGCGACTGAAGAAGCGTCGTCTGGGCCAGGTGGTGCGGGTGAAGATCCAGACCACCATGCCGCAGGACCTGCGCGACTTCATCGTCGAGGGCCTGCGCGCCGAGCCCGAGGACGTGGTGCTGGTCGACGGCAAGCTGGGTCTGGCCCAGATGAGCGAACTGATCCCGCCCGACCGTCCGGAACTCAAGTTCAAGCCCTATAATGCCCGCTTCCCCGAGCGGGTGCGCGACCACGGCGGCGACTGTTTCGCGGCGATCCGCGAAAAGGACATCCTGGTCCACCATCCCTTCGAGAGCTTCGACGTGGTGGTGCAGTTCCTGCGCCAGGCGGCGCGCGACCCCAATGTGGTGGCGATCAAGCAGACCCTCTATCGCACCAGCAAGGACAGCCCGATCGTGGCGGCCCTGATCGAGGCGGCCGACAACGGCAAGAACGTCACGGCCCTGGTCGAGATCAAGGCGCGCTTCGACGAAGAGAACAATCTGAAATGGGCCCGCGACCTGGAACGGGCCGGCGTGCACGTGGTCTTCGGCTTCGTGGACTGGAAGACCCACGCCAAGCTGTCGGTGGTGGTGCGGCGCGAGGGCGAGGCCCTGCGCACCTACTGCCACTTCGGCACCGGCAACTATCACCCGCAGACGGCCAAGGTTTACACCGACCTGTCGCTGTTTACCTGCGACGGTCCGCTGGGCCGGGACGGCGGCAAGCTGTTCAACTTCATCACCGGCTATGCCCAGCCGCACGGCCTGGAGAAGCTGTCGTTCAGCCCCGAGACGCTCAAGCCGGATCTGCTGCGCCTGATCGCGGTCGAGGCCGACAATGCCCGGGCGGGCAAGCCGGCGGCGATCTGGGCCAAGATGAACGCCGTGGTCGATCCCCAGATCATTGATGCCCTCTACAAGGCCAGCCAGGCCGGGGTCAGTATCGATCTCGTGGTGCGCGGCATCTGCTGCCTGCGTCCCGGCGTGCCGGGCCTGTCGGAGAACATCCGGGTCAAGAGCATCGTCGGCCGCTTCCTGGAGCATGCCCGGGTGGTCGCCTTCGCCAACGGGGCCGAAATGCCCAGCGCCCAGTCGCGGGTGTTCATAAGCTCGGCCGACTGGATGCCGCGCAACCTCGACCGCCGCGTCGAAAGCCTGGTGCCGGTCGAGAACCCGACCGTCCACCAGCAGGTGCTCAGCCAGATCATGGTCGCCAATCTCAATGACGAGGCCCAGAGCTGGAACCTCGACAGCGAGGGCCACTATGCCCGCGACCCGGCCTGGGACAAGAAGGGGGCCTTCTCGGCCCATGACTACTTCATGACCAATCCCAGCCTGTCGGGCCGGGGGCACAAGGTGAAAGACCTGCCGGCGGCCTTCGATCACGTCGGACCCCGCAAAGGCAAGGGTTGAGGCGTCTCGTCCTTCTGACGGTCCCGGCGGTCCTGATGCTGGCGGGCTGCGGTCCCGGACGGGCGGAACAGGCCCAGATCTGCGCCATCCTGGCCCAGCCCGGCGTGCCCGGCATCGACCGAATCGGCGACGGCGAAGCCCTGGCCCCGGTCGATCGCCAGTTGCAGGCGAAAGGCCGAATCTATGGTCCCGGCCTGCGCCTGGGACAGATCCGCTCGTGGGGATCCTGCCCGAACTATGCGCCGACCGTCGAGATGCTGCTGCTGGACGGCAATCACGCGGTCACCAAGGGCGGCGTACGGGCGAACGGCGCGCAGAAGACTTTCGGCACCTGCTTCTACGTAAGAACCGAAACCCGCTGGCGCTTGCTCGCTTGCCGGATTAATGGCGCGTCCTGACGTCCCGCGCGATTTTCGTCCGGTCCCGCTTTCCCCTGCGTCTCAATAGGCTAAACCAGACTCATGCCTTTTCCGGCGCCGCGCGACGCGGCCGTGATCGATATCGGCTCCAACTCGGTACGCCTCGTGGTGTACCGGCTGGAAGGCCGCGCCATCTGGACCGTCTTCAACGAGAAGGTGCTGGCCGGGCTGGGTCGTGACCTCGGGGCCCATGGCCGCCTGTCGCCCGAGGGCGTCCAGCAGACCCTGGCGGCCCTGAAGCGCTTCCGGGCCGTGCTGGAAGCCGTCGCGCCGGCCGAGACCTTCGTGGTCGCCACCGCCGCCGCCCGCGAGGCCAGCGACGGCCCGGCCTTTGTCGCCCGGGTCAAGGCCGAGACCGGCCTGACCGTCCGCGTCCTGAGCGGCGAGGAAGAAGCCCACTATGCCGCCCTCGGCGTTCTGGCCGGCGCGCCGGAGGCGACCGGCGTCGTCGGCGACCTGGGCGGGGCCAGCCTCGAACTGGTACGGCTGGAGACCACCGGGGCCGGCCTCGGCGTGACCCTGCCGCTCGGACCGTTCAGCCTGGGGCTGTCGGACGGCTTTGACGGCGAGCGCGTGCGCCGGCTGTGCGCCCAGCGCCTGGCCCCCGTCGCCAGCGCCTTCAAGACTGACAGCTTCCACGCCGTCGGCGGGGCCTGGCGCAACCTGGCCCTGCTGCACATGCGGCTGTCCGGCTATCCCCTGCACGTCGTACACCAGTACGAGATCAGCGCCGCCGAGGCCCTCGACGCCGCCCGGCTCGTCGCGCACCAGTCGAAGGCCTCGCTGGAACGGATCGAGGGGATGAGCAAGAAGCGCTCGGAGACCCTTCCCTATGCCGCCGTGGTCCTGGAATCCCTGATTGAGCAACTCGACCTCAAGCGGATCGAGATCTCGGCCTTCGGCGTTCGCGAAGGCCTGCTGTTCGAGGCCATGCCCCCGCGCGTTCGCGGCCTCGATCCGCTGATCGAGGGCTGTGCCTCGCTCGGGGCCCGACAGGGCGTCGCCGACGACCTGGGCCGCGGCCTTGAGGCCTGGCTGTCCGAAGCCTTTGCCACCCTGCCCCCGGTCTTCGACGGTCGCGACGCGGTCCTGGTCGCGGCCGCCTGCCGCCTGGCCGATCTCGGCGCACGGCTGCACCCGGACCACCGGGCCGACCTCGTTTTTGAACAGGTTCTGCGGGCCCCGATCGCCGGTCTGGGCCATGCCGAACGCGCCTTCCTGGCCACAGCGGTCTATGCCCGGCATTCAACGGCCTTCAATCCCCCGGAACTTGAGGTCGTCGAACGTCTGCTGAACCCGGCCCGCCTCCGGCGCGCCCGCGCCCTGGGCGCGACCATCCGCCTGGGCTGTGACCTCTCGGGTCGCAGCGCGCCCCTGCTGGCCCGGTCGCGGCTGTCGCTGGACAAGGCCCACCTGAGCCTGACGGCCGAGGCCGGCTATGCTGACCTGTTGCTGGGAGAGCAGACCAGCAAGCGCGCCAGTACCGTGGCCCAGCTTCTCGGCCTGAAGCTTAAAATCAACTGACGAGCCAAGTCCTCGCAGGTCAAAACATGTTTAACACAGCATAAATCTACCCATTTCGGGCAAATTTTCCAACTGAACAGCAATAACCTTTCCCGAAAAGCACGGTTTGTTAGCCCTACCCGCCTACCTTACGTGAAAACACATAAGGAGGTCAGTGATGCTGAAGCGTAAAGTGGATTACCTCGACGCTATTGCGCCGGCTCCGGAAAAGGCCGCTGGAAAGCCTGGTCCTCAGCTTCGCCTCGTCAGTCAGGACGATGCCCCGGTCGAAAGCGCCGCCCGCAGCCTGCAGTCTGAAATCGCCCGCGTCTTTGCCCAGGAGAATACCTGGTCGGTGCGCCGGACGGTCGCCATCGGCGTCGCCTTCCATGTCGCCGTCTTCTGCGCCCTCGGCCTGGCCGCCAGCGGTGCGATGACCCAACTGCACTAGACGATTGAAGCCCTTCCCTCAGCGAGGGAAGGGGTAAGCCTCAGCCCTGGCCGTACAGGGCCTCGTAGAGCCTGGCCGCATTGACCGGCTTTTCGACGCAGGCCGTCATGCCCGCCGCATGGCAGGCCGCAATATCCTCCGGCGCGCTGCTGCCGCTGACGGCGATGACCGGCGTGGCTGCATTGAGCCCGCCCCGACGCAGGCGGCGCGTCGCTTCAAGCCCGTCCACACCCGGCATCCTTACATCCATCAGAATGGCGTCGAAGACCCGCACGTCGGCCGCCGCCAGCGCCGTTTCGGCATCCTCGGCGGTCTCAACCTCGGCCCCCATCGCCTCGAGCATGTAGCGCAGGGTGCGCCGGTTGATGTCGTGGTCATCAACCACCAGCACCTGCAGGGCGCTGGCCAGACGCTGCCCGTCCGGAATCTGGTCGGTTTCAGGCGCAGGAGCCCGCCCCTCCGGAGCCGGCAGGACCAGCATGAACCGGGCCCCGCCGCCGGCATCCTGGGCCGCGCGAAGATCACCGCCCATCAGTCGGGCCAGGTCGCGGCTGATCGCCAGGCCCAGCCCCGTCCCGCCGAAGGTGCGGGCGGTGTCCTCGGCCAGTTGCTCGTAGGGGCTGAACAGGCGGTCCACCTGATCGGCCGTGAGCCCCCGCCCGGTATCGACGACGTCGATCAGAACCTCGCGTGCAGACGCTGCGCCCTCAAGGCGGATGGCCAGCACCACGCCGCCCTGGTGGGTGAACTTGATCGCATTGGACAGCAGGTTGTTGAGGATCTGACGCAGGCGCATCGGGTCACCCCGCACCCACTGTGGCAGCGCCCTGCCCCCCTTGAGATCCAGCCGGATGCCCTTGGCCCGCGCTTCGCCGCGCCACAGCAGAACCGTATCGCGAACAACCAGCCTGAGGTCGTAGTCGACCTGCTCGACCCCCATGCGTCCGGCCTCGATCTTCGAGAAGTCGAGAAGGTCGTTGAGCAGGGTCTTCATCATCACGCCGGAATCGGCAATCAGGCTTGTCGCGGCGCGGTCCGCTCCGATCTGGCGCTCCAGCATGGCAGCGCCATTCAGCAGGGCGTTCATCGGCGTCCGCAGCTCATGGCTGACCATCGCCACAAAGGCGGACTTGGCGGCCGTCTGGGCTTCGGCCGCCAGCCGCGCCGAGCGCTCTGCCTCCATCGCCCGCCGCGACCAGTTGAAGACCACCAGCAGGACCAGGACCAGCAACCCGACCCCGATCAGGTAGTAGGGCGTCACAGGATCGTGGCCTGCGCCCCCGACCAGCGGCACGATGAACATGTAGACGAGGTGGGGAAAGACCGCAGACAGGAAAGCGGTGAAACAGCCCTCGGCCCCCATCAGGGCCGTGAAGATCGAACCGGAGATCAGCAGGACCGCCGCCCCCGCTGCCGCCGGCGTGCCCAGTTGCCACAGCGGGATGGCGACCCAGCCGAAAACGGTCGCCATCGCCAGGTCTGTAAAGAGATTGAAGCCGATCACCCTGACGGGCCGGGCCTGGGTCAGGAAGGCCTTCAGCGCCTGCTGTTCCGCCAATTGCACGACCGAATAGGCCGCTGCCCAGCCGATCAGGAACTGGTAGCCCGGCCGCCAGGCCATGGTGGCGCACAGCACCAGAATGACAAACACACGCAGCGGGATTTGATGGCGACGGGAAATCGCGGCCGGCCGATAGGCCACTGCGAGCTCATCCCAAAACCGCGCCACACCAGCTCTCCCTAAACGACCGGACCGGTCCTATAGGTTATGTTCGAGCTTTACCACACGGCGGGGGAGCAGCCGACAACTTTTACGCGATCCCGACGCGCAACTACTCCGCAGGCTTCGGCGCACGCCGCACTTCAACCACGCGCACCCTCGATCCGTCGAGCACCAGCGCCAGCTCACCGCGCTTGATCTTCAGGGCGTCAGCTCCGAACGCATCGCGTCGCCAGCCGACCAAAGCCGGTGTGCTGGCATTGTCGTCGGCCGCGATCTTTTCCAGATCCGACACGGTGGCGATCAGCTTGGAGGCCACACCCGCTTCTTCGGCCCGGGCCTTCAGCAGCACCTTGAGCAGCTCGACCACGGCCCCGGCATTGGCCGGTGGCGGCGGACCGGGCTTGTCGAGCACCGGAGCATAGCCTTCAGGATCAGCCAGAGCGGCCTTGATGGCGGCCAGCAGATCCGGACCGAACTTGCTGCCGCCAAAGCCCTTGGGCACGCCGCGCAGGGTGTTGAGGCCCTCCAGCGAGGTGGGGGCCTGGGTGGCCAGTTCGTCGATCGCCTCGTCTTTCAGGATCCGCCCGCGCGGCTGGTCCCGTTGCTGGGCCGTGCGCTCGCGCCAGGCCGCCACCGACTTGAAGACGGCAAGGTATTTCGGAGCCGTCTTGCGCGGCCGCAGGCGGCGCCAGGCCTTTTCAGGATCGACGTCATAGGCCGCCGGATCGCAGAGCGCCTTCATCTCTTCCTCGACCCAGGCCAGTCGGCCGGCGTTTTCGAGACGATCGCGCAAGGTCGGGAACAGCGAGGCCAGATGGGTCACATCGGCCAGGGCATAGGTGAGCTGGGCTTCGGACAGCGGCCGACGCGCCCAGTCTGTGAAGCGGCTGGACTTGTCCAGCTCGATCTTCAGCATCTGTCGGACCAGGGCGTCATAGGCGATCTGTTCGCCGAAACCGGCCGCCATGCCCGCCACCTGGGTGTCGAACAGCGGACGCGGCATGGCCCCGAGATTGTTGAAGATCTCGACGTCCTGACGGGCGGCGTGGAAAACCTTCAGCACGCTCTCGTCGCGCATCAGGTCCAGCAGCGGTGCGAGGTCGATGCCCTCCGCCAGCGGGTCGATCACGGCCTCGATATTCGGGGCACCGACCTGGATCAGGCAGAGCTTGGGCCAGTACGTCGTCTCGCGCATGAACTCAGTGTCCACGGCGACGAAGGGCTGGCCCTGCAACGCATTACAAAACGCCGCCAGCTCGGCGGTAGTGGTGATCGGCTTCATCGGCTGCTAATAGCCTCGCGCACCCCCGAGTCTGCAAGCGTCAAGCAGGCCCGGGCCGTATTTTTCCGCGCGTCGAGGCGTTCCAAGCGCTTCCCGCAGACCCGAGCGAACCAATGAGCGATCAGCAAGGCGGCCTTACCTATGCCCAGTCGGGCGTGGACATTGATGCGGGCAACGCCCTGGTCGAGGCGATCAAGCCCCTGGCCAAGGCGACCCGTCGTCCCGGTGCCGATGGCAGCCTCGGCGGCTTCGGCGCCCTGTTCGACCTGAAGGCGGCCGGTTACGACGACCCGCTGCTGGTCTCCACCACCGACGGCGTCGGGACCAAGCTGCGCATCGCCATCGATGCCGGGATGCACGCCACGGTGGGGATCGACCTGGTGGCCATGTGCGTCAACGACCTGCTGGCCCAGGGCGCAGAGCCCCTGCTTTTCCTCGACTATTTCGCCACCGGCAAGCTGGACATCGAGACGGCCAAGAGCGTCGTCGCCGGCATTGCCGAAGGCTGCAAGCTGGCCGGCGCGGCCTTGGTCGGCGGCGAGACCGCCGAAATGCCCGGCATGTACAGCGACGGCGAATATGACCTTGCCGGCTTCTCGGTCGGCGCGGTCGAGCGTGACGGTGTCCTGCCCAGGCTGGACCGCCAGCGGGCCGGCGACATGATCATCGGCATCGGCTCCTCGGGCCCGCACTCCAACGGCTATTCGCTGGTGCGCCGCGTGGTCGAGCGTTCGGGGCTGGCCTGGGACGCCCCCTGCCCGTTCGAGCCCGGCAAGACCCTCGCCGAGGCCCTGATGGCCCCGACCCGCATCTATGTGAAGTCGATCCTGCCCCTGCTGCAGTCGGGCCGGGTCAAGGGCGGCGCGCACATCACCGGGGGGGGCCTGATCGAGAACCCGCCGCGCTGCATCGCCAAGGGCCTTGTGCCCGAGTTCGACTGGAACGCGTGGCCGCTGCCGCCGGTCTTTGCCTGGCTGCAGGAGGTCGGCGGGATCGCCGATCACGAGCTGCGCCGGACCTTCAACTGCGGCGTCGGCTTCATCCTGGTGGTCGCCGCCTCGGACGCCGAACCCGTGCTGGCCGCCCTGCTCAATGCCGGCGAGGACGCGTTCATCTGCGGCCAGCTGGTTGCCGGCTAAATGCGGTCGAGGACCAAGGTCGCCGTCCTGATCTCCGGCAGGGGCTCCAACATGGACGCCCTGGTCCGGGCGGCCGCCGCCGCTGACTGCCCGTTCGAGATCGCCCTCGTCCTGGCCAACAAGCCGGACGCCGGCGGGCTGGCCAGCGCCACTGCGGCCGGGATCGAGGCGCTTTGCGTCGACCAGAAGCCGTACGGCAGGGACCGCGAGGCCCACGAGCGGGCCATTGACGCGGCCCTGCGCACGCGCGGGATCGAGGTCATTGCCCTGGCCGGCTACATGCGGATCCTCACCCCCTTCCTGGTCGATGCCTGGGCAGGCCGGATGCTGAACATCCATCCGTCCCTGCTGCCGGCCTATCCGGGCCTGGACACTCACGCTCGCGCCATCGCCGCCGGTGAAGCCGAAGCCGGCTGTACGGTGCATCTGGTCACGGCCGGGGTCGATGAGGGTCCGATCCTCGGCCAGGCCCGCGTGCCGGTTTTGGCCGGCGACGACGAGCATGCGCTGTCCCGGCGGGTGCTTGAACAGG
>NZ_QAII01000001.1:0-51816 GCF_003060965.1 Caulobacter sp. HMWF025 | reverse complement strand
CCGCCTCTATGCGGCGACCCTCGCGGACTTTGTCCGGTCGCTAGCCTAGGCTTCGTTCCCGGACAAAGCGGAAAAGGGCCAGCCCGGCCAGGACCGTCGCTGCGCCCCACAGGGCCAGGACCCCCAGTCGCAGATAGGCCAGGGCCCCGAGGGCCCCGCCGAGGGTCAGGCCCGCCCAGAGCATGACGTACGGCCCCCAGGCCCAGCGGTCGCCGCCCGTCAGGGCAGCCGCAATGCGCTGACCGGCCTTGACCAGCGCGCCGGTCATATAGGTCAGCCCCACCCCGACATCGCCGTTGCGCTGGAAGACGGCATTCTCGGCCCCCATGGCCAGGACCATGGCTGCGACACCGACAGGGTCGTGGCCGAGCGAAATCAGGCCGGCGGCGGTCGCCAGCAGAAGGGCCTCCAGGCCCATGACCATGGCCCGGCGGCCCTCCCCCGCCCGGTTGGCCACCAGGGCGCCCAGCACCACCCCGGCCACGAACAGCGCGATCAGGACCAGGGCGGTCAGCGCCGCTTCAAGGTGACCGGTCGCCAGCCCCACCCCCAGTCGGGTGGAATTGCCGCTCATGAACGAGACGAAGAACCCGCCAAGCTTCAGAAAGCCGATGGCGTCGACATAGCCCGCCACACCCGACAGGGCGGCGGCCAGGGCGATGTCGTTCTTGCCGTAGTCTTTCACATCCGCTCCTTGCGACCTGAAACGCGCGCACCCAAATGCGCCGGACGTGAGGCCGATTGTCGCGCAGCTTCCAGTAACCACGCCCGATCAGAGTGTTGTCACTTTTCCTCAGCATCATGGGCACCATGGAATCGCTCCTGCCGCAAATCACCGAAGTGATCGCCCAGAACAGCCTCTGGGCGGGGCTGATCCTGTTCATCCTCACCCTGCTCGAAGCCCTGCTCCTGGTCGGCCTGCTGATCCCGATCGTGGCGGTGATGCTGATGGCCGGGGCCCTGGTGGCCCAGGGGGCCCTGCATCCGGTCGAAGCGATCCTGTGGTGCAGCGCCGGGGCCGTCGTCGGTGATGCGATCTCCTACCTGCTCGGCCGCGGGCTTGGAGCGCGCCGCCTGGCCCGCGGCCTGCTGGCCGGTCATCGCCGTCTGTTCGCCCGAGCCCGCCTGCTGTCGCGCCGCCACGGCGTTATTGCCATCGCGGCTGCGCGCTTCATGGGACCGGTGCGGCCGTTCATTCCGATCGTGGCGGGCATGTCGCGGGCCCGGCCCTGGGCGTTTCAGGCCGCCAGCGCCGCGACCGCCCCACTTTGGGTGATCTCGCTGCTCGCGCCCGGCTATCTGGCGGCCCGCAATCTTGACCTGCTGCTGACCGACCCGGTCGCCGGCACAATCGTAGCCCTCGCGGCCGCCCTGCTTTGTCTGGCCGTCTATCTGGCCGCCCGACGCCTTCTGGCCCCGCAGGCCCGCGCCGTCCGCGTCGCCGCCTGATCCACAAGCAAAAAAGGCCGGCGGATCGCTCCGCCGGCCTCTTGCTGTCGTTAAGGCGGGAAAGCCTTAGCCGACGATCTGGTCGTCCGTGAAGAACTGGGCGATTTCAATCGCGGCGTTCTCCAGGCTGTCCGAACCGTGGACCGAGTTTTCGCCGATCGAGAGGGCGAACAGCTTGCGGATGGTGCCTTCGTCAGCGGCGGCCGGGTTGGTGGCGCCCATGACTTCGCGGTACTTGGCCACGGCGCCTTCGGCTTCCAGGACCTGCACGACGACCGGCTCGGCGATCATCTGGCCGACCAGTTCGCCGTAGAACGGACGCTCGGCGTGAACTTCGTAGAACTTCTTGGCCTGGGCTTCGGTCAGGTGGACGCGACGCTGGGCGACGATGCGCAGGCCGGCGGCCTCGATCACCGCGTTGATGGCGCCGGTCAGGTTGCGACGCGTGGCGTCCGGCTTGATGATCGAGAAGGTGCGTTCGGTCACGAAGATATCTCACACATAAAGTTGTGAATTGGGAGGTTGCGGGCTTATAGCCGGGCGCTTGCTCCCCGCCAACCCGCTGCGTAGTCGTCCCGTCAAATGCTTCAGATCAAAGACCTGACCTTCAATGCCTGGGGACGGAAGTTTTTCGACCACGCCAGCGTCAACCTGCCGCCCGGAGCCAAGGTCGGCCTCATCGGTCGCAACGGCGTCGGCAAGTCGACCCTGTTCAAGCTGGTGCTGGGCCAGCTTCACGCCGGTGACGACGAGATCAGCCTCCCGAAGTCCGCCCGCATCGGTTCGGTCGACCAGGAGCACCCCGCCACGCCCGTCAGTCTGCTCGACACGGTGCTGGAAGCCGACGAGGAGCGTCACAGCCTGCTGACGCGCCTGGAGACGGCTGATCCGGAGGAAATGGGCGAGATCTGGAACCGGCTGATCGAAATCGACTCCGACGCGGCCCCGGCCAAGGCCTCGGAAATTCTTTCGGGCCTGGGCTTCTCGCAGGAGGACCTGCAACGGCCGATGAGCGAGTTCTCCGGCGGCTGGCGGATGCGCGTGGCCCTGGCCGCGGCCCTGTTCTCCGAGCCGGACATGCTGCTGCTGGACGAACCGACCAACTATCTCGACCTGGAAGGGGCCCTGTGGCTGGAAGCCCGGCTGCAGAAGTATCCGCACACCGCCCTGATCGTCAGCCACGACCGCGAGCTGCTCAACAACAGCTGTACGCACATGCTGCACCTGGCCGGCGGCAAGCTGGAGCTCTACACCGGCGGCTACGACGACTTCGAGAAGCGCCGCGCCGAAAAGGCCCGCCTGCAGCTGTCGGCCAAGGCCAAGCAGGACGCCGAGCGCGCCCACCTGCAGGCCTTCGTCGATCGCTTCAAGGCCAAGGCCTCAAAGGCCGCCCAGGCCCAGTCGCGCATGAAGCGCCTGGCCAAGATGGAGCCGGTGGCCACCACGATCGAAGAGCGCGTCGCGCCCTTCACCCTGCCCTCACCGCCGCGTCCCCTGGCCCCGCCGCTGATCCGGCTGGAGCGAGCCAATGTAGGCTACGAGGCCGGACGTCCGATCCTCAAGAACCTCAACCTGCGCATGGACCTGGATGACCGCATCGGCCTGCTGGGCGTCAACGGGGCCGGCAAGTCGACCTTCGCCAAGATGATCGCCGGGGCCCTGGACATCCAGTCGGGCGAACTGCACCGCGACCGCAAGATGAAGGTCGGCTGGTTCCACCAGCACCAGATCGAGGCCATGGACCCGGTCGACACCCCGCTGGAGATTATCCGCCGGGCCATGCCGGACGCCTCGGAAAGCTCGCGCCGCTCGAAACTGGCCCAGTTCGGGCTCGGCTTCGAAAAGCAGGAGACGACGGTCGCCAATCTGTCAGGCGGCGAGCGCGCGCGCCTGCTGCTCAACATGGTGGCGATGGACGCGCCGCACATGCTGATCCTCGACGAACCGACCAACCACCTCGACATCGACAGCCGCCGGGCCCTGCTGGACGCCCTGAATGACTATGAGGGCGCGGTGATCCTGATCACCCACGACCGTTCGCTGATGGAACTGGTCGCCGACCGCCTGTGGCTGGCGGCTGACGGCACCGTCAAACCGTTCGACGGCGACATGGACGAGTATGCCAGGTTCGTGCTGGACCGCGCCAAACAGGCGGTGAAACCCACCCAGGTGGCGCGCGAGCCGGCCAAGGCCGAAACGGCTTCGGCCGCCCCCCGCAAGGCGGTCGCCATCGAGCCCCTGAAGCGCAAGATCGAGGCCGCCGAACAGGTCGTAACCCGCACGACGCGCCAGGTGGCCGAACTCGACGCCCAGCTGGCCGATCCCCAGATCTACAAGAACCCGACCAAGGTCGCCGAGCTGACCAAGCGGGTCAGCAGCGCCAGGGCCAAGCTTGAAGACGCCGAGGCGACCTGGATGGCGCTGGCCGAGGAGCTGGCCGAAGCCCAGGGCTGATCCGGTCAGGCGGCCAGGGCGGCCGCGATGGTGCCGACCAACGAGGCGACGGTCATCGGTTTGGCGATCGATCCGTTGAACACCGAAGCGGTCGGACCGGAGCGGACGTCGGCAGAGAAGGCAAGGATCGGCGCACCGGCACAGGGACCATGACCGGCGCGGATCTGCTCGGCTGCCCGGATCCCGTCCAGGCGGGGCATGCGCAGATCCATCAGGATCAGGTCGAAACTGCCCCCCTCGGCGGCCCGGACCCCCTCTTCCCCGTCGACGGCTTCGGAAACATCCACTGAAAAGGCCTCGAGGACCGTGCGGACCAGTTCCCGGTTGGCGGCGTTGTCATCGACCACCAGCACACGACAACCGGGTGGCAGCACCGGCAAAGGCGGCAAGGCCACGGGGACCGCCTCGTTCCTGTCGACCGGAGGCCGGACCGGCAATTCGAAGGCAAAGCGGGAGCCCTCGCCCAGCCGGCTGGCCACCCGGATGGAGCCGCCCATGGCCTCGACCAGCCCCCGGGAGATCGCCAGGCCCAGTCCCGCCCCGCCGTGCTGGCGGCTGATCGAGGAGTCGATCTGGGAGAACCGGGTGAAGAGCCGTCCGATGTCCTCCGGCGCGATCCCCTGCCCGGTATCCTGCACGCCGACATCCAGCCGTCCGGCCGCCGCGTCATAGGCGAGATCCACGGCCGCGCCGCCCTGGCTGGTGAACTTGATGGCATTGCCGACGAGGTTCAGCAGCACCTGCCGGACACGATCGGGATCGGCCTCAAGCGGTTCGGGGATGCCCTCCAGTCCGCTGGCCGTCAGGGTCAGTCCCTTTGCCGAGGCCTGGGGCCCAAAGATTTCGAGTACGTCCCGAACCAGGTCCGGCAGCGAAACCGGACGCGGCCTGATCTGCATCTGGCCGGCATCGAGCTTTGAAAAATCCAGGATGTCGTTGATCGTCGCCAGCAGCGCGGTACCGCCATCAATGATCCGGGCCAGATGCCGACGGTTGACGGGGCTGAGGTCGGGCTGGCCCTCGATCATGCCGGCAAAGCCGAGGACAGCGGTCAGGGGCGTCCGCAGCTCATGGCTCATATTGGCCAGGAACTCGCCCTTGGCGGCGGCGGCGGCCTCGGCCCGCACCTGCGATTCCCGCAGCTGCTGCTCCATGGCCTTGCGGTCGGTGACATCGCGCACGACGTCGGTGATGCCGATCTTGCGGCCGGTGACCGGGTCGCGGGCCAGGGTCGGGCGTGACTCAAGCCACAGCATCGAACCGTCCTTGCGGAAGGCGCGGTATTCGATGCGGTCGGTCGGGGCCAGACCGCCCTTGACCTGATCGACACTGAACTGCGTGACGCTGTCGAAATCGTCCGGATGCACCAGCTCGATGGCCCGGTGGCCGATCATCTCTTCCGGCTGATAGCCCAGCATGGCGACCGACGAGGGCGACATGTAGGTGACCTTGCCGGTGAGATCGCTGTGGATGATCAGGTCGAGCGCGTTCTCGGTCAGCATGCGATAGCCGGCCTCGCTGCGGGTCACCGCCTCGCTGGCCCGCTCCATGCGGTCGAGGATGTAGCGGCGCTGGCGCTGAAAGGCCGCTACCGGCAGGCTGACAAAGATCGACACCGCCAGGAACACCTGCAGCAGGACCAGCTGCATGACCGGATGGTTGGATACAGTCTGGAGCGGACCGAAGCCGGTCATCGTGGCGATGATGGCGATGGTGGCGACGATGACCGCCCCGACCACAGCCCCCAGCACTTCAAGTTGCCACGCCACCAGCAGCATCATCGGCGGGATCACAAACAGCAGGGGAAACCGGAAAGCGAAGAAGACTGTCAGAGAGACGGCAATCAGTCCCAGCATCGCCAGGGCACCGCTAAGGGACGGCCCCCGTTCGGCCAGATAGGTGCGGGCCTGGCTCAGGACCAGCAGACAGGGCGTGAGGGTCAGAACGCCCAGAATATCGCCCAGCACCCAGACCCAGAGATTGCCCCAGAGGTCGCCACCCCGCGTGAGCGTATGAAAGGCTGCCGCTGCAGCCCCTGTCACCAGCGGCACGAGGATACCGGCCAGAACGACAAAGATGACCATGTGCCTGGGCCGTCCCAGGTCGAACTCTTGCCCCAGCAAGCGCCGGACCGCCCAGGCACAGAGGCCTGTCTGAACGATATTGGCCGTCGTCAGGACGAAACTGATCCCCGGCGCGTCGCCGGCATGGGCCCCGGCGGCCAGTCCGCCGATCAGGGCCCCGGCCAGCAACCAGGGCCAGCGCTGCGTTTCGACGGCGAGCAGACAGGCGATGACGAAGGCGTTGGAAAGCCAGATCGGTGTAACCACGCCATAGGCGCGCGGCACCTCGACACAGACATAGGCCAGGAGCGCATAGCCCACAGCGGCCAGCAGGCTCAATGACACCGTCTTGACGGTGTCGCCTTGCCTACCGGACGCGTGCTCGGTCGTTGCGGGCATGGATCGGATCATCCGCGTGGAATCACGTGGTCCGACCTTTATTTCACTACATTGCGCAGGCTGCCAGCCGAACGTGGGTCTGCGACGGGCTGGACCAAACCCAAAAGACCATATGGTCCCAGGTCATGGGTTGAAGCCGCCCCATGACCTGCAGCCTTGCCCGGGTCAGCCCCGGGCCAGGGTGGCCAGCTGAACCAGGATCTTCTCGGCGGCATCCAGACGCTGGGCCGGCGTTTCCCACTCGCCCTTGACCACCACCTTCTGGTCGGGACGCACCTTCCAGACGATGTTGTTCTTGGCCACGAACTGCATCAGGCCCAGTGGGTTGGCGTAGCTGTCATTGCGGAAGCTGGCCACCGCGCCCTTGGGCCCGACGTCGATCTTGGCGACATTGGCTTCGCGGCACAGGCCCTTGATGGCGACGACCTTGAGCAGGCTGTCGGTCTCGGGCGGCAACGGGCCGAAGCGGTCGATCAGCTCGGCCGCCAGCGCCTCGCGGTCGGCCGACTTCTCGGCTTCCGACAGACGGCGATAGAGCGACAGGCGCACGTTCAGGTCCGGCACATAGTCGTCCGGAATCATCACGGCCGCGCCGGTATTGATCTGCGGCGACCAGCCGCGATCCTCCAGCAGGGCCTCGGCCCCCTGGCGCTGGCGCAACTCGGCCACGGCGTCTTCCAGCATCTGCTGATAGAGCTCGACGCCGATCTCCTTGATGTGACCGCTCTGCTCGTCGCCCAGCAGGTTGCCGCCGCCGCGCTGGTCAAGGTCGTGGCTGGCCAGCTGGAAGCCGGCCCCCAGGCTGTCCAGAGACTGCAGCACCTGCAGGCGCTTCTCGGCCGACAGGGTGATGGTCTTCTCGTTCGGCGTGGTCAGATAGGCATAGGCCCGGGCCTTGGAGCGGCCGACGCGTCCGCGGATCTGATACAGCTGGGCCAGGCCGAACATGTCGGCGCGGTGAACGATCAGGGTGTTGGCCGACGGGATGTCCAGCCCACTTTCCACGATAGTGGTCGCAAGGAGAACGTCGTACTGGCCCTCGTAGAAGGCCGTCATCACGTCTTCCAGCTGGGTCGGGGCCATCTGGCCGTGGCCGACGACATATTTGACCTCGGGCACCTGGGTGCGGAGGAACTTCTCGATATCCTCCAGGTCCTTGATGCGCGGCACGACATAGTAGGCCTGGCCGCCGCGATACTTCTCGCGCAGCAGGGCCTCGCGCAGGGTCACCGGGTCGAACGGACTGATATAGGTCCGTACCGCCAGGCGATCGACCGGCGGGGTGGCAATGATCGACATCTCGCGGATGCCGCTGAGCGCCATCTGCAGGGTGCGCGGGATCGGCGTGGCAGTCAGGGTCAGCATGTGCACGTCGGCGCGAAGCTCTTTCAGCTTCTCCTTGTGCTTGACCCCGAAGTGCTGCTCCTCGTCGACGATCACGAGGCCCAGGTCCTTGAACGAGACCTGCTTGCTGAGCACCGCATGGGTGCCGACCACGATCTCCATCTGGCCATTGGCCAGGCCCTCGCGGGTCTCGGCGGCTTCCTTGCCGGTCACCAGACGCGACAGACGGGTGACCTTGACCGGCCAGCCCTGGAAGCGGTCCTTGAAGGTCTTGTAGTGCTGACGGGCCAGCAGGGTCGTCGGGCAGACGATGGCCACCTGCTTGCCGCTCATCGCCACCACGAAGGCCGCCCGCAGGGCCACCTCTGTCTTGCCGAAGCCGACATCGCCGCAGATCAGGCGATCCATCGGCTTGCCCGAGCCCAGATCACCCAGAACGTCGGCGATGGCCGACAGCTGGTCGTCGGTTTCCTCATACGGGAAGCGGGCACAAAACTCGTCGAACACCCCCGACGGCGGATCGGTTTCTTCCACCGACTTCAGCTGGCGGGCGGCGGCGATCTGGATCAGGCCCTCGGCCATGACCCGCAGACGTTCCTTGGCCTTGGCCTTGCGGCCCTGCCAGGCCGCGCCACCCAGCTTGTCGAGCTGGACGTTCTCACCGTCCGTGCCGTAGCGGGTCAGCAGGTCGATGTTCTCGACCGGCAGATAGAGTTTGGCCTCACCGCCATACAGCAGGTCGAGGCAGTCATGCGGCGCGCCCTGGACGTCGAGGGTCTTGAGGCCCTCGTAGCGGCCGATGCCGTGATCGATATGGACGACCAGATCGCCGGGCGTCAGGGCGCTGGCCTCGGCCAGGAAGTTGGCGGCGCGGCGCTTCTTGCGCGGCCTGGCCAGCCGGTCGCCGAGGATGTCGGTCTCGGAAATGACCGCCAGGTTTTCGGTTTCGAAGCCGTGGTCCAGCGGCAGCACGACCCGCTGCGGGACCTTGGGATCATTGGCCTTGGCCGCCTGCCAGTAGGCCGCATAGGGGATCTTCTTCAGGCCGTGATCGGCCAGCATGGTCCCGAGGCGCTCGGACGAGCCTTCCGACCACGAGGCGAACAGCACCCGCTTCCCGGCCGCAGCCAGGGCCCTGGCGTGATCGCTGGTGGCCTCGAACAGGTTGACGCTGTCCTGGGCCCGCTCGGCGGCGAACACCCGTCCCAGCTTGGCCCCCATGTCGACGACATCCAGGCCCTGGGGCTGGAAGGGCGTGAACTGGCGATGCGGCCGGTCCGACACCGCCTCATCCCATTCCCTGGCCGTCAGATAGAGGGCGGCGGGATCGAGAGGGCGATAGGCCGACTTGCGGTCGGCGCTGGCGCGGGCGTCGTAGGCGTCCTGGATCATGGCCAGACGCTCGTCGCGCGCCTCGCTGGTCTGGTTGTCGATGCCCAGCAGCGATCCGGCGGGCAGGTAGTCGAACAGGGTCGCCATGCGCTCGTAAAGCAGCGGCAGCCAGTGCTCGAGCCCGGCGCGGCGCCCGCCCTCGCTGACGGCAGCATACAGGGCGTCATCACCCGGGGCCCCGAACTTCGCCACATAGCCCCGGCGGAAGCGCGACACGCCGTCGGCATCAAGCAGGGCCTCGCTGACCGGCAGGAGATCAATCTCCTTCAGCTGCTTGGTCGAGCGCTGGGTTTCCGGATCAAAGGCCCGGATGCTCTCCAGGGTGTCGCCGAACAGGTCCAGCCGCACGGGCTCTTCGGCGGCCGAGGGATAGACGTCGATCACCCCGCCCCGGATCGCGAACTCGCCCTTTTCCGAGACCGTGGAGGCGCGGGCATAGCCGTTGACGGCGAAATAGCGCTCGAGATCCTTGATATCGACGCTGTTGCCGACCCTGGCCGAATAGCTGGCACGCAGCAGCACGCTCTTGTCGGGCACCCGCTGCAGCAGGGCCGGCGCAGCGATGACCAGCATGGCCGGCTTGGCCGTGCCCAGGCCTCGCGCCAGGCGCGACAGCGTGGCCATCCGTTGGGCTGCAACGCCTGCCGAGGGGCCGACCCGGTCATAGGGCAGGCAGTCCCACGACGGGAACAGCACGGCCTCGATCTCGGGCGCGAAGAACTTCAGGGCGTCGAGGAAGGCATTGGCCCGGGCGGTGTCGCGGGCCACGAAGGCGGTCAGGCCGCCGCGCGCCCGGGCGATGTCGGCCATCACCAGGGCATCAAAGCCCTCAGGCGCACCGGCCAGGGTCAGGCCGCCTGAGGCCTTGGCGATCTGCTTGGCGTCGTAGGCCATGAAACTCTCTTAAGCGCCGTCGCCGACCGGGCGCACGGCATGGGCCTCGAACCGGAAGGTGCGGATCATCGCCAGCACGTCGGTCTCGAAGGCCGGGGGGGTCGGCTCCTGACCGACGATCCAGGCATAGATCTCGCGATCCGGGTTCTCGAGCAGCGCTTCGAGCGTATCGAACTGCTCGGGCGTCAGGTTCTGGGCATGGTTGTCCGCAAACGGCCCCAGGATGAGGTCCGCTTCCCGAAAACCGCGATGCCAGGCGCGGAACCGAAGCCGCCGAAGGCGGGAGTCGTGATCGATGGTCATGTGCCGGCGGATATAGAGTGCAGGACGGTCGGGCGCCAGCGCTCAGGCCGGCTTGCGCCACGTCATTAGCACATACCAGGGCACACGATTGTAGCGCTCGGCCTTGGCGGGCTCACCACCGGTCGCTGCGGGCTCATCGAAATGGGTCAGGATCAGCCCCTGCCCCAGGAACCATTTCATGTAGTCGCTCAGGGGCCGGTGCCAGTTGCGGATCGAAATCCCCCGCCAGCGTTCCCAGGTGGACCGGCGCTCCAGATACCGGTCGATGGCGAAATGCACCCTTCGGCCCAGAAGGTTGCGCTGCCATCCATCATGGGCGCGGGCGCTGCTGAAGCTGCTGAGATTGGCCACCAGCAGGGTTCCGCCCGGACGCAGCACCCGGACCATCTCCGCAATGGCCGCCTCCGCGCCCTCGATGTCGATCAGGGTCAGATAGGTGACCACGAGGTCGAAATGCCCGTCGGGGAACTCCAGCGCCTCGGCTCGCCCCTCAAGATAGATTCCGTCGGGATCACGGATCCTGGCCTCGACCAGAAGCTCCGCCGTCGGATCAAGCCCGACGGGATCGAAGCCCTCGGCCCGGAGCATTCGGCAGAACCGCCCTTCCCCGCAGCCGACATCCAGGGCCCGGCCGCCGGACAGCAGCCTGAGCTGGGCCGTCATCGGGCCGTCCAGAACATGTTGCCGGCCAAAATCCCCGGTATCGCCCATGTCTGCGATCCAGGCCCGGGCGGAAGACGTCCAGCCGCTGTCGTCCATAGGTCTGCTCATCCCCGTCCTAAGCGCGCCGTGATTGACTTTGGCGCCATTACGCCTATTTATCCCCAACTTCGGAGCAGGTCTGGCGAATCCGCGCCGCCCGTTCGCCCACGCACGGGTGGCTCTGAATTTTCAGCCAGAATGACATGACAGAATTTTCCGAACTCGGGCTGTCGCCCACGACCCTGCAAGCGGTCGCAGACACCGGCTACACGACGGCCACCCCCATCCAGGCCCAGGCGATCCCGGTCGCCCTCGCCGGTCAGGACGTTCTGGGTATCGCCCAGACCGGCACCGGCAAGACCGCCGCCTTCACCCTGCCCCTCATCGACAAGCTGATGAACGGCCGCGCCAAGGCCCGCATGCCGCGCGCCCTGGTCATCGCCCCGACCCGCGAACTGGCCGACCAGGTCGCCTCCAGCTTCGAGAAATACGCCAAGGGCACCAAGCTCTCCTGGGCCCTGCTGATCGGCGGCGTGTCGTTCGGCGACCAGGAGAAGAAGCTGGATCGTGGCGTCGACGTGCTGATCGCCACCCCCGGCCGCCTGCTCGACCATTTCGAACGCGGCAAGCTGCTGATGACCGGCGTGCAGTTCCTGGTCGTCGACGAAGCCGACCGCATGCTGGACATGGGCTTCATTCCGGACATCGAGCGCATCTTCAAGATGACGCCGCCCAAGAAGCAGACGCTGTTCTTCTCGGCGACCATGCCGCCGGAAATCACCCGCCTGACCAAGCAGTTCCTCAAGGATCCCGTGCGGATCGAGGCCGCGCGTCCGGCGACGACCAACGAGAACATCACCCAACTGCTGGTCAAGGTGCCCTCCTCCGATCCCAAGGCCAAGCGCCTGGCGCTGCGGGCCCTGATCGAGAAGGCCCAGATCGAGACCGGCATCGTGTTCTGCAACCGCAAGACCGAAGTCGATGTGGTGGCCAAGTCCCTGCGCTCGCACGGCTTTGACGCTGCCGCCATCCACGGCGACCTCGACCAGAGCCAGCGCATGAAGACCCTGGCGGCCTTCCGCGACGGTTCGCTGAAGATCCTGGTGGCCTCCGACGTCGCCGCGCGCGGCCTCGATATCCCGGCCGTCAGCCACGTCTTCAACTACGACGTCCCGCACCATGCCGATGACTATGTGCACCGCATCGGCCGCACTGGTCGCGCCGGGCGTTCGGGCATCACCTACATGCTGGTCACCCCTTCGGACGACAAGGGCTTCGACAAGGTGGTCAAGCTGATCGGCTCGACCCCGGACGAAGAAAAGCTCGACCTCGACTACTCGGGTGCCGTCACCGTTCGGCGCGAAGGCGACAAGGACCGCAAGCGCGGCCGTGGCGCGCCTGCCGGACGTGAGCGTGGCGAACGCGAGACGGGCGAACGCTCGGCGCGCGGCGGCCGTGGCTCACGGGTTCGCGAGATCGAGGGCGATGCCCCGGCCGAGGACGCCGCCGTCGAAGCCGTTGTCGCCGATGCCGTGGAAGCCCCGGCCGAGGCCCGTGAAGAGCGCGCCCCGCGCGCCCGTCGCGAACGCAAGCCGCGCGGCGAGCGTACCCCGCGTGCTGAAGCCGTCGAAACGGTCGAGGCTGAAGCCGTGGCTCCGGCCCCGCGCGAACGCACCCGTCCCGAGCGCGAGCCCCGTGCCGAGCGCGAAGCCCGCCCGGCCCGCGAGGCGCGCCCCGTACGCGAAGTCCGGCCCGAGCGCGAAGTCCGGCCCGAGCGCGAAACCCGTCCGGCCCAGCCCGTCCGGGGGGTGCAGCCTGTTCGTGGTCGCGAGGATGACGACGACCGTCGGGTTATCGGCTTCGGCAACGACGTCCCGGCCTTCCTGATGCGGGCCCCGCCCCGTCTGCCCAAGACCCCGACCGACGACTGATCGTCAGGACGCGCGACCGGTCCAGGGCCTGTGCCCCCTCAAGGGCTGGGCCCAGACGATCCACCACGTCCCGTGCCGCCGATAGAGCTCGGTCGCTCCACCCTGCCTGAAGTCTTCAGCAGTCAGGAGAACCCGGCTGCGGCAGCTTTCAGGCAGCACCCGGGGGGTCGCACCGCGCAGGACGACAACCTCGGCCGCCAGGCATAGCCGTTCAAGCTCGGCCCCCTCGGGGCTGCGCCGGGTCCAGGACAGGGCGAGGCGCACCGGTGTGGCCGCTCCCGGCCGGCAGCTGCGGGCGTTGCAGTCAAATTCAGTGCCAGGCTCAAGAGCCAGGCCCCGCCGCCTCGCCCAGAGTTCTATGCCGAACCGGCGCGCCTCGGGTCGCAGGGCCACCGCCTGTTTGCCGACCCGCACTGCTGCGGCAGATCCATCCGCAGCGATCCAGGCGTCCGGCGGCTCGGGTCTTGGCCACAGGGCCACAGCGAGCGCCAGGGGCAGGCCCAGCCAGCGGACATGACCGCGCCAGAGACACAGCAGCATCACGCCGATCCAGGCCAGCAGCAGCGTGACCGGTGGCGCGCTGGCGACCACGGCCTGGCCGCCCGCGGCCTCGAAACGCGCGGCCACGGCGACCATGGCATCGACGCCCCAGCCGGCGATCGCGAGACAGGGCCCGCCCCACCCGACCGCCTCCAGAACCGTGCCGAGCGCCAGGAACGGCATGATGACGAAGGACGACAGCGGCGCGACGATCAGATTGGCCGGCAGCCCCCAGATCGCCACGCGGTTGAAGTGCTGCATGGCGAAGGGCCCGGTCGCCAGGCCTGCCACGAAGCTCGCCCCGACACTGACCGCCAGCCACTGGGTCGCGGCCTGGATCGCCCGAATCGGCCAGGGCACGGCGATCTCGCGCAGCGGTCTCGGCCAGGCCTCGGCCAGGGCGATCAGGGCCGTGGTCGCGGCAAAGGACATCTGGAACCCCGGTGCCCCGGCCGCCTCGGGCTGCAGCGCCAGGATGATCAGGGCCGCGACGGCCAGGCCATGCAGGGTGATCGCCTGGCGGTCGAAGAGGATGGCGGCAAAGGCCACGGCGGCGGTGATGGCGGCGCGCTCGGCCGGGGGCGGCGCACCGGAAATCACCAGATAGCCGATCACCGCCGAGAGCCCGGCCACGGCCGCTATCTTCTTGCCCGGCGCGCGCAGGGCCAGCCACGGCGAGGCCGCGATGGCCAGACGCGCGAGGCCGAACACGAACCCACCGACAATCGCCATATGCAGGCCAGAGATCGACAGGATGTGGGCCAGGCCCGAGGCCCGCATGGCCTCGGTCTGCTCCGGCGTAATCCAGGCCTCATGGCCGGTGACCATGGCCGCTCCGATCCCGCCACTGGTCGGCCCCATCGCCGCGAGGATCCGGCCGGCCAGTCGCCAGCGAAAACGGTTGACGGTCATCTCGGCCTGCAAGCGGCGCGGCGGCGGTTCCAGACGTGTTGACCCGATCTCGCCCAGGCAGAAACCTACCGCACCGACGGCGTCGAACCAGGCATCGCGGGCGAAATCATAGGCCCCCGGCGCGGCCGGCGGCGGCGGCGGCCCGAGAATGGCCCGGAACCGTACCGCCTCGCCAGGTTCGGGCACCAGGTCGCCGTCCACCGTGACCCGCAGCCGCTTGGGCGTCTCGGCCGGCGACAGGCCCGCGATGGCGACCGGGGCGATCAGCACACGCTGGCCACCGGCTCCGGGACTGACGACATCGACCACAAAGCCCTCAACCCGGCGCGGCAGGCGTTCGCCGTCGATCACCGGTGAAGCGACCCGGTCACTGCGAACCTTACCCGCAAGGCCCCCGGCGGCAGCAAAGGCCAACAGGGTAGTGACGACCACCAGCCCGCGCAGGGCCGTCCGCCGCGCCAGAGCTACCAGAACCACGCTCGCCAGCGCTGCCGCGAGCAGCAGCATCAGGGGCGGCTCGACCGGCGCTTCCAGATAGGCGGCGGCCCCCAGTCCAAAAGCCACGGGGCTCCACAGCACCCAGCGCTCCAGATTGTCGGTTCCCTCCTGCCTCAGACGGCGGAAGAGCGCCGTTGGACTAGGCCGGGCGCGAAACGCCGTGCTAAGACGCGCGCCAACAGCCGCGCCCCGGCGCGCACTCCCGGCCGTCTCGGCGGCGTCCAGCCTTTCAGCATTGAGTTCGATGTCGAACCCCTCCTCCACCGACCGCGGCGTGGTCACCCGCTTCGCACCCTCACCCACCGGCTTCCTGCACATCGGCGGTGCCCGCACCGCGCTGTTCAACTGGTTATATGCACGCCATACGGGTGGAAAGTTCCTTCTGCGCGTGGAAGACACAGATCGCGAGCGCTCGACCGAAGCCGCCGTCGCGGCGATCTTCGAGGGTCTGGACTGGCTGGGCCTGAAGTCGGACGAAGAACCGGTGTTCCAGCACACCCGCGCGCCGCGCCATGCCGAGGTCGTGCAGCAGCTGCTGGAGCGCGGCCGGGCCTATCGCTGCTGGATGAGCGTCGAGGAACTGGAAGTCGCCCGCGAAAAGGCTCGCGCGGAAGGCCATGCCATCCGCTCGCCCTGGCGTGACGCCGCCGAGCCGGGCGACCCTGCCCTGCCGCACGTGATCCGCTTCAAGGGCCCCGCCGACGGCGAGACCCTGGTCGACGACCTGGTCAAGGGTCCGGTGACCTTCCGCAACACCGACCTGGACGACCTGGTTCTGCTGCGCGCCGACGGGGCCCCGACCTACAACCTCGCCGTGGTGGTCGATGACCACGACATGGGCGTGACCCACGTGATCCGGGGCGATGACCACCTGAACAACGCTGCCCGCCAGACGCTGATCTACCAGGCCATGGACTGGGACCTGCCGGCCTTTGCCCACATCCCGCTGATCCACGGGCCGGACGGGGCCAAGCTGTCCAAGCGCCATGGGGCCCAGGCCGTCGGCGAGTTTGCCGACATGGGCTATATCCCCGAGGGCCTCCGCAACTATCTGGCCCGGCTGGGCTGGGGCCACGGTGATGACGAGGTGTTCGACGACGCCCAGGCCATCGATTGGTTCGACGTTCGCGATGTGGTCAAGGCCCCGGCCCGGCTGGACTGGGCCAAGCTGAATCACATCAACAGCCAGCACCTGCGGGTCGCCGATGACGCCCGTCTGGCCGATCTGACCCTGAAGGCCCTGGTCGCCCAGGGCGCGAATTTGCCCGCAGATGCCGCCGCCCGACTTCTCGCCGTGGTGCCCCAGGTCAAGGAAGGGGCCAAGACCATCCTCGAGCTGGCCGAGCATTGCGCATTCGCGCTGAAAATTCGTCCGTTCGGGCTTGAGGAAAAGACGACAAAACAACTGGTGGCCGAGACGGTCGAGCGGCTCTCCCGCCTGCGCGATCGCCTCGCCCAGACCCCCGACTGGGAGGTTGAGGCCCTCGGCAGCCTGTTGAAATCCTTTGCAGAATCCGAGGGTGTCGGGTTCGGCAAATTCGGCCCGTCGCTGCGCGGCATCCTGACCGGTGGATCACAGGCCCCTGACCTGAACAAGATCATGGCGGCTCTGGGTCGCGAAGAGAGTCTCGGCCGTCTTGACGACGCGCTGGCTGAGCGCGCATGAGGCGCTATAACGCACTCGCGAAAAGAAATTTGGACTGCTCGTTCCATCGATGAAGGGGGTTCCCGCATGACCGACAAAGCCACACTGACGATCGGCGACAAGAGCTACGACCTGCCGATCCTCAAGGGCAGCACGGGCCCCGACGTCGTGGACGTCCGCAAGTTCTACGGCGACAGCGACCACTTCACCTTCGACCCGGGTTTCACCTCGACGGCGTCCTGCGAGAGCAAGATCACCTATATCGATGGTGATGCCGGCGTTTTGCTGCACCGCGGCTATCCGATCGACCAGCTGGCCGAGAAGTCCTCGTTCCTCGAGGTCTGCCACCTGCTCCTCAACGGTGAACTGCCGACGGCCGACGAGTTCGCCAAGTTCGAGCACAACATCACCTATCACACGATGTTGCACGCCCAGTTCGACAGCTTCTTCCAGGGCTTCCGCCGTGACGCGCACCCGATGGCGATCATGACCGGCGCGGTCGGTGCCCTGTCGGCTTTCTATGCCGACAGCCTGAACGTCGATGATCCCAAGCAGCGCGAGATCAGCGCCCACCGCCTGATCGCCAAGATGCCGACCATCGCCGCCCGCGCTTTCCAGTACAGCGTCGGCCGTCCGTTCGTGTCGCCGCGCAACGAGCTGTCCTATTCGGAAAACTTCCTGCGCATGTGCTTCTCGGTGCCGGCCGAAGACTGGGTGCCCAACCCCGTCCTGACCCGCGCCATGGACCGCATCTTCATCCTGCACGCCGACCACGAGCAGAATGCCTCGACCTCGACCGTCCGTCTGGCCGGTTCGTCGGGCGCGCACCCGTTCGCCTGTATCGCTGCCGGCATCGCCTGCCTGTGGGGCCCGTCGCACGGCGGCGCCAACCAGGAAGCCCTCGAGATGCTCGAGGAAATCGGTTCGGTCGAGAACATCCCGGCCTATGTGCAGGGCGTGAAGGACAAGAAGTACAAGCTGATGGGCTTCGGCCACCGCGTGTACAAGAACTTCGATCCGCGTGCGAAGGTCATGCAGAAGACCTGCCACGAAGTGCTGGGCCAGCTGGGCATCAACGACCCGCTGCTCGAAGTGGCCATGGAACTGGAAAAGATCGCCCTCAGCGATCCCTACTTCATCGACCGCAAGCTCTATCCGAACATCGACTTCTATTCGGGCATCACCCTGCGGGCGATGGGCTTCCCGACCAACATGTTCACCGTGCTGTTCGCCCTGGCCCGTACCGTGGGCTGGATCAGCCAGTGGAAGGAAATGTTCGAGGATCCCGCCCGCAAGATCGGCCGTCCGCGCCAGCTCTATACGGGTGCGACCCAGCGCGACTACGCCCCGGTCGAAACCCGCGGCTGAACCTCACGTCAGACCTGATCCGGAAAGGCCCCGTCGCAGGACGGGGCCTTTTGCGTTGGGCCTCAGGGGCGCAGCAGGAAGGTCAGGATCTCGGCGACAGCGCGATACAGCGCTTCGGGGATCTCCTCGTCGATCTCGATGGTCGAGAGCGCCTGGGCCAGGGCCGGGTTCTCCTCGATCGGCACGCCATGCTCGCGGGCGGTCTCAATGATCCTGTCACCGATCCAGCCCTGACCCGAGGCGACCACGCGCGGGGCATCGGCCCCGTCATAGTGGAGCGCGACGGCGATCCGGGGGCGTACGGGACCGACCGGACCGGTCATGAGGCCCGGTCCACAAAGCGCCCCGCACCGCCTGCCAGGATCGGCGGTGCGCCGGCATGGAAGGCGAGCTCGGGCGTCAGTTCGGCCTGGCGCAGCGCGGCGTTCAGCGTCTCTTCTCCCCCGCGCAGGCGCGCCATGGCCTCCGGACGCTCGGCCCAGAGACTGACCCGGGTCTGGGCCCCGGTCAGGGCAATCTGTACGTGCACGGGCCCCAGCGGCTCGACATCGAGCGAGAAGCGGGCCCGCCAGGTCCGCTCGCCGGAGGGCCCGCCCGAGCCTCCGCCGCCCCCACCGTCCCGACTGATCTCGAACTGGGCGACAGCGATCCCCTGCGGGGTCTGCAGAGGCAGATCCAGCATGACCCGGGCGGGTGCCGATTCCGTCGGCCGCGGCGTCTCTGCGGGGTGCCCGGGTGTCGGTTCCGCCATGGAGGCGATCTGCATCAGGGTCTGGCGATCGATCGCACCACTGGTCTCACGCAGCAGATGCCGCGCCAGGTCCGGAGCCGAAGCGTCTGGGCGCAGGCTCGCCAGATGCGCCGCCTGGGGCGTCATCGGGCCGCCCGGAAAGGGCGGCGGCGGCGGCGCGCGACCCGGGGATGCCCCACCCGCTGCGCTCCGCTCGGCGATCTGGCGCGAAGACAGGTGGTCGGCATCCGGAAGCTGGAGCTCTTCCGGCAAAGACGCTTCTCCCGCCTCCGGCTGCGCCAGGGTGCCAGTCAAAAGCTTTTCGCCAGGAACAGCCGGAACCGTACGCCCGGCAGGCGATGCGGTAGCGAGCGGTCTCTCCGGAGCCCCGTCGGCGGCCGGCTCGTGAAGAGCGTCGGCCGGCAGGTCGGGGTCAGGTTCGGAACCGGCAGGCGTCGCGCCCCCCGGCGGCGCATCTACCTCTGACGCCGAGGCAGCCACCTGGGCAGAAATCAGGGTCGAGGCCGGGCTAAAGGATGCCTCGGAGGCCCGCAGAGCCTGGCCCTCCGGCGCGTGCGCCGGCGCGCTCTGACCCTGGCCCGGCAGACTCTCGAAGCTGGGGGCCGGGGCACCCACCCTCATCCCGTAGGCGACCGTCCCGCCGAGAGGGGGCGAAGACGGCGCTGTGGCGGGGGCCTGACCGGATGCAGGCCTGGCCGGCGGCCTGTCCCCGCCCCCGTCATGCTCCGGGCCAGACGGCTCCTGTACCTCCCCGAGCCAGGTAGAGACGACCGTCCGAAAGACCAGCAGTCCGGCCTTCAGGTCGCGCCCCAGATCAGGTTGTGGCAAGGCGGGAGATGAGCGTCCGGCCGTCCGTGCGGCCTCCGTCGCTCCCATACGGGCAAGGTCTGTTTCCAGAAAAGCCCCGGACCGCCGTACGGCCTCTCGCAACCGGCTCGAGGTCACAGGCTTGTCGGTCGGCAGGGCCGACCGGATCAGGGCCCGCGCCGCTTCCCGGACCGCAGGAGGCGTGTCCGGGCGGGAGGCCATCTCGGAGAGATCGGACAGCAGCGGGGCCAGACCGGTCTGGTGCGCCACCGCGCGGGCGGCGGCCTGCCGCACCACAGTCCGGATCGTCTCGGCATTGGGGGTGGTACCGGCCGCGACGTCCACGCCCTGGCTCGGCGAAGCCTTGAGCCCCGCGCCGTCGACACCCTTGCCGTCTGCGGATGCTAGCGCGCCCAGCACGGTGGCCGTCTCGGCGGTGGCGGCCCGTGCCCGCGCCAGCAGTGCCGCCGCGGCCTCAGCCGGCGCTCCACCGACCGGCAGGGCGGTATAGGTGGGCGAGACGGGCGCTGTCGGATCTATCGCCATGTCAGCTTTGCCAAGCGCCCAATGCGCCTGCCGGAAGTGTTGCAGCATATAACCTGTCCGTCAAAACGCTGCATGAGATGGACGGGGACCCGAGGATCGTGCTTCGGTGCAAACGGTTGTTTCAAATTGTCCAGGAGCCGCAGATCTTGAATCCCGTCTCCGGAGCGCAGGGCTGGACGGCCATCATCGAACACCGACGGCGTGACCTGCTCACGATCGTGCCGATGACGCTGCTCGCCGCCGCCGGCTCGGCTATCTGGCTCGGCCCCGCGCCCCCCCTCACCTGGCTGGGCCTGGTCAGTGTGCTGATCCTGGCCAATGCGGCCCTGTGCACCTGGATCGGGTTCCGGTCACCGGCCTCGTGGCACGAGGCCCTGATGACCGGCTTTACCCTGGTCTATACCGGGCTCTACTGCCTGCTCCCTACGACGCTGATCCTCTACGGGTCCCTGACCTCGGTCCTGGCCGGGGCCGCGATGCTGGGCGCCATTGCCCTTTCAAGCACGGCCGAGTTCGTCCTGTCGCGCCGGATCGGAGGGGCCTCGTTCGTCGCCCTGCTGCTGGTGATCCTGGTCTGCGGCGGTACCGCAGCGGGAACCGCCCGCTTCGGCCAGACCCTGGTGGCGATGATCGGGGCCCTGTCCTTCCTCGCCTACGTCTTCCAGTACGCCGTCCATCGCGAACGGGCCGAGCGTGAAATGGTGGCCGCCCTCGCACTCGCCCGCGACAAGGAGGCCGAGGCCGCCGCCGCCAACCAGGCCAAGACCATCTTTCTCGCCACCATGAGCCACGAGATCCGCACGCCGCTGAACGGCGTCCTGGGCATGGTCCAGGTGATGGAACGCGATGCGCTGACCGACAGCCAGCGCGAGCGGCTGAAAATCGTCCGGGAGTCGGGTGAGGCCCTGAAGTCGATCCTCAATGACGTGCTGGACCTGTCGCGGATCGAGGCGGGCCGGCTGGAACTCGATGCCGTCCCGTTCGACCTCGTCTCGCTGCTGACCAGCAGCCAGCAGACCTTCGCCATGCAGGCTGCGCAGAAGGCCCTGGAACAAAGGCTCGCGATCGCCGCGGACGCTGCCGGGGTCTATCGCGGCGACCCGGGACGCTTGCGCCAGGTGGTTCATAATCTTCTGTCCAATGCCCTGAAGTTCACAGGCTCAGGCTCAGTCACCCTCGCCGCGGAAGCTGTCCCGGGCGGCCTCCGGATCTCGGTCAGCGACACGGGCCCCGGCTTCACGAGTGACCAGTACGACAAGCTCTTCAGCCGCTTTGTCCAGCTGGATGCCTCGACCACGCGGGTGCATGGCGGTGCCGGCCTGGGCCTGGCCATCTGCCGCGACCTCTGTGGCCTGATGGGGGGCAGCATCTCGGTCGACAGCCAGCCAGGCCAGGGCGCGACCTTCACGATCGAGATCCCGCTCGAACGGCTGGCCGGTCAGGATGTACCGCCGGATCTGGACCAGGCCGTGCGCGCCAAATCCGGTCACCGCAAACTCCGGGTCCTGGCGGCGGAAGACAATCCGACCAATCAGAGGGTCCTGACGGCGATCTTCGAGGTTAGCGGCGTGGATCTCTTGGTGGTTGATGACGGGGCCAAGGCGGTCGAGGCCTGGCGCGCCCAGCCCTGGGATGCGATCCTGATGGACATCCACATGCCGGTCATGGACGGCCTGGCTGCCCTGGCCGAGATCCGCCGCTCTGAGGCCGAACTGGGCCGCCCCCGGACACCCGTGATCGCCCTGACGGCCAATGCGATGAGCCATCAGGTCGCCGACCTTCTGGCCGCCGGTATGGATGACCACGTCGCCAAGCCGATCGATGTGGGCCAGTTGCTGATGGCTCTCGACAAGGTCTAGGGCCGCCAGGGGCAGCCTTGGCCAGCGTCACCTTCGTTGCAGAAACGCGATCAAGGCATCGGCGGCAGCTTCCGAGGGATCCGGCATTCCGCGCCCCATCTTCTCGAGCGCTGCGTTCTGGGCGACGATCTGGGCGGCACGCGCGGCCGGGTCATCCAGCCGTTGGCCGATCTCCCGGGCCAGGCTGGCGGCCTGAAGCCCGTCCTGCAGATACTCCGGGGCAACGGCCTGATCGGCGGCGATGTTGAAGAGCGTGACCCAGCGCGGCTTAAACAGGCGCTTCAGCAGGCCATAGGTGATCGCGCCGGTGCGATAGCCGATGACCATCGGACAGCCGGCCAGGGCGAGTTCGGTGGTAACGGTTCCGCTACAGGCCAGGGCTACGGTCCCGGCGACCATGGCGTCATCCTTCAGCCCCTCATCCTCAACCAGATGGGCGCGGAAGGGCCAGCCGGCCACGCGGGCCCGGACGGCGTCTGCGACGGTCGAGGCCACCGGCACGACGACGGCGAGGTCGGGGCGGTTGGCCTTCAGCTGCCGCACCGCCGCTTCAAACACCGGCATGACCCGCTCGATCTCGGAGGGACGGCTACCCGGAAGGACCAGCAGGATGGGCTCGTCGGGCGTCAGCCCCAGGGCTTTTCGCAAACGGGCCGCATCGGCCCCGGCGAAACTCTTGGCCAGGGCCGAATTGCCGACAAAGACGCTCTCAAGGCCGGCCGCATCAAAATAGGGCCGGTCCATCGGCTGGATGGACAGCAGCAGGTCGACGGCCTTGGCCAGGGCCCGGGCCCGGCCGGGCCGATAGGCCCAGACCTGGGGCGCAACATACTTGACCAGGGGCAGGCCTGGATCCTGACGACGCAGGGCCTGGGCCAGCCGGATATTGAACCCCCAGGAGTCGATCAGGACCGCCACATCCGGCTTTTCCCGGGCCGTGAGGTCCAGGGTGTCGCGCAGGCGGGCCATGGCCCTGGGATAGGCCTTCAGGCTCTCCACGATGCCGATGATCGACAGCTGGGCGATATCGAAGGGGCTCTCCACCCCCTCGGCCGCCATCTTTGCGCCCCCGACGCCGACGAAGCGAACCGCATCGGCCCCGAGCCGGCGCTTCAGCGCCCGGGCCAGCCCGGCCCCGAGCGCATCACCCGAGGCTTCGGCGGCCACCAGCATGACCGTCAGAGGGCGTTTCACGACGGGCTCCGCGGCTCGACTCCCAGCACGAACAGGCCAAGGTCATCGGCGCAGGCGATGACCGCCTCACGGTCCAGCACCAGCAGACGACCGGCCTCGCCGACCACACCCGCCAGCCCGGCCCGCGCAGCCCTTTGCAGGGTGGCGACACCGATGGTCGGCAGGTCGACGCGGGTCTCCTGGATCGGCTTTGGAGCCTTGGCCAGAACGCCGCGCCGTTGCTCGGCACTACCGCGCAGGGCCTGCGGCAGGTCAGCGACCCGGCGCAGCATGGCGTCAGTGCCCTCCTGGGCCTCCACGGCCAGCACCAGGCCGTCACAGACGACGGCCCCCTGCCCCACATCCAGCTTGCCGATTTCACGGGCCACCAGCAGGGCCCGCTCGATGTCCGGCGTGTCCTGCGGGCGCGGAGCCAGGGCCCCCAGCACGCCGAGCGGCAGGGTCATCTCGCCGACGACCTCATGGGCCCCCTCGATGGCGAAGCCTTCCTTCTCGAACTCGGCCAGAACCCGGCGCAGCAGGGCATCATCCCCCTGGCGCGCGGCCTTGATGAGACCGGGAATGACCTGGAGTCCCCGAAGATCCGGCATGATGGCGGCGAAGTCTGGTCGCTCGACCGTGCCGGCAAAGCAGACAACCTCACAGCCCTCGGCCTTGAGCGCCTTGAAGACCTTGCCGAACTCGCCGAGACCGACCTCGGTGCCGGGAAAGCGCTCCAGAGACTCATCGGCAAAGCTCCGCAGCCGCATGACCGCAAACGGGCGACCGGCGGCCTCGCAATGGGTCGCGAGCTCGATGGGCAGCGCACCACCCCCGGCAATCAGACCAAGCTTGCGCATGGCTCGGGCCCTAGACTTCGCGTTCAGGCAGGCACAACGGCCGGTTGGCCTCTGCGCGGATGAAATCGACAATCTCCATGACCTCGGCATTGCCGGCATGGATCTCGACCACGTCTTCGAGTCGCTCCTGGAAGGTGCCTTCGTCAGCGAACATCAGGCGATAGGCCGCCCGCAGGGCATTGATCGCTTCACGACTGAAACCGCGACGCTTCAGCCCGACAAGGTTCAGGCCCTCGAGGTGGGCGTGGTTTCCCCAGACCGAGCCATAGGGGATGACGTCCTTGGTCACCACACCGCCGCCGCCGACAAAGGAGTAGCGGCCGATACGCGTGAACTGGTGGACGGCGCACAGCCCCCCCATGAATACGAAGTCGCCGATCTGGACGTGGCCACCCACGGTGGCGTTGTTGGCGAAGGTCACCTTGTCGCCGACCATGCAGTCGTGCGCGACGTGGGAACCGACCATATAGAGGCTGTCAGAGCCCACCTTGGTCAGCCCGCCACCGCCCACCGTGCCGGTGTGCATGGTGACGTGTTCGCGGATGGTATTGCGCTCACCGATCTCGAGGCGGGTATCCTCACCCTTGTGGGCCAGATGCTGGGGCGGAGCCCCCAGGAGGGCGAACGGGTAGACGGTCGTGGCACCGCCGATGCTGGTCGCACCGTCGATGACCACATGCGAGATCAGCCGAACCCCGTCGCCGAGACGAACCTTGGGTCCGACGGTGCAGAACGGGCCGATTTCGACATCCGCGCCGAGTTCGGCACCGGACGCCACCAGGGCTGTCGGATGGATCTGGGTCATTTGGTCGGCGTCTCCACGACCATGGCGGCAAACTCGGCTTCAGCGGCGACCTTGTCGTTCACCTTGGCCACGCCCTTGAACTTGAAGATCGTCGAACGCGAGCGCGTCACCTCGACCTCCATGCGGATCACGTCGCCGGGGCGCACGGGATTGCGGAACCGGGCGTTGTCGACCGACATGAAGAAGATGGTCTTGCCCTCGGTGTCGACTTCCAGCGACTTGCTCATCAGCACGGCACCGGTCTGGGCCATGGCCTCGATGATCAGGACGCCCGGCATCACCGGGTTACCCGGGAAATGGCCCTGGAAGAACGGCTCGTTCATCGTCACGCACTTGATGCCGACGATCGACTGGTGCGGGCGATAGTCCTCGGCGCGGTCCACCAGCAGGAACGGATAGCGATGCGGGATCCTGGCCAGGATCTCGGCGATATCGATCGCGATTTGCGCCGGTTCGGCGACGTCTTGGCCCATACTTAGCCCCTTGTTCCCCGGCCGCCCGCCATGCGTGACAGCCATGCGGTCTCCCGGAGCCACCGCTTCAGCGGGCGCGCCGGGAACCCAGTCCATGTTTCGCCCGCCGGTACGGGCTTGAATACCGATGCCGAGGCGCCGATGCTGGCGCCCGACCCGATCGTCAGATGATCGGCCACCCCGGCCTTCCCCCCGAACGCGACCCCGTCACCGATCACGGTGCTGCCCGAAATCCCGGTATAGGCCGCCAGGACGCAGTTGCGCCCCACACGCACGTTGTGGGCGACGTGGACCAGATTGTCGATCTTGGTGTTCTCGCCGATGGTCGTATCGTCAAAGGCGCCTCGATCGACGCAGCTGTTGGCCCCGAGCGTGACACCGTCCTGGATGACAACCCGTCCCAGCTGCGGCAGGTCGACAATGCCCTTCGGACCGGCCGCCGCGCCAAAGCCCGCCTCGCCGATCACCGCACCGGCGTGGATCGAAACCCGGTCACCGATCAGGGCAAAGCCGATCACGGCATTGGCCCCGATGATGCAGTCGCGGCCGATGCAAACCCCCGGCCCGATCACCACGCCCGGCGCGAGGCGGGAGCCTCGCCCGATCCGCGCGCCCTGCCCGACCGAAACGCCCGGTGCGAGCCGGGCTCCGGCCTCGATCTGGCTGTCCGGATGGATCAGACTTTCAGAGGGCCCGTGCAGGCGCGGGGCGTGCAGACGCGAGGCTGCCGCCGCCCAGGACGCCTGGGGATGGGCTGTGACCAGGGCCACACAGCCAGGCGGCAGGAGATCGCGATATTCGGAACGGACAAAACAGGCCCCGGCCCGAGTGGCCGCAGCGGCATCCCGACGCTTGGGGTCCGAGAAGAAGGCAACGGCTGTCGCCTCCGCACCGTCGAGCGGTGCGACGTGGCTGATCATCCGGTCGACGTGGCCCGGCTCGGTCAGGTCTGCCGAGGCCAGGCGCGCCAGTTCGGAGAGCGATACCGGACCCAGGTCCTCAAAGAAGCGTGGGTCCGGCATCAGATCCTCTCGCGCGAAAGGTCCGGACCCGAGGCCCGGACCGACTCGCCTATTTCTTGGTCGGCTGCAGAGCTTGAGCGCCCGGGATCTGTTGGTCCAGACGTTCGCGATCGAAGGTCAGGGTCTTGATGCGGGCGTTCAGCGCGGCGACAACGCCGTCGGTGATGTCCATGGCCGGATTGGCCAGCAGGACCGACTCACGGTCAAGCAGCAGGCCGCAGGTGCGCTGCTGATAGACCTGCTTGATGGCCGGATCGAGCTCTTGATAGACGCGCGACAGGGCCTTTTGCTCGGTCGCTTCGACTTCCTTCTGGCGCTGCTGACCCTTGCGCTGCCAGGCGTTGGCCTTGACCTGCAGGGCAGCGGCTTGCTGCTCCAGCGTGCCCTGGTCGAGGGTCGCGCGCTTGGCGTCCAGGGCCTTGGCTTCGGTGTCGAGCGCGGTGCGCTCGCCGGTCAGCTCGGCATTGACCTGCTGGATGATGGTCTTCAGGCGCGCATCGACGGCCTGACCGACCAGCGAGGCCCCGACGGCGCGCTGGCTCGAGAAGATGCAGACGCCCGGAAGCGCGGCACCGTGGGTGATGGCCGGGACAGCCGGCGCGGCCGGAGCCGCCGCCGGAGCGGTCTGGGCCATGGCGGCCGAGGTCATGGCGAGAGCGACGAGGCCGGAAGCGGTCGCGGTCAGAAACTTCGAGGTCATGTTTATTGGAACCTTGTGGAGGTGGAGAACCGGAACGTTTCGGTCCGGTCGTAATCTTCCCTGGAGAGGATCTTGCTGAAATCGAACCGGATCGGGCCCATGGGCGACTTCCAGTCGATGCTGATACCCGCCGAGGCCCGCAGGCCGAGGTCATCGCGGATATTGGGGTCAAAGACACCGGTCGAAGTCTGGCGATCGACGTCGTCAAGCAGACCGGCGGTGCCGAAGTCACTGAACAGGGCCGCCTTGATGCCGTACTGCTCGGGCAGCAGGGTCGGCACCGTCAGCTCGAACGAACCGATGGCATAGAGCTTGGCCCCCATCGAATTGCTGCTCGTGGAGATGTCGCGCGGACCGATACCGGCGGTTTCGAAGCCGCGGAAGTTGGTGCCGCCCTTGTAGAAGCGGTCGTTGATCCGGACGTTGTCGCCGCCCCAGCCCTCGATATAGCCGGCCGAACCGGTGGCGCTGAAGATGAAGTCCTTGTTGAAGCCCCAGTACCAGCCGGCATCGGCTTCGGTCTTCAGGTAGTTCACGTCGCCGCCGAAGCCCGCCAGATCCTGGTTGAGGTCGGCGAACCAGCCACGGGTGGGCTGGATCGGGTCGTTGCGCTTGTCGATCCGCAGGCCGTAGCCGATCAGCGAGGTCATGTAGGCCCCGCGCTGCAGGCACAGGATCTGCGAAACCGAGCCGCTGGTGCAGAGCCCGTCAGACACGCTTACCTCGTCCTGACGCAGCGTATAGCGCAGGCTCATCGAGGCATTCTGGGTCAGCGGGAAGCCGACGCGGACGTTGCCGCCAACCGACCGGGTGTCATAGGCGGCGTAGTCGCTGAGGTCGTAGCGGAACGAATACAGGTCTACGCCGGCCACCAGGTTGCGGTTCAGGAAGCGCGGCTCGGTGAACGCGAAGTCGACCTGCTGGCGCAGCGAACCGACAGAGACCCGGCCGCGCATGTTCTGGCCACGGCCGCGGAAGTTGCGCTCGGTGATGCCGACGTCGAGCACCAGCTTGTCGACCGAGCTGTAGCCGGCGCTGAACGACAGTTCGCCCGTCGGCTGTTCCTCGACCTTGACCCGCAGGGCCGTCCGGTCGGGGGCCCCGCCGGGCACTTCCTCGATCTCGACTTCCTTGAAGAAGCCCAGACGCCGGATGTTGTTCTTGGAACGGTCGACGAGGACGCGGTTATAGGCATCGCCTTCGGCCACTTCGAGCTCGCGGCGCAGTACGTAGTCGAGGGTGCGGGTGTTGCCGACGATGTCGATGCGATCGACATAGACGCGCGGGCCTTCCCGGACCTGGAACACGACGTCGACCGTGTTGGTCTCGCGGTTGGGCACATAGCGCGGACGCACGTCCACAAAGGCGAAGCCGGCCGCGCCGGCGGCAAAGGTCAGCGAGTCGGTGGCCTGCTCGATGCGCTCGTCTTCGTAGAGCTGACCCGTGCGGATCGGCAGGATCTGGGCCAGAAGCGTGCCATCCAGTTTCTTGAGCTCGGTATCGACTGTGATCTTGCCGAACTTGTACTTGGGGCCTTCTTCGAGGGTGTAGGTGACCGCAAAGCCGTTCTTGTCCGGGGCCAGTTCGGCGACCGACGAGATGACGCGGAAGTCGAAATAGCCGCGGTTGCGATAGTGCTTGCGCAGCTGTTCGCGGTCGTACTCGATCCGGTCGGGGTCATAGTTGTCGTTGCTGGTCAGGAACTTGTACCAGTGCGACTCCTTGGTCACGATCACGTCGCGCAGATCGTTGTCCGAGAACTCCGAATTGCCGAGGAAGTTGATCCCCAGCACGCCGCTCTTGGGGCCTTCATTGATCTCGAACACCAGGTCGACGCGCTTTTGCGGCAGTTCCACGACCTTGGGGGTCACGGTGGCCGAGATGCGGCCCGAACGCCGGTAGAGCTCGATGATGCGCTGAACGTCGGCCTGAACCTTGGCACGGGTGAAGATGCCCCGCGGGCGGATCTGCACCTCGTCCTTCAGCTTGTCTTCCTTGAGCGACGAATTGCCCTCGAAGACCACCTGGTTGATGATCGGATTTTCCACGACCTTGACGATCAGGTCGCCGGCCAGGATCTCGATCTTGACGTCGGCGAACAGGTCCGTGCGCGCCAGGGTCTTCAGCGCGAGGTCGAGGCGGGCCGAGTCGACCGTGTCGCCCGGCTGGATCGGCAGATAGGACATCACGGTCCCCTGCTCGATCCGCTCATTGCCCTGGATCACGATGCGCTGCACGACGCCGGAGGGCGCTGCGGTCTGGGCGAACGCGGCCGCGGGCGCGACAAGCGCTGTGGAGCCGAGAAGAAGCGCCATACCGGTGGCGAACGCGGCGCTGTGAGCGCGAAGATTGTTCATGGGACCATTCATGGACGAAGAGCGGGCGTTCACGTGAACAAACCGCCGATGAATTTGAACACGTCGTATCGGTTGAGGTCGTTCCACGCCGCGAACAGCATGAAACCCAGGATCAGCGCAAGCCCTGCCCGGAAACCGGCCGCCTGGAAATCCGCCCTCAGAGGCCGCCGGAAGACGGCTTCATAGGCGTACATCACCAGGTGGCCCCCATCGAGAACCGGGATCGGCAGCAGGTTCATGAAGCCGATGCTGACCGACAGGCTGCCGATCAGCACGGTCAGGCCTACCAGACCCCCGTAAAGCTTTGACGGCAGATCGGGTGCGCCAGCGGCACCGGCCTTGGCAACGGCTCCGGCGGTGTGGCCGATGCCGATCAGACCGCTGATCTGGTCTGCGGGAACCTGCCCGCGAACCAGACGGCCCAGGTAGTAGGCAATGGTCTTGAGCATGTCCCAGACCGTATCAACGGCGGCCGGCACGGCCTCGAAGATGCTCGGCTTGACCAGGACCGGACGTGAACGACTCTCCAGACCCAGGGCTCCAACCTTCACGCGGCCGGAAATCTTGTCGAAACGCTCCTCCAGACGGGGCGTCGCCGTCAGTACAACCGAGGTGCCACCGCGTTCGACCGTGAAGCGGATCGGCACATTGGCCCGCAGGGTCGTGTACTGCTGCAGGTCCTGGAAGGATGCGATGCGCTTGTCATCGGCCTTGGTGATCAGGTCGCCGGCCCGGAAACCGGCAGCCTCGGCCGCGCCGCCAGGACGGACGCCGTCGATCCGGGCCGGATTGGTGATCTGGCCATAGGCCGTAAACAGAACGGCAAAGATCACAATCGCGAGGATGAAATTGGCGACCGGGCCGGCCACGGCGATGATCGCGCGCTGCCAGACCGGCTTGAAATGGAAGTAGCGGCTAACGGCGGCCTCGCCTTCGCGGGCCACAATCGCCTGCTTCATGGCCGCCAGATCGTTCTGGTCGGGCACGCTGGCGGCATTCTCGTCACCCGAAAAGCGCACATAGCCGCCCAGCGGGATCGCCGCGATCCGCCACTCAACGCCGGACTTGTCACGCCAGGACGCGATCGCCGGGCCAAAGCCCAGCGAGAAGCAGTCGATCGCCACGCCGCAGGCGCGCGCCGCCCAGTAGTGTCCGAGCTCGTGGATCGTCACGACGATCGACAGCACGAACACCGTGGACAGGACAAAGATCAGGACATCAATCATCTAGACTGGGAACTCCGGACTCAGGTCTGCCGACGCTTTTGCGCGACAACCTCGGCCGCAATGCGGCGGGCACTGCCATCCGTCATCATGGCGCTTTCCACGGGGTCACCGCCAGTCTCGTCGAGGGTTCCCAGGCCATTCATGCGTTCCAGGGTCCCCGACACGGCGGCGGCAATATCCAGAAAGCCGATCTGGCGGTCAAGGAAGGCCGCGACGGCGACTTCATTGGCTGCGTTCATGGCCGCCGGCGCACCGCCACCCAGCCGCATGGCCTCCCGTGCAATGGCGATTGACGGGAATCGCTCAAGATCGGGGGCTTCGAAGGTCAGCTGGCCATAGGCCGCAAGATCGAGGCGTGGGGCAGGCCAGGCGAGGCGGTCAGGCCAGGCGAAGGCACAGGCAATGGGGCTGCGCATGTCCGGCGGCCCCAGCTGCGCCAGGGTCGAACCGTCGGCATATTCCACCAGGCTGTGGATCACGGACTGCGGATGAATCACGGCGTCAATGCGCTCTTCCGGCGTGTCGAACAGGTAGGACGCCTCGATCATCTCGAGGCCCTTGTTCATCATCGTCGCGGAATCGACCGAAATCTTGGCACCCATCGACCAGTTGGGATGGGCGACGGCCTGTTCCGGGGTGGCGACGGCCATCTGCTCGCGCGTCCAGGTCCGGAACGGCCCACCGGAGGCCGTCAGGATCAGGCGCGATACACGGCTGATACAGGCCGGCTGCAGCACCTGAAAAATCGCTGAATGCTCGGAGTCGACCGGGATCACCGAACCGCCGGCTTCACGCGCAATGCGCAGCAGGGCCGGTCCGGCACAGACCAGACTTTCCTTGTTGGCGAGGGCAATGACGGCCCCCGTCCGGGCGGCGGCCAGAGTCGGGGCCAGGCCGGCCGCGCCGACAATGGCCGACATCACCCAGTCGGCCCCCATGGCGGCGGCCTCGATCACGGCCGCGTTCCCGGCGGCCGCCCTCACGCCGCTCCCGGCCAGGCCCTCGCGCAGGGTCTCAAGCAGGCTTTCGTCATCGATGACCGCGACCTGCGGCCGCCACTGCAGGGCCTGGGCGATCAGACGCTGGACATTTCGCCCGGCCGTCAGGGCGAGGATTTCGACCGGCGCGCCGGACTCCTCGAACAGGCTGAGCGTGGAGACGCCGATCGACCCCGTGGATCCCAGCACCACAACCTTGCGGGCGAGGGTCAAAGGGCCCATCCGGCCAGATACACAAAACGAACGCCGGCGATGACGATCGCTGCGAACATCAGGCCATCGACCCGGTCAAGCAGTCCGCCATGGCCGGGAATCAGGTCACCGGAATCCTTCACCCCGAACCGTCGCTTGAGCATCGATTCCCAGAGATCGCCCATCATGGTCGACAGTCCCCCGAAGAAGCCGATGGCGGCCGCAATCGGCCAGGTCAGGTTCATGTCCGGCAGGGCCGGCAGCCAGGCCGACAGGGCGTCGATGCCGACCGCGGCAAAGGACGCGGCAATCAGCCCGCCGAAGAAGCCCGACCAGGTCTTGTTGGGCGAGAACTTCGGCCACAGTTTGGGCCCCTTGAAGATGCTGCCGACCACAAACGCAAAGATGTCGGCAAACCAGGTCACCGCAAACAGCAGCAGGGTCCAGCTGAGGCCCGCCGGGAGAAGCCGCAGCCACACCAGGGCAATACAGGCCGGTGCAATATAGATGACCCCATAGGCCGCATCGGCGCGCCGTTCGACGGCCCCGCGCGCGATCAGGGCCGCTGCTATGGCTCCTGCAGCCAGCAGAGGCCAGGTCGCCCAATAGTGCCGAAAGAAAGCCGCGACGACCGCGACGAGCACCGCTACGCCGACGGACAGGGCCACGCCGATGGGAGCCTTGGGCGCGCTCATCAGGCCCCATTCGCGGGCCAGCAGCGCGATACAGACGGCAATCAGGGCCAGGAACCAGACACCGCCGAACCAGACGGCGGCCACGACCGTGGGCACGAGCACGGTGGCTGAAAGCACCCGTACCCGCAGATTGACCCAGTTGAAGCGCTTAGCCGGCGACGGCGACGTCATCGGCAGCAATGCCCCCATAGCGTCGGTCCCGGGCGCGATAGTCTGCGATGGCCGCCGAAAGCGCTTCGGGGCCGTAGTCTGGCCAGAGCACGTCCTGGAAGACGAGCTCGGCATAGGCGCATTCCCAAAGCAGGAAGTTGGAGATCCGCTGCTCGCCGCTGGTCCGGACGATCAGGTCCGGTGCCGGTGCGCTGGAGGTCGACAGGAAGCGTTCGAAAACCGACTCATCCAGATCGGCGGCCTTGGCCTCGCCGCGCTCGACCTGCTCGGCGAAGGCCCGCGCCGCGTCGGCGATGTCGGCCCGCCCCCCGTAGTTGAAGGCGACCTGCAGGACGAATTTGGTGTTCTGCGCCGTGCGGCGCTCGGCCCGCTCGATGATGTCCCGGATATCCGGCGCCAGACCCGTCCGGCGGCCGATGATCCGCACCCGGACGCCTTCCCGGTCGAGCCGGTCGAGGTCCGATTCGACATAGGCCTTCAGGAGTCCCATGAGTTCGGAGACTTCATGGGCCGGTCGACGCCAGTTTTCGGTGGAGAAACCGAACACGGTGAGGACACCGACGCCGAGGGCGGGCGCGCCTTCTACGGTCCGCTTCAGCGCATTGACGCCCGCGCGATGACCCAGCGCACGCGGCATGCCGCGCCGCTTCGCCCAACGGCCGTTCCCGTCCATGATGATGGCCACATGCAGGGGGTGGCTCGGCGCCTCGCCCCCAGCGCGCGCCGATACATCCTGCAGGCCGGTCGTCGGCGACATTCGCTTCAAGCCTTCCCTACCGTCTCCCCCGAACCCCGGTCGGACGATCAAACCTGCATGATCTCTTGTTCTTTGATTTTCAAGGCCTCGTCGACCTGCTTGATGGCGGCGTCGGTCATCTTCTGGACCTCGGTTTCCATCTTCTTCAGGTCGTCCTCGCTGATGACGCTGGCCTTCTCGGCCTTCTTCAGGTCGTCATTGGCGTCGCGACGGATGTTGCGAACGGCCACCTTCTGGGCTTCGGCGTATTTTCCGGCGATCTTCACCAGATCCTTGCGCCGGTCTTCGGTCAGCGGCGGGATCGGGATCCGCAGGTTGTTGCCCTCGACCACGGGGTTGAGGCCCAGGTCGGAATTGCGGATCGCCTTCTCGACGGCCGAGACGACACCCTTGTCCCAGATATTGACGTTGATCTGGCGAGGCTCGGGCACGCTGATCGAGGCGACCGTGTTCAGTTGCACCATCGAGCCATAGGCGTTGACCACGATCTGGTCGAGCAGGCTGGACGAGGCACGGCCGGTCCGCAGACCGGCGAAATCTTCCTTCAGGGCAAGCACGGACTTGTCCATGCGATCCTTGTAGCGGGACAGGACGGGCTTTTCGGCGGCGGCCATGGCGTGGGCTCTCTTCGCTGGTCTTAGACGGCGGCGTCTTTGGCGACGACGGTAAAGGTGCCCTCGCCTCTCAGGACGTTCAGCAGATTGCCGCGTCCCTTGATGGAGAACACCACGATGGGGATATTGCTGTCACGCATCAGGGCGACAGCGGAAGCATCCATCACCCGCAGGTCCTTGGCCAGCACGTCCATATAGGTCAGGCGGTCATAACGCTCGGCGGTCGGATCCTTCTTGGGATCGGCGGTATAGACACCATCGACGCTCGTGCCCTTGAACAGGGCGTCACACTGCATCTCGGCAGCCCGCAGGGCGGCGGCGGTGTCGGTGGTGAAGAACGGATTGCCGGTGCCGGCGGCAAAGATCACGACGCGGCCCTTTTCCAGATGCCGCTGGGCGCGGCGACGGATGTAGGGCTCGCAGACCGTCGCCATCGGAATGGCCGACTGCACGCGGGTCGAAACACCGATCCGCTCGAGCGCGTCCTGCATCGCCAGGGCGTTCATGACCGTGGCCAGCATGCCCATAAAGTCGGCGCTGGAGCGCTCCATGCCCTTGGCCGCACCGGCCATGCCACGGAAGATGTTGCCGCCGCCGATCACCAGGCACAGCTCGACGCCCGACTTGACGATCTCGGCAATGTCCTCGGCCACCGACTGCACGGTGTTGGTGTCGATGCCGTAGGGCGTGTCGCCCATCAGGACCTCACCGGAAACCTTCAGCAGAACCCGGCGGAAGGGAGTCGAGGTGATGGTGCGGGGTTCGGACATGGACCGGGCTCTTCCTGAGTCGTCGGCACGCAACATAGTGCGCGTTCGTCAAAAGTGGGATCGGTTTTGCACTGAAGCCTATCCCGCGCACGGAAGGCTGCACAAACCCTTGATCAGAGGCAATTTCCGCAATCAGCACTGCGGCATAACGGCTTGATCAGGCGCAAGAAGGGCGCGGCGCGCATCAAACGCGCCGCGCCCCCTTTTGCGGACAGTCCGGAGCCGGTCACAGGCCGACCCGGATGCCTCGTCGCTTAGGCCTGGCCGGCGGCCATGGCCGCGACTTCGGCGGCGAAATCGCCTTCCGGAGCCTTCTCAACGCCTTCGCCCAGGGCCAGACGCACAAAGCCCTTTACGGTCAGCGTCGCGCCCAGTTCCTTGCCGGTGTCGGCAACCAGTTGTTCGACGGTCTGGTCCGGATTCATGACGAAGGCCTGCTTGAGCAGCACGACTTCTTCCAGGAACTTGCGGATCCGGCCTTCGACCATCTTTTCGACGACGGCGGCGGGCTTGCCCGACTCCAGCGCCTGTTCGGTGAAGATGACGCGTTCCTTCTCGATCGCAGCCTGATCCAGATCGTCCGGCGACAGCGACAGCGGAGCGGTCGCGGCCACGTGCATGGCGATCTTGCGGCCCAGTTCCAGGATCTTGGCCTGGTCACCGGCACCCTCGATCGCCACCAGCACGCCGATGCGGCCGAGTTCCGGCGCCGTGGCGTTGTGGATGTAGGTCGATACCGCGCCTTGAGCGACGGTGAACTTGGCCGTGCGACGCAGGACCATGTTCTCGCCGATGGTGGCGATCAGGTTGGTCAGGACGTCGGACACGACTTCGCCGTCAGCGGTCTTGGCCGCGTTGATGGCGTCGACGCCGTCGTTGTCCAGGCCAACGGCCGCGATCTTGCGGACGGCGTTCTGGAACAGTTCATTGCGGCCGAGGAAGTCGGTTTCGGCGTTCACTTCAACGGCCGAGGCCGTCATGCCGGCACCTTCGTTGCGGACGGCGATGCCGACCAGGCCTTCGGCCGCGACGCGGTCGGCCTTCTTGGCGGCCTTGGACAGGCCCTTGGTGCGCAGCCAGTCCATGGACGCTTCCATGTCGCCGCCGTTTTCCTGCAGCGCCTTCTTGCAGTCCATCATGCCGACGCCGGACTTTTCGCGCAGTTCCTTGACCAGCGCAGCCGTGATCTCAGCCATGGGTTCCTCCATCAAACATCAGAGCGCTCCCCACCACTGCCAGAACCGGCTCGCCAGGGGCAACGCGGGAAACAAAATTACGACCGGGCTTGATAGCCCGGTCGCATGTCAGGGTCACAACAGCCGATCCGAAAACCGGCGGCTGGAAAATCAGCTCGCGGCCGGCTCTTCGGCGACGGCTTCGATCGCTTCGGCAGTCGCTTCCTGGACGGCTTCCGGGGCGGCGGCTTCAGCCACCGGCTCCGGGGTCAGCTCACGGGCCAGGGTGGGCTCCATCGGAGCCACCGAGGCGCCCAGATCGACGCCCGACGAGGCCTGGCCGGCGGCCAGGCCGTCGAGGACGGCGTCGGCGATCAGGTCGCAGTACAGTTGCAGGGCGCGGGCAGCGTCGTCGTTGCCGGGGATCGGATAGGTGATGCCGTCCGGGTCGCAGTTGGTGTCCAGGATCGCGATGACCGGGATGTTCAGCTTGCGGGCTTCAAGGATCGCGATCGCTTCCTTGTTGGTGTCGATCACGAACATGATGTCGGGGATGCCGCCCATGTCCTTGATGCCGCCCAGCGACAGTTCCAGCTTGTCGCGCTCGCGGGTCAGCTGCAGCAGTTCCTTCTTGGAACGGCCCTGGCCTTCGCCGGCCAGCACGCCTTCGAGCTCGCGCAGACGCGCGATCGAGCCCGAAACGGTGCGCCAGTTGGTCAGGGTGCCACCGAGCCAGCGGTGATTGACATAGTACTGGGCGCAGCGCTTGGCGGCGGTGGCGACGGGGTCCGAAGCCTGACGCTTGGTGCCGACGAACAGGACGCGGCCACCGGCGGCGGCGACTTCACGCACCTTCACCAGGGCCTGGTGCAGCAGCGGAATCGACTGCGACAGGTCGATGATGTGGATGTTCGAGCGCGAGCCGAAGATGTAGCGGTCCATCTTCGGGTTCCAGCGGTGCGTCTGGTGGCCGAAGTGGGCGCCGGCTTCGAGGAGCTGACGCATGGAGAATTCGGGAAGAGCCATCGGGCCTTGATCCTTTTTCCGGTTGAACCTCCGCGGACACCCCCGTTCCGAACGATTTCGGACCGGGACCGGAACGGCGGCATCAGGATTTCTCCCCGAAGCAACCGAACGTCCACGTGTGGAATGGCGCGCAGATAGGCGCAGACGACGCGAAAAGCAAGCCTTGTCCGCCAGGGTCGCCCTTGGCGGCGGTCATTTATCGCCCTGACAGGACCCGGATCCGGGCGACGTCTGCCCGTCGTCGGCTCCCGGGTGGAAAATCCCTGCGGCCGGGCAGCCCGGGGATCGCGGCGGCGGCCAGCCCCTCAGTCCGGAGCCATGAGCCCGTTCCGCCCCGGGCCATTTTGACGAACCCGGGCCAGATCCCGGTCCGCCGGTGCGACGCGAGGTTGCCGATGCGACTTCACCATCGAAGCCCTCAACGATCGCCGCAAACGGACCAGCCCCGGGCCCCAGCCCCTCACCGCCGAGCGCATCGGCGACGTGGCTCGCGAGATCGGCCGGAATGATCCCCCAGGCCATTGTCTCCCGTTCAAGGGCGTCTTCGGCTTGGAGCCCGAACTTCAAGGCACAATGCAGCCCCTGCTCCGCGATCCAGGCCCGCGCCAGTTCTATGGCCCGGTCATCACACAGCGCCGCCGGGGGTTGCCAGAGCATCCATTCCGGCCTCCTGAGCCAAAGCCTGTGCCTGAGCACGGCGCCTGCGGGGGGCTGCACGCCGCGCCCGGCCAGGCCCCTGCACAATCCCGGCGATCGCCGTGCGTCAGAACGCCTTGCCGTTCACCTGCACCGGCGAAAGACCAAAGACATCGACATCGTCCAGGCACCGGACATTGATCGCTGCCATCCGCACGCCACCCGGTCCCTCCCCTTCACCGAAAGCTTCAACCCCGCAGGTGGCACAGAACCGGTGGGCGATCTTGCCGGTGTTGAAGCGGAACTCGGTCAGAGCCTCGTCGCCGGACAGCAGCCTGAAGTCCTCCGCCGGTGCGAAGGCCAGGATCGAGCCCAGGCGACCGCAGCGCGAGCAGTTACAGGAAATCAGGTCCTCCAGCCCTACCTCGACCTCGAAGCGGACCCTGCCGCACTGACACCCACCCTGATGCAAGGCCATGATTGCCTCCGTTCGTTTGCCGCGCGCCGCGCCCTAGACGTCTTCGAGCAGTGCCACGCCCGGGGCCGTCTTCAGGGCCCCGCGAAGCGCCGCGTCAAGCAGATAGCGACCCTGCAATTTCAGCTCGACCTCGCGCCCGCCGCCGATGGCCGCCACCAGGCTGACCTCGCCGCCGCGCTGCGAGGCTGCCGGCTCCAGGCGCTTGCGCAGGGCTTCAATCTCTGTGGCCGAGGGCGAGAGGTGAACCCGCAGGCCGGCGACCACGTTCTCGATCGCCTTCTCGATGGGTTCGGCATCGTCCCCAAAGAAGCGCACCTCGCCATCCCTCGCCTTGGCCCGCACCTTGATGGCGACGGACTTGCCCGGTTCCAGCACATCGCGGCACTTGCGCAGGGCCTCCGGCGGAAACAGCACTTCATACTCACCGGTCGGGTCGGACAGTGACACGAAGGCAAAGCGCTCACCACTCTGTGACGCCCGTTCCTGCCGGCGGCGCACCACGCCGCACATCCGGAAGGCCTCCATGCCCGCCTCGGCCTGGGGAATGACCTCGGTCAGCATGGCGGTGCGCTTGCGGCGCAGCATGCCGACCATGTCCTCCAGCGGGTGGCCGGTGAGGTAGAAACCGACCGCCGCCAGTTCCTCATCCAGAAGGTCGACCTGGGTCCAGGGATCGGTCTTCTTCAGGCGCGGACGCCCGGCGGCCGGATCGGCCCCGAACAGGGCATGCTGCCCGCCCTGTCGATCGGCGGCCACGCTCTGGCTGTGGCTGATCAGGACATCGGATGACGCCAGGATCTGGGCCCGGTTCTTGTGAAAGCTGTCAAAGGCTCCGGCCCGGGCCAGGTTCTCAATGGCCCGCTTGTTGACCTGCTTGGGATCGACCCGCTCGACGAAGTCGAAGATGTCACGGAACGGCCCGCCCTCCTCGCGCACGGCGACCAGGTGCTTCATGGCCTCCAGACCGACATTGCGCACGGCCCCCAGGGCGTAGAGCACCTCGCCGTTCTCGACCTCGAAGTCGGCCCCCGAGCGATTGACGTCCGGGGCCCGCACCGTGATGCCGAACCGGCGGGCGTCCTGGTGGAAGACCGCCAGCTTGTCGGTATTGGAGATATCGAGGCTCATTGACGCGGCGAGGAACTCGACCGGCGTATTGGCCTTCAGCCATGCGGTCTGATAGGCGATCAGGGCATAGGCGGCCGCGTGGCTCTTGTTGAAGCCGTAGCCGGCGAACTTGGCCACGAGCTCGAAGATCGAGCCCGACTGCTCTTCGGGGACATTCTTCGCCTTGGCCCCGGAGACGAAACGGATCTTCTGGAGATCCATTTCCTCCTTCTTCTTCTTGCCCATGGCCCGGCGCAGAAGGTCGGCTTCGCCGAGGCTGTAGCCCGCCAGGATCTGGGCGATCTGCATCACCTGTTCCTGGTACACGATGACCCCGTAGGTCTCCTTCAGCACCGTCTCCAGCGACGGGTGCAGGGTATCGACGGGTTTGCGGCCGAACTTGCAGTCGACGAAGGTGTCGATGTTGTCCATCGGGCCCGGTCGATACAGGGAGATCAGCGCGGTGATCTCCTCGATCGACCCGCAGCGCATCTTGCGCAGGGTGTCGCGCATGCCCTGGCTTTCCAGCTGGAACACACCGACCGTCTGGCCTGACGCCAGCAGTTCATAGGTCTTGGCGTCGTCGAAGGGCAGCTTGCCCAGATCAACCTCGGCCCCGCGCTTCTTCAGGTGCTTCACGGCCCGGTCGAGCACCGTCAGGGTCTTCAGGCCCAGGAAGTCGAACTTCACCAGCCCGGCGCTCTCGACCCATTTCATGTTGAACTGGGTGGCCGGCAGGTCCGAGCGCGGATCCTTGTAGAGCGGGGTCAGCTGGGTCAGGGGCCGGTCGCCGATCACCACCCCGGCGGCGTGGGTCGAGGCGTTGCGGAACAGGCCCTCCAGCTGCAGGGCCACGTCGAGACAGGCCGAGACGTTGCCGTCTTCCTTCTTGGCCTGCTTCAGGCGCGGCTCGATCTCGATGGCCTGGGCCAGGGTCACCGGCGCAGCCGGGTTGTTGGGCACCATCTTGCAGAGACGGTCCACCAGCCCCAGCGGGAGTTGCATGACCCGGCCGACGTCACGCAGCACGGCGCGGGCCTGAAGGCTGCCGAAGGTGATGATCTGGGCCACCCGGTCCCGACCATACTTCTCCTGCACATAGACGATGACCTCTTCCCGCCGCTCCTGGCAGAAGTCGATATCGAAGTCGGGCATCGAAACCCGTTCGGGGTTCAGGAAGCGCTCGAACAGCAGGCCAAAGCGCAGCGGATCCAGATCGGTGATGGTCAGGACCCAGGCGACCAGCGATCCGGCCCCCGACCCCCGGCCCGGTCCGACCGGAATGCCATGGGCCTTGGCCCACTTGATGAAGTCCGACACGATCAGGAAGTAGCCCGGGAACCCCATCTTCTTGATGATGCCGAGCTCGAAATCCAGCCGGTCCCAGTAGACCTGCTCCTCAACCGCAAGCTCGAGGCCGTCGAGGCGGGCCCGCAGGCCTTCGCGGGCCTGGTGCTCAAGCTCCTCGGGCTCGCTGCGACCGCCCGTCGTCGGGAAGCTGGGCAGGATCGGATCGCGCTTCTTGACGAGAAAGGCACAGCGCCGCGCGATATCGAGGGTGTTGTCACAGGCCTCGGGCAGATCAGCGAACAGCTTGCGCATGTCGGCGGCCGGCTTGAACCAGTGTTCGGGCGTCACCCGCCGCCGCTCGTCCTGCCCGACAAAGGCCCCGTCCGAGATACAGAGCAGGGCATCGTGAGCGTCATAGAGCTCCCGCTTGGCGAAATAGACGTCGTTGGTGGCAACCAGCGGCACGTCATGCTCATAGGCCCAGTTCACCAGGCCAGGCTCGGCGGCCGCCTGGCGCGGCAGGCCATGCCGCTGGAGCTCGACATAGAACCGGTCGCCGAACACCCGGCTCATCTCGGCGAGTGCCAGCTGGCCTTCGGACGTCTTGCCGGCGGCGATCAGGGCATCAACCGGGCCGTCGGTTCCGCCGGACAGCAGGATCAGGCCGGCTGAATGCTCGACCACCCTGGCCCAGGGCACGATCGGCTCGGCCAGTTCACCACTGTCCAGATAGGCGATGGACGAGAGTTCGGAGAGATTGAGATAGCCCTGCTCGTTCTGGGCCAGAAGGGTAATGGTCGGCGCCCGGGCCCACCGCTCCGTCGGTCCGGCCCCGATGCCGGTCACCGGAAGCGCGCAACCGATGATCGGCTGGATCCCCGAATCCTTGGCATACGACGAGTATTCAAGGGCCCCGAACAGATTGGCCCGGTCGGTCAGTCCGGCGGCCGGCATACCGGCCGCTTCCGTCAGCTTGCCGATCACATCGGCCTTGATGGCCCCTTCAAGCAGCGAATAGGCCGAGCGGACCCGAAGGTGGACAAAGCCCTGCCCCTCATCGTGCGCCATCGCCCCACTCCATTGCCTCGACTCAGGCCACCAACTGGGCGACCGAGCACATCATCCAGACGAAGCCGGCCACCGATACAAGAGCCAAAGACTCACGCGCGATACGGATCACAGGAACCTCCACAGTCGTTGCTTGTTTGTTCCATATTCCACTTTTGTTCTGTTCACAAGATGTTCCGGATCCTTCCCCTGATTTTTTGGGGGTCCACCCGGGAATGACCCGGCTTTCCCTGACTCCCCCACTGGCCCGCCGGGCCGGATCAGGTCAAATCGTCCCATGCGCCTGATCATCGACACCGATACCGCCGGGGATGACGTCTTCTCCCTGATGCTCGCCCTCACCCGCCCCGGGGTGACCGTCGAAGCCATCACCATCGCCCATGGCAATGTCGGCTTCGTGCAGCATGCCGAGAATGCCCTGGTCACGCTGGAGGCCTGTGGGCAGGCGAGCGCTGTGCCGGTCTATCTGGGCACCCAGGCCCCGATGTCGCGCGCGCCGCTCGATGCGGCCTATGTGTTCGGGGCCGACGGGATGAGCGACAGCGGCTTTGCCAGGACGACCCAGCGCCCGGCTGACAGCCATGCGGTCGACGAAATCGTACGGCGGGTGATGGCAGCCCCCGGCGAAATCACCGTGATCGCCCAGGCCCCCCTGACCAATATCGCCCTGGCCTATCTGCGCGAGCCCCGGATCGCGGCGGCGATCCGCCATCTCTGGGTCATGGGCGGTACCGACAACGGGGTCGGCAATGTCACCCCGGCGGCGGAGTACAACTTCTATGTCGACCCCGAAGCCGCGCGGATCGTGATCAATGCCGGCTTCAACCTGTCGATCGTCACCTGGACCCTGACCCTGAAGGACGGCCTGCTGGACCTGGAGCAGCTGGCGGAGCTGGAGGCCCTCGGGACTCCGAAAGCCAAGTTCTTCACCGACGTCAATCGCGCCTCCCTGGCCTTCGCCCAGGACACCGAGGGCCTGAACGGCAGCCTGCACCCTGACGCCCTGACCTGCGCCCTGGCCCTCGACGAGCGCCTGATCCTCGAGGCTGAACAGGCCGTGGTCGATGTCGAGACCCTGGGCGAACTGACCCGCGGCTATCTGAGCGTCTCGCACAGCATCCTGCCCGATATCGAGCTCGCCGATCCGGCCCTGAAGCGCAGACCGCCCAATGCCCGGGTTATCAAGGCCGTCGATCGCGCGGGTTTCTTCCGGGCGATGCGTAACGCCCTGTCCTGACGGTCCCGGCCCGCAAGCCGATTTGACTCTTTGTCAAAAATAACGAAATGTCATTTTATGACATCTCGACCGACCACGCTTACCGGCAGCAAGCGGGCCCGAACCCGCGACCAGTTGCTGGTCTCCGCCCAGACCCTGCTGATGGAGCACAGCGCCGCCGGCCTCGGCCTGCGACAGATCACCGATCATGCAGGGGTCGTGCACGCGACCTTCTATAACTACTATCCGGACGTTCCGGCCCTGATCGCCGATCTCGGCGAGCTGCTGGGCGCAACCCACGCCGCCGCCATGAGCGGGCTGGGTGCCGCCCGGCTGCAGCCCGACGTTCGTTTCGCCCGCATTACCCGCCAGACCCTGAGGCTGGTCGCCCAGGCCCCGGGCCTTGGCCGACTGATGTTCGATGTCGGCATCCCCCCCGACCGGCTTTCAAGCGAACTGCGCCTGCGGCTGCGGCAGGATCTGGTTGAAGGGCAGGAGCTTGGCCTGTTCAGCCCTGACGACATCGCGCTCACCACGAGCATGATCGCCGGCGCAATCACCGGACTGGCTCTGGATCTCTATCGCGGCACCCTGCCCGCTTCGGCGATCGACACCGGCGTAGCTCGCCTGCTGATGCAGATCTGCGTCGCGCCCCCTGAGGCAGAAAGACTGGCCCACGAGCCCCTGCCCCTGCCGCCGCCGACGGTTCTGCCGATGCGCTGGCTGGCCCTGCCGCCGGCCGGGGCCCCTTCGGAAGGAAGATCCTGATGAAGCGACCAACCAGCCCCGCCCGGATCCTCGCCCGGGGTGATGAAGGCTTCGAGACCGCTTTGCTCGGCACCAGCTTCAACGCCCGCGATCCCGGTCGCCGGCCCGACCTGATCGTCCAGGCCCGCTCGGTCGAGGACGTCATCGCCGCCGTGCAGAGAGCCCGAGACGAGGGGCTGTCCATCGGCATCTGTTCGGGCGGACATAGCTGGGCGCAAAACCATATCCGCGACGGCGGCCTGTTGCTGGACCTGTCGCGGCTCAACAGCCTCGCCATCAACGCGGCCGAGCGGACGGCGGTGATCGGTCCGGCTTGTCTGGCCGGCGAGCTCAATGCCGCCCTGGCCCGGCGGAAGCTCTTCTTCCCTGTGGCCCACGCCTACACGGTGGGCATGGGCGGTTTCCTGCTGCAGGGCGGGTTCGGCTGGAACAGCCGCGTCAACGGCCTGGCCTGCCAGAGCGTGATCGGCATCGACGTCGTCCTGGCCGACGGCACCCTCGTCCATGCCAGCGAACAGGAAAACGCCGACCTGCTCTGGGCGGCCCGGGGCGCGGGGCCCGGCTTCTTCGGCGTGGTCGTCGGCTTCCACCTGAAGCTCCAGCCCCGTCCCAGGTTTGTCGGCCTGAAGCTGCAGGTCTTCAGGATCCGACACCTCGAGGCGGTCATGGCCTGGGCCGACGAGGCCGGTCCGACGGTGTCGCCGAAGGTCGAGTTTCAGATGGTCTTCAACCGTCGGGCCCTCGGTATCGCTGCGCATGGGCTGGAAGTCTTTGCCCCGGTGCTGGCCGACAGTTACCGCGAGGCCCGGGACGCGGTGGCCTTCATGGAGAGCAGCCCGGTTCGCGGCAAGGCGAGCCTGAGCCTGCCCCTGATCCCGATGTCGCTCGAAATGATGATGAAGACCGGCGAGAAGACCCTCTTCCTGCCCAATACCCGCTGGACGACCGACAGCATGTGGATGGACGGGCCGATCACGCCCCTCCTCCCGGCCCTCAGACAGATTGCCAACAGCCAGCCCGCCGCCCCGAGCCATGCCCTGTGGCTCAACTGGAACCCGCCGGCCTCACGGCCCGACATGGCCTTCTCGCTGGAGGCCCGGACCTATCTGGCCCTGTACGGCGGGTTGCGCACTGAGGGTTCGACACCCGCTGACGAGGCCTGGGCGACTGACCACATGCGCGCGCTCGAACCCTATAGCGCGGGCATCCAGCTGGCTGACGAAAACCTCGGACGGCGTCCGGCTCCGTTCATGGCTGCCGCCAACCGGGACCGGCTGGAGGTGCTGCGGAGCCACTATGACCCCGAAGGTCGCTTCAAGCCCTATATGAGGCCCGCCGCATGAAGCGCAGCAAGGCTCTTCCCGGTCGGCATCTGGGCTATGACGCGACGGACCATGCCCAGCTGTTTGCCCGCTTCTTCAAGCCCCAGATGGCGGGCCTGGCGGCTCACGTCCAGGCGGCCCTGGACCGGGGCGGCGTACCCGAAGCGCTGCTGCCCGACCTCGACGGGGCCGCGCAAAACCTGTTCGGCGAGGCTCCGCTGCTGGAAGACGGCTACGTCCTGACCGAAGACGGCGGGATGCGGGTCAGCGTCCGGACGGACATGCCCGGCGTGACGCCGGCCATGGTCGACTGGTGGTTCGGCTGGCACGGTGATCAGGCGGCCAAGTACAAGCTCTGGCACCCCCAGGCCCATGTGCATGTGGCGTGGCGAGACATGCCGCCCGAGGGCTCGACCGGCCGGGCCTGCTATGTCGGCCAGACCTCACTCGTCGACGAGTATATTGGCAGCGACCTCATCCGCGGCTCGATCCGGTTCCTTCCGCCGGGGCAACTCGGCTTTACCGACCGCAGCCTCGAGGACGACCGCGAGGCGACGATCGTCTGCGCCCGTATCGGACTGGGCGAAGCGCCCATCGAGGTCGGCTATCTGGCCCATCATGTGCGTCGGGTACCGGGCGGCAGTGAAATGCGCTCCAGGTTCTGGATGGGTGGTCGCCACGTCGCCGGCCGAAACCTGGCGGGAACCCTGGCCGCCGCCGTGGCCAGACGGGTCCTGAAACTCGGCGAGGCCGATGCCCGCGCCCTGCTGGTCCATTGCGCCCAGGAGATGCCGCACCTGGCCAGCTTCCTGCCGGCACTCCACGCCCAGTTCAGGGACCCGGCCTGAGCCCTCTCCTGACTCCTTCCCACCGGAACGGTTGAACCCGCCATGCGCCTGAGATCCATCGCCGCCCTGCTGCTCCTGCTGCCGGTCGCAGCCGTCACGGTCCTGGCCCTGCAGCCCGTGAAGGCGACACTCCCGCCGCGTCCGGCTCCGCCGGAGCCGCTGCGGGCGACGCTGGCCATCGCCCCGCTCGACGATGCCCTGACCTTTGCCCGCTCAATGGACAGTTCAGGCACGAGCACCCTCGCCGTGCGGCGCTATCAGGACGGCACCGTCTCCGGCGTGGATCTGGCCCCGCTGATGCAGCCGGGCGAGGACGCCATCGCGCTCTACAACCGGCTGGGCTATGACGCGGTGGCCGCCTTCATCGCCGCCGGCGGCAAGGATCTGAGCCGCGATGCCGCAACCCTGACCGTACCCGTCGAGCTACGGAGCGTGCATTCGGCGGCGGCCACCAACTATCCCGAACACGCCGACGAGGCCAAGGTCGAGGACGGCCCGTTCCTGTTCGCCAAGCTGGCCCAGCCTACCGGTCCGCGTGCGTCAGTGCCCGCGATCAAGGGCCTGCTCGACTATGAGGTCGAGCTGTGTCTGGTCACCCTGACCCCGCTTGCGACAGCCGGCGGTGCCAAGGGCGGGCTGATCCTGTGCAATGACATCACCGACCGCGCAGCCCTGCTGCGTGGGGCCGATGTCTCGGACATCACCTCCGGCAAGGGCTTCACCGACGGCAAGAGCGGCAGGGGCTTCCTTCCGGTCGGCGACCTGCTGGTCATTCCGCGCGACCTGAAGACCTTCGTGAAGCCGCTCGAACTGAATCTGTCGGTCAACGGCCAGGCGCGGCAGAAAACCCGGGTGACCCAGTGGATCTGGGACCTTGACCGCCTTCTGCTCGAAACCGCCCGACGCAAGGATGCCGTCTGGACGTGGCGGGAGGGTCAGGCCCGGCTTCCGGTCAGCGCCCAGGGCGTCATTCCCGACCGCACCCTGATCCTGGCCGGCACGCCGGCGGGCACGGTGTTCAAGGGACCGGGGCCCGCAACCCTCGTGCGCGGTACCCTCGACTGGGTGGCCAGCTTCGGAAAGCACAGCCTCGTCCAGGCCATCATCGAGAGAACCATCACCGATGACCGGGCCACCAACGCCTATCTGCAGCCCGGCGATGTGGTGACCATTCGCGTCGACCGGATGGGCACCCTCGAGAACCGAGTCGAAGTGCAGGACGCGCCTTAAGGGCGGCCGCCTATTCCCACTCGATCGTGCCGGGGGGCTTGGAGGTCACGTCATAGACGACGCGATTGACGCCGCGGACCTCGTTGATGATCCGGGTGGCGGTCTTGCCCAGAACGTCCCAGGGGAACTCGAAGAAGTCGGCGGTCATGCCGTCGGTCGAGGTCACCGCCCGCAGGGCCAGGACGTTCTCATAGGTGCGGGCATCACCCATGACGCCGACGGTCTTGACCGGCAGCAGCACGGCAAAGGCCTGCCAGATCTGGTCATAGAGGCCCGCCTTGCGGATCTCTTCAAGGTAGATGGCATCGGCGTCCTGCAGCACCTTGACCTTCTCGGGCGTGATGTCGCCGGGAATGCGGATGGCCAGGCCCGGGCCGGGGAACGGATGGCGGCCGACGAAGGCCGGGGCCAGGCCCAGTTCGACGCCGAGGGCGCGGACCTCGTCCTTGAATAGCTCACGCAGCGGCTCGACCAGCTTCAGCTTCATGAAGTCGGGCAGACCGCCGACATTATGGTGGCTCTTGATCACCGCCGAGGGGCCGCCCCGCGCCGAGACGCTCTCGACGACGTCCGGATAGAGCGTGCCCTGGGCCAGGAAGTCGGCCCCGTCGATCTTGGCCGCCTCGCGGTCGAAGATATCGATGAACTTGCCGCCGATGATCTTACGCTTGGTCTCGGGATCGCTGACCCCGGCCAGGGCCCCGAGGAACTCGTCGCCGGCGTCAACATGGATCAGCGGGATGTTGTAGTGGTCGCGGAACAGGGTGACGACCTGGTCGGCCTCGTTCTTGCGCAGCAGGCCGGTGTCGACGAAGACGCAGGTCAGCTGGTCGCCGATGGCTTCGTGGATCAGAACAGCGGCGACCGAGCTGTCGACCCCGCCCGACAGGCCGCAGATCACCTTGCCGGTCCCGACCTGGGCGCGGATCTTGCCGACCATCTCCTGGCGGAAGGCCGCCATGGTCCAGTCGCCCTTCAGCCCGGCCAGCTTCAGGAAGTTGCGATAGACCTGCGTGCCGTTGACGGTGTGGACCACCTCGGGGTGGAACTGCACCGCATAGATCTTGCGGGCATCATCGGCGATGGCGGCGAACGGGGCGCCGACCGAGGTGGCGATGACGTCGAAGCCGTCCGGGATGGCCGTGACGCGGTCGCCGTGGCTCATCCAGACAGTTTCAAGCTCACCGACGGCTGCGAGGCCCTCGAACAGCGGGCTGGTCTTGCCGATGGTCAGTTCGGCGCGGCCGAACTCGCCGGCGTGGCCGCCCTCGACCTTGCCGCCCAGCACGTCGCACAGCAGTTGCTGGCCGTAGCAGATGGCCAGCAGCGGAACGCCCATCTCGAACAGCTTCCTGCCGATGCGGGGGCTGTCGGTCTCCAGCACGCTGGCCGGGCCGCCCGACAGGATGATGGCCGAGGGCGCATAGTCATCGACCAGGGCCTCGGCCTTGTCGAACGGATGGATCTCGCAATAGACGCCGGCTTCGCGCACCCGACGGGCGATCAGCTGGGTGACCTGGCTTCCGAAATCGACAATCAGGACGCGCTGGTGGTGGACGGGGGCGGTCATGGGCGATGGGTCTCCAGCGTTCGATCTGTCGGCTTCCCCCGTGCGGGCGAAGTCGCGTTAGTGTCTCTCCAAGACGGCGGCAAAGAAGCCGTCCGTCCCGGCGCGATGCGGCGTCAGGCGCAGATAGCCCTCCGCCGTCAGGTATTGGGTGATGCCGTCCAGGGCGATCGGCGCAACCTTGAAGTCGCTGCGGCGGGCCAGGAAGGCGCTGACACGATCCTCGTTCTCCTCGGCCAGCATCGAGCAGGTGACATAGATCATCCGGCCACCGACCTTCACGAAGTCCGAGGCATCGATCAGCACACTATCCTGCTCGATCTGGCGCTTGGCCAGCTGGTCGGGCGACAGGCGCCACTTGGCGTCGGGGTGCCGGCGCCAGGTGCCCGAGCCGGTGCAGGGCGCATCGACGAAGACGACATCCAGCTTGCCTTCCAGCCCCTTCAGCGGCTCGGCCTCGATCGGCGAGCGGATCTGCAGGTTGCGGACCCCGGCCCTCTGACTGCGACGGATCGTGTCGGCCAGGCGGCGGGCATCGCTGTCATGGGCGAAGATCTGGCCGGTATTGCCCATGGCGGCCGCAAGGGCGAGGGTCTTGCCCCCGCCGCCGGCGCAGAAGTCCAGCACCTGCTTGCCGCGGATCTCGCCTGCCACGGCGGCGGCGATCTGCGAGCCCAGGTCCTGCACCTCGAACCAGCCCTTGGAAAAGGCCGGCACGGCCTCCACCGACGGGGTGCGGTCTGCAGCTTCAGGCGCGGGAATGCGGAAGGCATTGGGTAGCAAGCCCGCCGGCACGGCACCGATCGGTGCCACGGCCTTGCCGCCCCGCTCGGTGTCGGTCTTGATCGTATTGATCCGCAGGTCGACCGGCGCGCGCTGCGACAGGGCCGCCATCTCGTTGCGAACCGTCTCGCCGAACGCGCGGGCCAGAGGCGGCTCCAGCCAGTCGGGATAGTCGCCCGCCACCGGTCCCGGAGCGTCCGAAAGAGAGGCCGGCGCCGAAAGGGCCTGGAATTCGGTTTCGACCAGGGCACCGGCGCCGTGCTCTTCGGCCGCGGCCTCGGCCACCCGCTCCGGCGACCAGCCCCAGACATGGGCCAGGACGCCCAGCACCACGCCGCGTGCGCTGCTGTCGCCCATCATGAAGCCCAGCGAGCGCTTGCGGCGCAGGGCGTCCAGAACAAGGCCCGAGACAAAGGCCCGGTCCTTGGAGCCCGCATAGCGCGCGCTCTCGCCCCAGCGCTTCAGCGCCATCTTGACTGGAAAATGCCGCGCCTCGATCTCGGTCAGAACCTCGATCGCCGCTGAAACCCGTCCACCATCGCGCATGCGGTCAGACCACCATGGCCACGAGGACCATCCCGAGACCGATCATCGACACGACCCAGACAAGGCTGCGTACGACAGGAACACCAAAGGCATAGAGCGGCAGATAGACCGCCCGGGCCACGACATAGACGAGAGCCCCGTGCGCCGAGAGTGAACCGATCCGGCCCGCCAGGTAGACGACCAGGACGGCGGCGGCGAACAGCGGAAACGTTTCGCGAAAATTGGCCGACGCCCGTCCCAGCCGGCCGGCCATGCCGGTCAGCACGACCGGGGTATCGCGCGGGCCGACATTCCACTTCAGCCCCCGCTGCGGCTGCGCGGCGACGCTGGCCCACACCAGGTGGATCAGGCCAAGGACGACCGCGACGGCGAGGAGCTGAAGTTCGATGGCGACCCGCATCCGCTAGACCGCGCTCGGATAGTTGGGCGCTTCCCGCGTGATCATCACGTCGTGGACGTGGCTTTCGCGCAGGCCGGCCCCGGTGATGCGCACGAAACGGGCGCGATCCTGGAACTCGGCGATGGTCGGCGCACCGACATAGCCCATGGCAGCGCGAAGACCGCCGACCAGCTGGTGCAGCACCGGGGCGATGGCACCCTTGAAAGGCGTTTGCCCTTCAATGCCTTCCGGCACGAGCTTGAAGCTGTCGGTCACTTCCTTCTGGAAGTAGCGGTCGGCCGATCCGCGGGCCATGGCCCCCACCGAGCCCATACCGCGATAGCTCTTGTAGGAGCGGCCCTGGTAAAGGAACACCTCGCCCGGAGCCTCTTCAGTGCCGGCGAACATCGAGCCCATCATGGCCGTGCTGGCCCCGGCGGCGATGGCCTTGGCCAGATCGCCCGAATATTTGATGCCACCGTCGGCGATAACCGGCGTGCCGCTTTCGCGGGCGGCGCGGACGGCCTCCATGATGGCGGTCAACTGCGGCACACCCACACCGGCAACGATGCGCGTGGTGCAGATCGAGCCAGGCCCGATACCGACCTTCACCGCGTCGGCACCGGCGTCGATAAGAGCGCGGGCGGCGTCATAGGTGGCGATATTACCGGCCACGATCTGGACTCGGTTGGCTTCGCGCTTCAGGCGCGAGACCGCCGCGGCGACCTGGCTAGAGTGGCCATGGGCGGTATCGATGACCACGACGTCGACCCCGGCATCCACCAGGCCCATCGAGCGCTCGAAGCCGGCGTCGCCGACCGTCGAGGCCGCGCCGACCAGCAACCGGCCCTTGTCGTCCTTGGCGGCCAGGGGGTGAGCCTGAGCCTTCTCGATATCCTTAACCGTGATCAGGCCAACGGCGTGGAAGCCGTCGTCAACGACGATCAGGCGCTCGATCTTGTGCTTGCGCAGCAGTTCGCGCGCTTCGCGCGGATCGACACCCTCGCGCACCGTAATCAGGTTCTCGCGGGTCATGATCGCCGAGGCCGGGACGTTGTCGTCGCCCTCGAAGCGCATGTCACGGTTGGTCAGGATGCCGACCAGCTTGCCCGAGCCGCGCTCGACCACGGGAAAGCCCGAGATCTTGCGGCGGGCCGTGATCTCGCGGACCTCGGCCAGGGTCGTGTCGGGGTGAATGGTCAGCGGATTGATGACCATGCCGCTTTCGTAGCGCTTCACTTCCCGCACATGATCGGCCTGTTCGTCGACCGTCAGATTGCGGTGCAGGATACCCATGCCGCCGGCCTGGGCCATGGCGATGGCGAGGCGGCTTTCGGTGACCGTGTCCATGGCGGCGGACACGAGCGGGATGTTCAGACTGATTTCACGCGTGAACTTGGTCTCGGTCGTCACCTGGGTCGGCATGACGTCTGACGGACCGGGTTCGAGCAAAACGTCGTCGAAGGTGAGCCCTTCGCGAATCTCCATGGGAGTCTCCATTTTGCGGCGCTCGTATAGCGGCGAGGTCAGGACTTGTCGAGGCAAGCCTTGAGATTTCGGCGGGTTCCGGTCGCGTTTCCGGCCTAGTCGGCGATCGCGCCCAGTCCGGGCCGGCCCAGCCGGGAGACCACCAGCAGTCCGTCCCCAGGGCGCAAAACCTCCTCCGCAGAGGGGCGCTGCAGAACCACGCCATTGCCGCGATCGATG
>NZ_QAII01000014.1 GCF_003060965.1 Caulobacter sp. HMWF025 | reverse complement strand
TCACCGGCGAGCTGCCGGCGATCCTGAACGCCCTCGAAACCGTCAACATCGCCACCGGCCAGCGCCTGGTGTTCGAAGTCGCCCAGCACCTGGGTCAGAACACCGTCCGCGCCATCGCCATGGACGCCACCGAAGGCCTCGTTCGCGGCCAGGCCGTGCGCGACACCGGCGAATCGATCCGCGTTCCGGTCGGCCCGGGCACGCTCGGCCGCATCATGAACGTCATCGGCGAGCCGATCGACGAGCAGGGCCCGATCAAGTCGGACATCTTCCGCACCATCCACCGCGACGCCCCGTCCTTCGCCGAGCAGACCAACACGGCTGAAGTTCTGGTCACCGGCATCAAGGTCATCGACCTGATGTGCCCCTACACCAAGGGCGGCAAGATCGGCCTGTTCGGCGGCGCCGGCGTCGGCAAGACCGTGACCATGCAGGAACTGATCAACAACATCGCCAAGGCTTACGGCGGTTACTCGGTTCTGGCCGGCGTGGGTGAGCGCACCCGCGAAGGCAACGACCTCTATCACGAGATGATCGAGTCCAACGTCAACACCGACCCGAAGGCCAACAACGGCTCGACGGAAGGCTCGCGTTGCGCCCTCGTCTACGGCCAGATGAACGAACCCCCGGGCGCCCGCGCCCGCGTCGCCCTGACCGGCCTGTCGATCGCGGAATACTTCCGCGACGAAGAAGGCAAGGACGTGCTGCTGTTCGTCGACAACATCTTCCGCTTCACGCAAGCCGGCGCCGAAGTGTCGGCTCTGCTGGGCCGCATCCCCTCGGCCGTGGGCTATCAGCCCACCCTGGCCACCGAGATGGGCAACCTGCAGGAGCGCATCACCTCGACGAACAAGGGTTCGATCACCTCGGTCCAGGCCATCTACGTGCCCGCCGACGACCTGACCGACCCGGCGCCCGCCGCCTCGTTCGCCCACCTGGACGCCACCACCGTTCTGTCGCGCGACATCGCCGCCCAGGCCATCTTCCCCGCCGTCGATCCGCTGGACTCGACCTCGCGGATCATGGACCCGCTGGTCATCGGCGAAGAGCACTACAACGTGGCCCGTTCGGTCCAGGAAGTGCTGCAGCAGTACAAGGCCCTGAAGGACATCATCGCCATCCTGGGCATGGACGAGCTGTCGGAAGAGGACAAGCTGACGGTCGCCCGCGCCCGCAAGATCCAGCGCTTCCTGTCCCAGCCGTTCCACGTGGCCGAGCAGTTCACCAACACGCCCGGCGCCTTCGTCGAGCTGAAGGACACCATCCGCTCGTTCAAGGGCATCGTTGACGGCGAGTACGATCACCTGCCGGAAGCCGCCTTCTACATGGTCGGCCCGATCGAGGAAGCCGTGGCCAAGGCCGAAAAGCTGGCGAGCGAAGCTTAATGATCAAGAAGGCGGCGAGTGCGTGCATTGGCGCTCTCGCCGTCTTCTGGGCTCCATTGGCAAATGCTGCTGCGCCGGGGAATGCGGAGGCCCGCGTCGGATTTTTCCGAAGCTGCGTCCTCCCGGTTCTGGCGACTGAAATGGTTCCGCCCCGCTCATTTGCGCAAGGCGTAAGGGATGCGGCGTCCATGTTCGGCTATCAGCCGGTTGATGGAAGCCAGGATACTTGGCGGATTGCTTCAGCGTCAGGCCATGTCCGGATCAAGTTGGACGGCACTACCGCATGTCTGGTCACTCTTAGTAGTGAAGAGGGGGCCGAAGCCTTTGAAGGAACGGTTCGCTCGTTTAACGACCCACGGAAAATGTGCCATCCGCTGATCTCAGAAACAGACAGCGCGCGCTTTTCCTGTGCTCTCCCCAGTGGCGCGACTTATCAAATCGATGTCTCACGCTCCGATCTACTACAGGCTGAGACCTTCACGGCGATAGCCACCTATCAAGGCAAGGCAAAATAGATGGCCAAGCTCCACTTCTCCCTCGTCGCGCCCGAGCGCGAACTGTTCTACGGTGAGGTTGATCTCGTTCAGGCCCCCGGCGCCGAGGGCGATTTCGGCGTCCTGGTCGGCCATGCGCCGTTCATGACGACGCTGCGCGAGGGCCGCGTCACGGTGAAGGACGGCGCCACCACCAAGCTGTTCGACATCCAGGGTGGTTTCGCTGACGTCGGCCCCGACGGCCTGACGATTTTGGCTGAACACGCGGTCGAGGCAGCCTGATTATCCTTCTCCCGAAAGGGAGAAGGAAACACATTGATTTTCGTGCTAGGGACCGCCCCATGACCGACACCGAATTCGAAACTATCGGCTTCTGCTGCGAAGAACTGGAAGACGCAGTCTCTTCGGACCCGGCCGACGCGCTTGTCCAGCATGAGAGCGGGCTTATCCTGCTCAACCTTGGCGAACGGGAAGAAGAGGGTGAGACCGGCGTCGTGCTGGCCACCATCCGGTACTGCCCGTTCTGCGGCACCGAGATCCAGACCGACGAAGACGTCGAGGCGGCTCTCGGCGACGTGGAGATCGTGGAATAATGGCTAAGCTGCACTTCTCTCTGGTCGCTCCGGAACGCGAACTGTTCTCGGGCGAGGTCGACATGGTCCAGGCCCCGGGCGCTGAAGGTGACTTCGGCGTGCTGGCCAACCATGCCCCGTTCATGACGACGCTGCGCGAAGGCCGCGTCACCGTGAAGGACGGCGCGACCACCAGGCTGTTCGACATCCAGGGTGGTTTCGCCGATGTCGGCCCCGACGGCCTGACGATCCTGGCCGAACACGCAGTCGAAGCGGCCTGACGGCGCGCGACAGCGGACACTTCAAAACGCCTCCGATCCTAAAGGTCGGAGGCGTTTTCGTAGGCGAAGCGGGCATTCGCCGGTCTGTTTCGAAAAAAATTACACTTGTGGCCTCATCTATGTCGCATTCCGTCGCCAGAAGGGTTGCGAGGGACCGTCTGTCGGTTTTAATGCCGATCTCTTGCCTAGTGGGGATAACTCGACCATGCGCCTTGCGCTCGCCAGCCTGATCGCTCTCGGCGCGGTTTCGACCGCCGCCGTCGCCCAGGAGCAAACCGCTCCGGCTCCTGCCGCCGTTCCGGCTGCTGCCCCGGCCCAGACGCCGGCCCCGGCTCCGGCTGCTGATCCGGCCGCGCCGGCCACGGATCCGGCTGCCCAGGCCGCGCCTGCGGCACCGGCCGCCGAAGCGCCTCCGGCCTATGTCGAGCCGACCCGTCCGCCCCCCACGACCGACCCGGTCGCCATGAAGCTGCTCGGCATCCTCGACACCGTCTGCAAGCCCGCCGTCGTCGGCGGCGATTTCCAGGCCCTGGTCAAGGCGGCCGGCCTGAAGAAGAAGAAGGAACAGTGGTTCCTGGATCTGGGTAAGCCCTACCAGCTCTATCTGGACAATCCCGGCTCGAACAAGAACGTCTGCACGATCACCATCGAATATGCCCAGGGCGACGCCCAGGCCCAGGCCCTGGCCAACGCCCTGCACGACTGGGGAACCTGGGAAAACAGCCCGCAGCTGCGCCTGATCCGCAACGACCAGACGGTCGGCAGCGACTTCCGCCGCTTCACCGTCTCGTGGGACGACAACTGGGCCGGTGGCCATGCCGGTCTGGTCTATATGCGCCTGAAGAAGCTGGACGAGACCTCGGTCGGCAAGAACTTCGAGCGCGCCCAGGTCCTCTACAGCACCACCAGCAACTAGATTTTTCTCCCGGCATCGGGACTAGACTGACAACAGAAGGCGCGGGGGCGACCCCGCGCCTTTTCGTTTTGCGGGGCAGGCCCCGCCCATGGACGGAAGGCAGGGCTGATGGCCTGGATCATTCTCTTCGTCGCCGGTCTGTTCGAGATCGGCTGGGCCGTCGGCCTGAAGTTCACCGAAGGTTTCACCCGGCCCCTGCCGACCGTGCTGACCGCTGTCAGTCTGGTCCTGTCGATGGGCCTGCTGGGCTGGGCGGTGAAGACCCTGCCGCTGGGCACGGCCTATGCCGTCTGGACCGGCATCGGGGCGGTCGGAACGGCCATCGTCGGCATTGTGGTCTTCAAGGAGCCGGCGACGGCGGCCCGTCTGGCCTGTCTGACCCTGATCGTCGCCGGGATCCTGGGCCTTAAACTGTTTACCCCGACGACCTGAGCCGGCTCAGGCCCCGATCGCGTGGAGCTCGGCCGCATGGGCCCGAAGCCAGCGGCGGTGCGGGGCCGGATCACCGATCAACTGCTCGCACAGGGCCCAGAAGCGCGGTCCGTGATTGGCCTCGATCAGATGGGCGCATTCATGGGCGGCGACATAGTCGGCCACCGCCGCCGGGGCCAGGATCAGCCGCCAGCTGTAGCGGATCGCCGCCGGCGCGCCGGGCCGGGCGGGGCGGCAAGAGCCCCAGCGCGCCTTCGGATCGGCCACGGCCACACTGGGCATGGGCCGGCCGAGGGCTGCGGCATGGACGGCGGTGCGTTCGGTCAGGACGGCGATGGCCTCGCGCTTGGCCAGCCGCAGGATCTTCAGACCCCAGTTGGCATCGTCCGGGGCGATCAGGGCCTCTTCCGTCATGCGCGGCCGGCCGGGGGCGGCCTCCAGCCGGTAGGGTTTGCCGTTGAGCCGCAGGATGCCGCCGGGGGCCAGGCTGACGCGGCCGGGCAGGGCGGCCAGTTGCCCCGCGATCCAGGCCGACTTCTCCTGGGCGAAGGCCACGGCCTCGCCCAGCCGGCGCGGGCTCGGGGCCAGGGCCACGACCTCGGACTTCGCCCGGTCGACCCGCAGCGAGATCCGCCGGGCCCGGCCGTCGACCTTCAGCCGCACGGGACAGCCGGCCACATCCAGCCGGTCGCCGTCGGAAAAGCGTTGGGCGCGAAGCAGGGCCATGGACCCTACATCGCGTCTGAAGCCCCGCGATGCAAGGTCATCGGACCGCCGGGCCGCCCGCTCAGGCCTCGTCGGCGAAGTTGGGGTCGCTCTTGCGGATGAAGGACCGGACCCGGGGATAGATCTCCTCGCGGAACCGGCGGCCGTTGAAGACGCCATAGTGGCCGACGCCCGGCTGCACATAGTCCGTTTTCAGCTCGGGCGGCAGGCTTGAGCACAGGCCGTGGGCGGCCTGGGTCTGGCCGATCCCGGAGATGTCGTCCTTCTCGCCCTCGACCGTCATCAGGCCGATGTCGGTGATCAGGTCGGGCCGGACGGCGCGTCCCCGGTGGGTCAGCTCGCCCTTCGGCAGGAGGTGCTGCTGGAAGACGATGTCGATGGTCTGAAGATAGAACTCTTCGGTCAGGTCCAGAACCGACAAGTACTCGTCGTAGAACTCCAGGTGCTTGTCGGCGCTGTCGCCGTCGCCCTTGACCAGGTCCTGGAAGTAGCGGCGGTGGGCTTCCTGGTGCTTGGCCTTGTTCATGCTCATGAAGCTGGCCAGCTGGACAAAGCCCGGATAGACGCGCCGGCCGACGCCGACATAGGGCGGCGGCACGGTGTAGATCATGTTCGACTGGAACCAGGCGAAGGGTTTTTCCTCGGCCAGATTGTTGGTCACGGTCGGCGACAGGCGCGCGTCGATCGGCGAGCCCATGAAGGTCATGCTGGCAGGGCGCGAGGGATGGTTGTCCTCGGCCATCAGGGCCGCAGCGGCCAGGACCGGCGGTCCGGGCTGGCAGACGGCGACGACATTGGGCCTCGGGCCGAGCACGGCCAGCATCTGGATGACGTGGTCGATATAGTCGTGGAAGTCGAACCGGCCCTCCAGCATCGAGACTTCGCGGGCATTGACCCAGTCGACGATGAAGACGGCATGGTCGGGCAGGAAGGCCTCGACCGTCCCCCGCAACAGGGTCGCGTAGTGGCCGGATAGGGGCGCGACGATCAGGACGGCGGGATCCAGCGAGAACTTGCCGGCCCGGCGCATGTCGGCCATGTCGCGGTCGAACTGGATCAGGCGGGCCCAGGGGCTTTCCCAGACGACGGTCGGGCGGACCCGGACATCGACCTGGCCGACCTTGACCGTATCGATGTTCCAGGCGGGCTTGCCGTACCGCCGGGTGACATTCGAAAACAGGTCGGCACCGGCGTGCATGCGGCGAGCAAGATCGCTGTTGGCCGCCGGGTTGAGGGGCGATCCCCAGAAGTCCCGGGCGGCGCGGGCGGCCATCCGCATCGGCGAGGAGGCGTAATAGGCCGCTTCATGAAGGGCGTAGAGCATGGCGCATCCAATATGTTGCGCCGCAGCATAGCATAACGAAACCTAAGAAAGTCCACCCCGAACCTGAGGTCGCGGTAGCGGTCTCGTGATCAGCGCCCGCTCATGGCGTCATTGACCCGGCGGGCCACATCCTCGGGCGACAGGCCGTAGGGGATCGCCGCATGGAAGCGCCCTTTCGGATCCATCAGATAGGTCACCGTCGAGTGGTCAATCGTGTAGCCTGGGCCTTCGCCGGCCTTGGCGTAATAGACCCGGTAGGCCTTTGCGGCGGCGGCGACCTGCTCGGGCGTGCCGGTCAGGCCGATCGTCGAGCGGGGCACATAGTCGGCCGAGAGGTAGGCGTTCATCTGCTTCACATCGTCGCGCTCCGGATCGACGGAAATGAAGACGATCTGCAGATCCTTGGCCTTGGGCCCGAGCCTGTCGCTGGCCGCCGCCAGGGCCTGCAGCGTACCGGGGCAGACATCGGGACAATAGGTAAAGCCGAAAAACACCAGACTCCACTTGCCCTTCAGGGCCTTTTCCGTCGTGGGCCGGCCGTTCTGATCCACCAGCGTGAACGGGCCGCCGACGGCGGCGGCGGGCGGTGCGGGCGTGAACACGCCGGCGCGCCAGGCCAGGCCGGCCAGCAGGATCGCACCGCCGAGGCAGGCCAGGACCAGGACGAGACGGTGACGCGGCATGGGCTATTTACCTTTGGCTCTCGCCAGACGCGATAATCTGGACAATCCTGCGACATGGCTGACGTTTCGTTCGACAGAGCGCCCAACGACCAGCGTTCGAATGGGCTCGATAGTCCGGGCGCTGGTGCGGCGCAAGATGATGGATGGTCCTGGGCGGCACCGGGCCTGCGTCGTGGTCGCCTGCGCGTTCGGTCCTTGCTGACCCAGAGATGGCTGGCCATCGCCGGACAGACCCTGGCCGTCCTGTTTGGCGGCCTGGTCCTGAAGCTGCAGATTCCATTCGGCGCCTGCTTCGCCCTGATCGCCCTCTCGGCCTGGTTCAATGTCCTGCTCGGCCTGGCCTCGACCGGCCAGAGGCTGGCGCGCGAGGGCGAGGCGACGGCCCAGATCGCCTTTGATATCCTGCAACTGTCGGGTCTGTTGTACCTGACGGGCGGGGCCCTGAACGGCTTTTGCCTGCTGCTCATCGCCCCGGTGACCCTGGCGTCGGCGACGCTTCCGGCGCGCTACGCCCTGGGTCTGGGCCTGCTGGCCATAGCCTGCACCATTCTGCTGGCCTTTTTCCACATGCCGGTTCCGACCCTGATGGGGGCGCCGGCTGTCCCGGAACCATCACTCCAGGTGCTGGCGGTCATGGTGCTGGCCCGCGTCCTCGGCATCATCATCACCGGGGCCTATGCCTGGCAGGCGGCCAGTGAGTCCGCCCGCATGGAGCTGGCCCTGAACGTCACCGAAACGGTCCTGGCCCGCGAGCAGCGGCTGTCCGCTCTCGGGGCCCTGGCCGCCGCAGCGGCCCACGAGCTGGGCACGCCGCTGGCCACCATCTCGGTGGTGGCGCGTGAGATGGCGCGCAATGCCCCGGATGACCAGACCCGGGAAGATGCCGAGCTGATGATCGGCCAGGCCGCGCGCTGCCGCGAGATCCTGCAGCGCCTGACGGAAATGCCCGAGGCCACCGACGCCGTGCACGAGCGGATGAGCCTGGTTCAACTGGTCCAGGACGTCATCGAGCCCCACCTCGTCCACGGCGTGCGGGTCGAGGCCGTGGTCAACGGCCCGGCCGGCGAGACGGCTCCGGACATCTGGCGGCGGCCGGAAGTCATCCATGCCATGACCTCGATCGTCGAGAACGCCGTCGACTTTGCCCGGGCTGAAGTCCTGGTCATTGCCCGCTTCGATCAGAGGTCGGTGGTCATTGAGGTCCGGGACGACGGCCCCGGCTTCGCGCCGGAAGTCCTGGCCAAGCTCGGTGAGCCCTATGTGACGACACGGCCGGGGGCCGAGGGGTCTCGCACCGGCCATATCGGCATGGGGCTCGGCTTCTTCATCGCCAAGACCCTGCTGGAACGAACCGGGGCCACTGTCGATTTCCGGAACGGCCGGCGAGGCGGCGCTGTGGTGGCGGCGCGCTGGCCGAGATCTGCCCTGGAGGCCCCGGGCTATACAGGGGCTTGATACCGGGCTCGGAAGAGCGACATGATGTCAGGTAACGACACGCGGTTGAGTAAAAGCGCGGGGAGGCGCTGAACGAATGGCCGATATCGGTGAGTTGGTCGCGGCCCTGCCCGACAAGACCCTGCTGCTGCTGGACGACGACGCGCCGCTGCGAACCCGCCTGGGCCGGGCCCTCGAACAACGGGGCTTCGTCGTTTCACTGGCAGCGTCTGTGGCCGAAGCCCTCGCTCTGCTGCGAACCGAGGCTCCGGCCCACGCGGTCCTCGACATGCGCCTCGAGGACGGCACCGGGCTCAAGGTCGTCGAGGCGGTGCGCGAGGCGCGTCCGGACGCCAAGATCATCATGCTGACCGGCTACGGCAATATCGCCACGGCGGTCGCGGCGGTGAAGGCCGGGGTGGTCGACTATCTCTCCAAGCCGGCCGATGCCGACGAGGTGGCGCGGGCCCTGCTCGCCGCCAAGGACGCCGCGCCCGCGCCGCCCGAAAATCCGATGAGCGCCGACCGGGTTCGCTGGGAACATATCCAGCGGGTCTATGAGATGTGCGGCCACAATGTTTCGGAAACCGCCCGCCGTCTGAACATGCACCGGCGGACCCTGCAGCGGATCCTGGCGAAACGGGCCCCGCGGTAGACCTGTCCCTCTCCCCTTGCGGGAGAGGGTGGCCCGCAGGGCCGGGTGAGGGGTCGCACAAACAGGAACGCCGCGACGGCCGAAAGGCCTGTCGCGGCGTTTTGCGGTCTACAACCCCTCATCCGTCGCCTGCGGCGACACCTTCTCCCGCAAGGGGAGAAGGCTCTTCGCCATCACATCGCCGAGATGCCGCCGTCGACCTTGATCTCCGAGCCGGTCATGAACCGGCTCTCGTCGCTGGCCAGATAGAGCACGGCATTGGCGATGTCGTTGGGCTCGCCGATCCGGCCCAGCGGCACCTGACGCGCCAGCTTGGCGTGGGCCTCTTCCTTGCCGAACCGGGCCGAGAACCCGTCGAGGATCGGGGTGTCGATGAAGGTCGGGTGGATGGAGTTGGAGCGGATATCCAGCTTCATCTTGGCGCAGTAGAGGGCGATGTTCTTGGACAGCAGCCAGACCGCCGCCTTGGAGGCGTTGTAGGCGGGCGAGTTGCCGTTGGCGATCAGGCCGGCGATCGATGAGAGATTGATGATCGAGCCCGGCTGATGCGCCCGCATGTGGGTCAGGGCGTGTTTGGCGCCGAGGAAGACCGAGTCGACATTGACCGACATCACCTTCTTCCAGAGGCCGAAATCCAGGCTCTCGATCGGGCCGTCGCCGCCGATGCCGGCATTGTTGACCAGCACCGACAGGCCGCCCATGGCCTCGGTGGCCTTCTCAAGCACCGCGATCCATTCGTCTTCCTGGGTGACGTCCAGTTCGAAGGCGAAGGCGGTGCCGGTCCCGTGAGCCGCGTTGATCTCGTCGGCCACGGCCTGGGCCCCGGCCAGGTTGATGTCGGCCAGGCTGACCTTGGCCCCCTGGCTGGCCAGCATCCGGCCGGCCGCCGCGCCCAGACCCTGGGCTCCACCGGTGATGAAAGCCTTCTTGCCGGCGACCCGGCCCGTGTTCTGCGCCATTTGGCGTCCTCCCGAATGTTTCAAACATTAGTTTGAACCGGAAGGCGCCGGGGCGGAAGGGGGAAACGGTGGGGGGCAGATCTGTGAGCCCTCGTCCCACTAAGCTTGTCTTCCCGGGTCTGCTGCGCAGCCCGGGATGACAGGCGTTCTGGTTTCAGTGGGCTGGAGCCGCCTACCCCGCCGCCCCGTCCATGAACGTCGCCAGGGTGACGTCCAGCTCGGTCACCCCGTCGGCGTCATGGGTGGTCAGCAGCACCTCGACGCGGTTGTAGACATTGAACCATTCGGGATGGTGGTCGAGCTTGTCGGCCATGATCGCGACGCGGGTCATGAAGCCGAAAGCGGCGTTGAAGTCGGCGAACCGGAAGGTCCGGACAATGGCCTCCTTGTCCGGGGCCGCAGACCAGTCGGGCAGCTGCGCCAGGGCGGCGGCGACGCTGATTTTGGCGGGGCGGGACATGAGCGACTCCTTTGGACGCGAGCTCTCCTTCAGAACGCCAATCCGGTCACGACTGCAAGCTCTGCCAGGGCCTGGTCCTGGGTCGAGACCTTGATCGCGGTCATGCCCAGCGCTGCCGCCGGCTTGCAGTTGATCCCCAGGTCATCGAGATAGACGCAGGCCTCGGGTGCCACCTCGAGCAGCTCACACATCATCTGGTAGATGCGGGGGTCCGGCTTGCGGACCCCGGCCTTGGAGCTTTCGATCAGGGCGTCGAACAGGCTCATGATCTCCCCGACAGCCGCGGCCTTGTCGGCGCTCTGGGCCATGCCGGGGCCGTGCCCGGTCGGCACATTGTTGGTAATGCAGCCGACCTTGAAGCCGGCGGCCTTGCAGGTCTTCAGGGCGTCCAGAACCTTCGGCCGCAGATCGCCATACAGCAGGGGCAGGACCTCGGCCCCGCGCACGGCATGGCCAAGCCGCGTCGCCTCCTCGAGGAACAGGGTATCAAAGCCCGCCGCGTCGATTTCGGCCCGTTCGAACCGCGCCCAGGCATTGGTGTCGGGATCGGTGGAATTGACCGTACGAATGAAGTCGACCGGCAGGCCGCGCTCGGTCTCGTAACGCCGGAAGGCCTCGAAGGGCGAGGTGGTGAAAACGCCACCAAAGTCCCAGATCACCGCTTCGATCGCCATGGGTTGCCTCAAACAGTTGTTTGAGGTCACGGTAGGGCGGCCCCTTCGTGCAGGCAAGTCTGGCTTGGCCAGATCGGGGAGGGCGGGGTCCGCCTTCCCGTGCGCCCCTGCCCCGAGCGGCATGGCCTATTGGTCGCAATCTGGGCGGCCGGCGACCTCACCGCACAGTTCTGTCGCACACTGCGGCTATCTGAAAAGCGTCTGCCGGTCCGGGCTCACATCCTCATGACGCCCGGCCACAAGGTGACACTCCGATCGCCTCGAGCCCAGATCTACGGCCCGGTGCCCCGCCGCGATCCCGGTTGGCACTGGCATCAGGTTTGCGACAGTCGGTGTGTCAGTGGTTCATTTCGGAACGGGATCAAAACACGATGCGCTCGCCAGGCCAGCCCTTCTTCAAGCTGTACGAACTGATCGCCATTGCGATCTTCGTCATTGCCGCGGCGGCCGTCAGCAGCCTGGGCCTCGTCTACTAGAGTCTCTTTTCTAGAGTCTCTCTGCGGGAACGCCGGCCTGACGCATCGCCGCCAGCCGTGCGAAGGCCAGGGTCAGGGCCTTGCGCCGGGCCGGGGCCAGCGGCGTAACCGGGGCCTCGCGCACCACGGCCCCGCCGAAACCGTCAGCGACCAGAAGGCCCGGATCGTCGGGCAGAATCCCGTCCGGAAACTGTGGGGCGACGGCGAAATAGAAGGCGTCGCAATAGGGGGCGTAGTCCGGCCACTTCCGGTCGATCCGGAAGTCCTCGACCCCCGACTTGACCTCGACGATCAGGATGTCGCCCTTGGGCCCCAGGGCCATCAGGTCGGCCCGGCGGCCATTGGGCAGGGTCACCTCGGCCAGGGGCGCATAGCCCAGGCCGACCAGCAGCCGCGCCGCGCCACGCGTCACGGCGTCCGTCGTTTCAGGCCGCGAAGGCCGAAGGTCGATCACGACATCCATGCCGCGATCCTGTTCTAGGTTTGTTCGGATTTCAAGCCTTAGGGCGCAGGCTGCTTCGTCGGCCGCAGCATCGTCACATCATAGCCCAGCGCCCTGGCCCGGGCGGTCAGGGCCTGGCGGTCCTGGTCCGTCGGCGGCTTGCGGCTCAGCAGCCAGAGATACTGGCCCGAACCCTCGCCGACGATGCTCCAGCTGTAGTCGTCGGCATGGTCCATGACCCAGTAGTCGCCCCAGAACGGACCGAAGAACGAGACCTTCAGCTTGGCATTGGTGGTGGGGTCGACGACCCGGGCCTTGCCTTCGGCGGTCCTCACCGGCCCGTCGACCGCGCCGTCGCGGCAGGTGTTCAAGACCCGGATCATGCCGTCGGGGCGCTTCGAATAGTCGGCCGTTACGGCTTCGCAGCCCTTCTGGAACTTCATGTCGTAACGGGCGACCTCGTACCACTTGCCCAGATAGCGATCGAGCTCGACGGCCTTGGCCGGTTGCGGAGGCCGGGGATTGCCGACCGGACCGCCGGCGCAGGCGGCGAGGGACAGGATCAGGGGCAGGGCGATCAGGGCGGCGCGCATGGCGACTCCGGGACTTGGGGCAGGGCGGACCGGCGAGGGCCCGGGCCACCCCGCAGATGAGGACGCCGTGACCGAAACGCAACGCGCCCCGCCGCAGTTCCGGCGAGGCGCCCGCAGGTCCGGCGGTGACCGGGGCCTATTCGGCGGCGATGCTGACGCCGCTATAGGGACGGTCCTTGAAGTTGATGGCCTGCAGGTGACGGATGCCCTCTTCGGCGATGTCGTCGCCGACCATCCGCTCCCCTTCGCCGCGCAGCTCGTCGATATCGACATACATGGCGTAGAAGGCCTTGGTGCGGTCGGTGATGATGCCGGCATTGAGCAGGGTCTTGACCAGCACCCGGAAGATGTTGGTCTGCTCCTTCATGTTTTCCCGACGGACGTCGTCGGTCATGATCTTCCCGTACTCCTCGACCACCTTGTTAGGATCCAGGCCGAACTCGGCATAGAGGTCGAGCTGCTGGTGCGGCGAGACGAGGTTGAACAACAGGGTCTGGAAGCAGTGCGCGGCCCAGTCCTCGATGATGGCGTGCTCTTCGGGGCTGAGCTTGGGCACCGTGCGGTCAGCCCAGATCTTGCCGAACTTGTGGTGGAAGGCCTCGTCGGTCATCACCAGCTGCAGCATCTTCTTGCCCACCGGATCCTTGATGTGGGTGTAGAAGGTCGCAAAGGCCCCCATGGCGAGGCCTTCGACCAGCATCTGCATGCCAATGATCTTCTTGTAGACCTCGGGCGCGCCGATGATCTCGACCAGCAGGGTCTTCAGGGCCGGGCCGCACTCGACCGGCCGGCCCCAGCGGGCCTTGATGTACTTGGCGAAGGCCGTGACGTGGCGGGCTTCTTCCCGGGTCTGGTTGGCCGCATATTCCTGGGCCCCCTGGTCCTTCAGCACATGGCAGAGGCTGGCCGAGAGGTTCAGCGCGCCCTGCTCGCCGTGCAGGATCGAGGAAAAGTTGCGCAGCACCGACTGGTTGATGAACCGGATCCGCTGCTTGGGATCGGACAGGTGGTTCGACACGTAGTCGGTCGACAGCGCGATGACCATTTCCTCGGGAACCAGGGCCTGGTTCTCCATGTCGAACGGCTCGTCGAAGTCGATATAGGTCTTGTCCAGCGGATCCCAGAAATGGTCGTGGGTGGCCGAGATGATCTTGTCGAAGGCCGTGGAGCGGTTGTTGTAGCGGTCCAGTTCGAGCATCGACTCGAAGTCGTCCGGCGCCACCGCATCGTACATGGCGTCTTTGGTGATGTTCCTGTCCGTCATGGCGTTTCCTCTTGCAGGCCCCTGCCGGGTTCCGTCTCGCGCGGCCCTCTGGCAATCTAAACACTGTCAACTCAATCGCTTCGGCGGGTCAAATTAAAAGTGACGCGCGCGTCAGGTTCGGAGGTGCTGATGAAGATCTTCGTGCTGACCGGAGCCGGCGTTTCTGCGGAGAGCGGGCTGGGGACGTTTCGCGACCCGGAAGGCCTGTGGGCTCGCTACGACATGTCGGCCGTGGCCACCCCCGAGGGCTATGCCCGGGACCCGGACACGGTTCGGGCCTTCTACTCGGCCCGGCGGGCCAATCTGGCCGGGGCCGACCCCAACCCCGCCCATCGGGCCCTGGCCAGGCTCGAGGCCGGACTGGCCGGGCGCGGGGACGCGCTGTTCCTCTGCACCCAGAATGTCGATGATCTGCACGAGCGGGCCGGCTCGCAGAGCGTCGTCCACATGCATGGCGAGCTGGCGGTTACCCGTTGCCACGCCTGCTCCGCCACCTGGTCAGACACCTCGCCGCTTGTGGCGGACAGCCTGTGCCCGGCCTGCGGACACGGGGGCACGGCGCGGCCTCACGTCGTCTGGTTCGGCGAGGTACCGCTGTTCATGGACCAGATCGGCGATGCCCTCGATACGGCCGATCTGTTCGTGGCGATCGGCACCTCGGGTTCGGTCTATCCGGCCGCAGGCTTTGTCTCCGAGGCCCGGCAGCTCGGCATTCCCACGCTGGAGATCAATCTGGAGCCGTCGGACGGCGCGCGCGCCTTTGACCAGCGCCGCTATGGCCCGGCCAGTCAGACGGTGCCGGCCTGGGTCGACGAGGTTCTGCGGGACTAGAGCCTCAGTCGGCATCCCACTGGAAGGCGTCGTCCAGCCAGTTTCCGATCCGGCCGTCGGGGCGGGCCAGGGCAAAGATCGCGGCCATCTCGGCTTCGGACAGGTCGAAGTCGAGAATGTCGAAGTTCTCGACGATGCGGGCCGGGGTGCGGGTCCTCGGGATGGCGATGACGCCCTGCTGGATCAGCCAGCGCAGGGTCACCTGCCCCGGCGTCTTGCCATGCGCTTCGCCGATGCGGATCAGGACCGGGTCCTGCGCCACCTTGCCCTGGGCCAGCGGCGACCAGGCCGTGATCGAGGTTCCGGCCTCAGTGGCCGCGGCCGCGGCGATCAGCGTCTTCTGGGACAGATAGGGATGGTACTCGATCTGGTTGGTGGCCAGGGGCGCTTTCGAAACCGCCTGGGCGGCCGCCATGACTGCCGACGGGAAGTTCGAGAGCCCGATGGCCCGGGTCAGGCCGCGGTCGCGAACCTCATTCAGGGCCGCAAGCGTCTCGGCGAGCGGCACGGCCGGCTTGGGCCAGTGCAGCAGCAGCAGGTCCACATGGTCGACCCCCAGCTTCTCCAGGCTCCGTTCGGCCGAGCGCTGCAGGTCGCCGTCCGCGAAATGGTCGACCCAGACCTTGGTGGTCAGGAAGATCTCGTCGCGCTTGATACCGCTGGCGGCGATGGCGGCCCCGACATCCCGTTCGTTACGATAGATCTGCGCCGTATCGATATGGCGATAGCCGGCCGCAAGGGCCTGTTCCACCAGGGGCCGCGCGGTGCCGTTCTCAAGCTGCCAGGTTCCGAACCCCAGGGCGGGGATCAGGACATCGCCCGAGCGGACGGCAGGGACCAGCTTTGACATGCGACTCTCCGGGACAGGCAGCGAGCTCTAATGCATCAGGCCGACAAAGGCTCCCGGGACCTTTGGGCGACCCTGGCCCTGGTCTGGTGCAGGGCGGTAAAGACGGCGGCGACGACCAGGAAGCCGATCGCCATGACCACCATGGTGACGAGCACGGCCGGATAGCCGCGCTTGGCCACGTTCATGAACGGATACGGATAGAAGCCCGACAGCGCGCCGTGCAGCAGGGTCCAGACGCCATAGGCCGTCGGCAGGATCAGCACCTTCGGGACAGCGCGCCAGACCACGGGGCCCACACCCCCCCGGGCCAGCCAGTCCAGCAGGAACAGGGCCGGCGTGACGGTGTGCAGGAGGGTGTCGGAGACCAGCCGCCAGCCCTGCGGGTCCCACTGGCTGGCCAGCAGGGTGTGATAGATGCCGGCCGTGATGGCCAGATAGACGGCCGTCGCGACCCGGGGCGGGGTCTGCTCGCACCAGAGCGCGAGCGCCGAGCGCGGCGCGACCAGCGGCGCAGTCAGCACCACGGCGGCCAGCAGGTTGCTGATGATGGTGAAGTAGCTGAAGAACTCCACCGACTTGGCGATACCCGAGGTCAGGGTCTCGCCCTCCAGCATCAGGCCGTACTGCAGCAGCGGGCCGGTGACGGCGATGGCGGCGATCAGGATGCGCCAGGCTTTCATTCGCTTTCCTTGGAGGTGTGGGGCGGCGGGTTCAGGGATTTCAGAACGGATTTCGGGGCCGACGCCCGCCAGTGCCGTTCGAGCAGATTTTCCACCGTGCCCGGCGAAACCGAGGACAGCCGGATCAGGACGTAGGGATAGCTTCGAAAGTGGTCCGTGACATAAAAGGCCTCCGGCTCAGCTTCGATCAGCAGCTCGCGTTCGTCAAACGACACGCCGGGACAGACCAGGCTGTCCCCGTCTTCCATCAGCCGGGTCAGGAACTTGCCATGGGCCTTGAGGCAGGGGCGGCCATAGCTGAAGCCTTCCGCAACCCCCGGCAGGGCGAGGGCAAAGCGCTGCACGTCCTCATATCTCAGGGCCATCGGGTCATCAGCCTGTGTGCTCCAGCCGCGAAGCGACTATAGGTTCGGCATGGCGACGGACAACTCCCTGAAGGGGCCGATCCTGGTGCTGGGTGCGACCAGCCTGATCGGCCGATGGCTGCTGACAGAGCTCCGGGACGCCGGTCTCGATTCCGTGGCCGTCAGCCGGACGCCCCCGCAGGGCGAGCCGGGCTGGGTCAACCTCGATCTGGCCGCCCCGGACCTGGCGGAGCGACTTCCGTCGGCCGAGACGGTGTTTGCCCTGTCGCCGGTCTGGCTCCTGCCGGCCGTCCTGCCCGCCCTCAAGGCGAGGGGCCTGAAGCGGCTCGTGGCATTTTCCTCGACCAGCCGCTTTACCAAGCAGGATTCCGAAGTGGCAGCCGAGCGGGACGTGGCCGCCCGCCTGGCCGGGGCCGAGCAGGCCGTCGAAGCCTTCTGCACCGCCGAGGGCGTGGCCTGGACGATCCTTCGTCCGACCCTGATCTATGACGAGGGTCGCGACGGCAATGTCAGCCGGCTGGCCGGTCTGATCCGCCGGTTCGGGGTCCTGCCGCTGGCGGGTGACGGCAGCGGTCTGCGCCAGCCGGTGCACGCCCAGGACCTGGCGCTGGGGGCCCTGAGCGCGGCCGCCGCCGCCTCGGCCCGGGATCGCAGCTATAATCTGGTCGGCGGCGAGACCCTGTCCTATCGCGACATGGCCGCGCGGATCTTTGCCGGCCTGGGGCGTCGCCCGATGATCCTTTCCCTGCCGGCTCCGCTCTTCGGTCTGGCGCTCAGACTGGCCTCACCCTTCCTGCCTGGCGCGACGGCCGCCATGGGCACGCGGATGAGCCGGGACCTGACCTTCGACAGCGCCGACGCGGTCAGGGATTTTGGCTGGGCTCCGCGGGACTTTCATCCCCGGTTCTGACCGGGTCGGCGTCGCTCAGCACCATGGCAAAGGGCACCTGCAGGCCGTCGCGCTCGACATAACCGCTGACCACCTTGTGGTCGGGATGCAGGACGCCGAGGTCGATGTCCTCGCCCGGGAACATCACGATGCGGCGGTCGCCGATGCAGACCATCAGCTCAAAGCCGTCATAGGAGCGCTGGGACATGGCCTTGAGCCGCGAATAGTAGGGCTCGCGCTTCCAGGAGGTCGGCTTGCTGCTGTCGACCACGACGTTCAGGCGCTTGCCGTCCTTGTCGGGATACATCAGGAAGCCGGCCCGGTCGGGACGCCAGCGGTCGTCCAGCTTTTCGGAGTCCAGCCACAAGCAGGTAAAGCCCCGGCAGGCCGGCGGCCGGTCTTGGTAGTTGCCGCAGCCGCCACCCTTGCGGAAGTGGCCGCACCAGACGCCGGCTTCCTTGTTCAGCTCGCTGATGTGCAGGACCTTGCAGCACATGCCGCAGCTGCCGCAGGCCTTGCCCGTCTGGGGTATGGGCGGGATCAGGGTCGTGGTCATGCCGGCATCTCCCGCACTTCGCCGAGATCGACGTCGCGATCGGGCAGGATTTCGAAGGCCCGGCGTCCGACCAGGACATTGAGCGACAGGCCCTTGGGCGCGCCTTGCGCGGCCCAGGCGCGGAAGGTGGAGTGGAAGGGTTCCTGACGCCAGGCCTGGGGCGAGGCCGGATCGACCTCGACGATCAGGGTCTGGCCGCCATGTTCGCGATGCAGCACGAAACGGGCCCGGTCCGGCCGCCAGCGATCATCCAGGCCTTCGGCCTGAAGCCAGTAGCAGCTGAAGTCGGCGCAGGCCTTCGGACGGTCGGTATAGATCGCGCAGCCCTGGGCCTTCCTGAAGTGGGGACACCAGCTGTGGGGTCGCTTGTCGATCGCCTCGACGCCCATCAGCTTGCAGCAGAGCCCGCAGTCCCCACACGCCCTGTCGGCCATGACCTCATCCCGAATTGCTCCGGTCGCGGACATTAGCGACGTCGTGTGACGGTTTGATGCGATCAGGGGGTCTCGGTCCAGACCGCCAGTTCGTTGCCGCCCGGATCCATGAAGTGGAAGCGGCGACCGCCGGGAAAGCTGAAGATCGGCGTGCTGATCACCCCGCCGGCGGCGACCACCCGGGCCTCCATGGCTTCGAGGTCATGGGCGTACAGGATCACCAGGGGCTTGGGCGGAGGGGCCGTCTCCGGGGTGAAAAACCCGCCGTGCGTGCCCTGGTCCTGGAAGGCGACATAGTCCGGACCGTAGTCCGCGAAGGTCCAGCCGAAGGCCGCCTGATAGAAGGCCTTGGTCCCCGGCAGGTCGCTGGAAGGCCATTCGATATAGTCGATCTTGCCGTCTGCGCGCATGGTCCCCTCCATAATTCTGTTCCCCTAACGTTCTATGGGCCGATCAGGGCAGAGTCCAGACGCTGGTCCGCTTGACGGCGAAATCTTCCAGCTCGCGGGTGGTCTCCACCTGGTACTCGGCCAGTTTCACCAGGTCGTCCTTGCGGAAATAGGTCCGGCCGGGATCGCCGATCAGCACCGTGGCCCCGGCGGCCCGGCCCTGTCGCAGCCAGGCCATCACCGCCTCGGCCATCGGCTTTTCGTAACAGATGTCGCCGGCCAGCAGCACGTCGGCCGCAGGCGGCGGGGCGTTCAGCAGGTTGGCGTCGGTGAAATCCAGTACCACACCATTGGCCCGGGCGTTCAGCGCGACCGCCGCCTGGCAGAAGCTGTCGATGTCGTTGGCCAGGACGCGCGCGGCCCCCGCCTGCATGGCGGCGATGGCGACGATGCCCGAGCCGGTGGCGAAATCGACCACGGTCTTGCCCGCCACGATCTCGGGGTGGTCGAGAACGTAGCGCGCCAGGGCCTGACCGCCGGCCCAGACGAAGGCCCAGAACGGCGGCGGCAGGCCCAGCTCTTCGAGGGCCTCCTCGGTCAGCTTCCAGATCGGGGTGATCTCGTCGGCCAGATGCAGGACGAGTTCCGGCGCATGGGGCGGCGGCTGCAGGCGGGTGTTTTCGAGAATGAAGGCGCGACGGCCCTCAGGGGTCTGGTCGATCACTCGATTTCCATATCAGAAGCCGCCCCATTGCGCGATTTGATGCCTTCTCGCAACTCTATAGCGAGAGTATAGGTTACTCGAGTTAGATGAGAATTTTTGGGGGTAGTCCGTGAAGAGAATTTTAGTCGCACTCATATGTGCATCACTTGTTTCAGCCTGTGCTACGGCGCCGGACAAGATATCTTCAAGTTATATTTCTCCGCTACAGTATGGCGGATATGATTGCGGTCAGATCCGCGAAGAGATGATGCGCGTTTCTGCAAAAGTGCGCGAGGTTGCCGGCGCCCAGAAGAAACAATCAAATAGCGATGCTTGGGCACTGGGTGTCGGTCTCGTTCTGTTCTGGCCGGCACTGTTTTTCATGGTGGGTGGTGACCAGAAGGAAGAGTTGAGTCGGTTGAAGGGCGAATATGACGCGCTTCAGCAGGCAGCGATCCAGAAAAAATGCCCGGTCGCTCAAGAAATTGAAGACGCCAAGAGCCAAGCTAAGGCTGCAAAATAACTGATATCTCGGCGGTCTAATTGGCCGCCGAGGCTTCCTTCAGGACGCTTAAATAGCCCGGCGCGGTCAGCATGCGCCCGGTCAGGCCCTTCTGCGCCAGCAGGCGGTGGGCCAGCGGCAGGTTCCAGCACGGCGTATGCATCATCATGTGATGCTCGGCGTGGAAGTTCACATAGTAGGGCGCGATCAGGGCCCGTTCGAGCAGGCTGGCCCGGGTGGTGCGGGCGTGGCGGAAGGGATCGGGCTCGTCCTTTGCCACCAGGGCATGTTCGGCGATGTTGCGCAGGCGGGTGACCAGCGGAAACCAGGTCGCCATCGGCACGATCCAGAGTGCGAACCACGCCCACCACAGGCCCACCGCCGACAGGGCGACCAGCAGGCCCAGATTCCACAGCAGGAACGGCGCCTGGCGTACGGCCTCGGTCCCGAATACCGTGCCGGCCGGCTGGCTGCGTGACCGCATCTTCAGTCTGCCGAGCAGGGGACCGAACCTTTGCTTGAAAAAGGTCTGGCCGGTCAGGTCGCGGATCACCTTGCGCCACAGGGAGGCCCGGGTGGTCGGGAAGGGGGCCGAGAGGATCAGGTCCGGATCCTCGGCCTGCTGGGCATATTTGTGATGGGTCAGGTGGTAAGGCCGATAGCTCTTCAGCGACGCGCCGGTCGGGGCCGCGCACAGCCATTCGCCCAGCCCGTCATTGACCTTCAGGTTCGGATGCAGGCCGCCATGGGCCGCCTCGTGCATCAGAATCGCCAGGCCCAGTTGCCGGGCGCCGATCAGCATCACGGCGAGCAGATAGGTCAGCGGGTTGGGGAAGGCGACGAACAGGGCCGCGGCCAGCACGATCACGCCCCAGGCGTGGGCGACCATGGCGATCCCTCGCCAGGACGAGCGCGCCGAGACCCTCGCCCATTCCTCGGGCGTGAACAGGTCCAGCGGTTTGACGCGCGATGCGACGGCCATGACGACACCGTCTCACAGTCGGCCCGGGCCTGACAGGATGACGCGGCGTCAGCGCATTTCTGAGAGTCCCCGATCTCGCTAAATCTGTCATCCCGGCCGCAGCGGAGCGGAGAGCCGGGACCGCAACAGGCTCGGGGCTTCCGGCGGTCCCGGCTCGGCGCGCTTCACGCTTGGCCGGGATGACAGTTTTAACGGCTCAGAACCCCGCCGGCTTCCACAGCCCCGCCACCAGGGCCAGGAACAGCACCAGCCCGGCCACGGTATTGGACTTGAACAGCTTCAGCGCCCCGGCCGGATCGTCCAGCTTCAGGGCGGCGGCCTGGCGCGACAGATGCACGGCGAACAGGGCCGCCAGTGGCAGGAACAGGGCCCCCAGATTGCCGACCCAGGCGGCGATCACCGCCAGGACGAAGGCGGCGGCATAGAAGGCCGCGACGCCCAGCTGCGCCCGGTCGCCCAGCTTGCGGGCCGAGGACTTCACCCCGGCCAGGGCGTCGTCTTCCAGATCCTGCACGGCGTAGATCGTGTCATAGCCCAGGGTCCAGAAGATGCCCGAGGCGTAGAGCAGGGCGGCCGACCACGACAGGTGATGGGTGGCGGCGGCGTAGCCCAGAGGGACACCCCAGTTGAAGGTCAGGCCCAGCCAGGCCTGCGGCCACCAGGTGATCCGTTTCATGAACGGATAGGCGGCGACCAGGCCCAGCGACAGCACACCCAGCCCGATGGCGATCCAGCCCAGACAGATCAGGATCAGGAAGCTCACCCCACAGCAGCCGATCACGAAGGCCCAGGCCTGCTTCACCGTGATTAGCCCCGCCGGGATCGGCCGCATGGCGGTGCGGCTGACCTGGGCGTCGAAGTCGCGGTCGACAATGTCATTGAACGCGCAGCCGGCGGCCCGCATCAGGGCCGCGCCGAGGAAGAAGGCGATCAGCAGCAGCGGATTGGGCCACTGGCCCTTTTCCGACGCGGCCAGGGCGAGGCCCTGCCAGCCCGGCAGCATCAGCAGCCAGATCCCCGCTGGCCGGTCAAACCGCCCCAGCTTCAGCCACGGGCGCAGCCCCTCTGGCGCATGGCGGTCGACCCAGTTGCTGGGCGCGGCATCGGGCAGGATGGTCGTCATGGCCAAGGCTTAGCGAGCTTCCGCCGAACCGGAAAGACGTCACGCGGCGGCGGGCCGGAGACGGCGGCCGCGCTCGACAGCAATCGCCAGAGGCGCGATGCTCTCCGCATGAGCGTCGATCCCGATCGCAGAGCCCGCCGCCGTCGCCTGACCCGCGCGGAACGCTGGGCGTTTGACGGGGTGGGCGGGGCGCTGGTCGCTGTCGGCGCGGTCGGAATCGTCACGCCCGGCCTGCCCACCACGGTCTTCTGGATCGGGGCGGTGGTCTGTTTCCTCAAGACCCGGCCCCACGCCGTACGGCCCCTGCTGCGCACACCGGTTGTCGGTCCGGCCATCAAGGGCTTCCTGCGCTGGCGGCCGTTCGGCGGCGGACGCAGAAAGGCTGGCCGCTAGGCCTCGTGCCGCATGAGGCATATAGCCGCGTGCTTAGGTTGACTATTCGTGCCGGATCCTGACCTAAGGGCGAGTATGACGCGGCAGTCACTTTCCGGGTTCGTTCGGAATGAAGGGAGTTCATGTCGCGCGACGTTGAGGGCCTGGTCCGATCGTCGCGCTTCCTCGTGGTCGACGACAACCCCGCGTGGATCCGGCTGGTGCGTGAAGTTCTGTTCGGCTGGAGCGCGGTATCGGTTTTCGGCGGCGCGTCGGTGGCCCAGGCTCAGGTTCTGCTCGAACAGAACAATGTCGACATGATCATCTCCGACCTGCTCATGCCGCACGAGGATGGTTTTGCCCTGGCCCGCTGGGTGCGCCGGCACGCCTCGCCGCGCCTCCAGCGCACCCCGTTCGCAATCATGACGGCCGAGACCTCGCGGGTGAACATCACACGGGCGGCGTGCTGCGGCGCCGACATGGTGATCGAGAAACCCCTGAAGCCCGCCATACTGTGGCCGCGAATGGTCTCGCTGCTGGCCACGGCGGCGCGCTCGAACGAACCCCGGGCCCTGCCGCCCTGCCAGAAGGTGCTGAGCGTTCCGTGTCCCCTGATCCCTGTCCGGCGGAAAAGGGCGGAGATCGAGGCAGAGGCGAAGGCCCTGATCCGGGGGGTGAGCCAGCCGCTGCGCCCGGCCGAGCCTGCCGTCACTGGTCTCGGCGGGCCGAACCCCCTATCTAGCCCGGCATCATGAGCGACCTGATCGATGACGAAGACGAAGGCGGCCGCCGCAAGCGGGTGCTGTCCAACGGCCAGGTGCTGGGCTTTGTCGCGCGGTTCTGGAAGCGGCGGCCGGTGCTGTTCGGCCTCGGCGTCGCCCTGACACTGCTGGCGGTGGCCTTCGACCTGGCCCTGCCCTACGCCTCTGGCCATCTGGTCGATGCGGTGGTCGAGAAGCCACGCGGCGACCCGTCGGCCTGGTCGGCCCTCTGGATGTTCGTCGGCGTCTATTTCGCCTTTGCGGTGGTGCGCAACATCTCGCACCGGTTCTGGATCCCGCTGGCCGCCCGCAACATGGAGGAGATGACCAACGAGGGCTTTGCCCGCGTCCAGGCCTTCTCGTCCGACTGGCATGCCGACAGCTTCGCCGGGGCCACGGTCCGCAAGCTGACCCGGGCCATGTGGGGCTATGACAGCGTCACCGACGCCGTGACCATCTGGCTGGGGCCGGGGATCATCGTGCTGGTGGGCCTGTCGTTCATGATGCTGTTTCGCCAGCCCCTGGCCGGGGTGGTCTCGCTGGTGGTGGTCGCGGCCTATCTGGGGGCCAACCTGATCGTCACCGAGCGCTATGTGCGGCCCAGCAACCTGCGCTCCAATGCGCTGGATTCGAAGATCGGCGGGGCCCTGGCCGATGCCGTGACCTCCAACCCGACCGTCAAGAGCTTCGGGGCCGAGGCCCGCGAGACCGCCCGCATCGCCGCCGTCACCGCCCAGTGGCGCGAGGCGGTGATGGTCACCTGGAACCGCTTCACCGACGTGTGGCTGGGCCAGAACCTGCTGCTGGTCCTGCTGCAGGCCGGCCTGACCGGCTCGATGGTCTGGGGCTGGAGCCAGGGCACGGCCTCGCCCGGCGACGTGGCCTTTGCGATCACCGCCTTCATGCTGATGAGCGGCTATCTGCGCAATCTGGGCGAAAACATCCGCATGCTGCAGAAGGGCCTCGACGATGCCGAGGACGTCGCCGCCTGGGAGCGTCTGGCCCCCCAGATCGCCGATGCGCCGGGCGCGCCCGACTTCCGGGTCGGCCCCGGGGCCATCGCCTTCGAGGATGTGAGCTTCCGCTACAGGGCGGCCGGTGCGCCGCTCTATGACGGCTTCTCGCTGACCATCGCGCCCGGCGAGCGGGTGGCGCTGGTCGGGCCGACGGGTTCGGGCAAGTCGACCTTCGTCAAGCTGATCCAGCGCCTGCACGACCTGCAGGGCGGGCGGGTCGTCATCGACGGCCAGGACGTGGCGGCGGTCACGCAAGGCTCCCTGCGCCGCGCCATCGCGGTGGTGCCGCAGGATCCGGCCCTGTTCCACCGCACGCTGTCGGAGAACATCGCCTACGGCAAGCCGGACGCCACCCGCGAAGAGATTGAGGAGGCGGCCCGTCGCGCCCACGCCCACGACTTCATCCTGAAACTGCCGCACGGCTACGACACCCTGGTCGGCGAGCGCGGCGTCAAGCTGTCGGGCGGCGAGCGCCAGCGCGTGGCCATCGCCCGCGCCTTCCTGACCGACGCCCCGATCCTGGTTCTGGACGAGGCGACCTCGTCGCTGGATGTCGAGACCGAGGCCGACGTCCAGCTGGCCGCCGAGGCCCTGATGGCCGGCCGCACCACCATCGTCATCGCCCACCGGCTGTCGACCGTGCGCGGCGCCGACCGGATCCTGGTCTTCCAGAAGGGGCGCGTCGTCGAGGAAGGCCGCCATGCCGAGCTGAAGGCCAGGGGCGGGGTCTATGCCCGGCTCAATGCGGTGAGCGAGGGGGTGGGGTAGGGGCAACAGC
>NZ_QAII01000127.1 GCF_003060965.1 Caulobacter sp. HMWF025 | reverse complement strand
GTTCGGGCGCGGGCGGACCTGGAAGCGCTGCTGGCGGTGGCCAGGCCGGGGGATGCGGTGGGGATCGGGGTCTGAGGCGGTGGGTGAAGGGTTTGTGGGCGCTGGAAGATAACCTCAGCCCGTCATCCCGCGCTTTAGGCGCGGGACCCATTTCTCCGCCGCAGGTGCGGCGTGGACCCACCCTCTCACTTGAAGGCAGAACCATGGGTCCCGCGCATGAAGCGCGGGATGACGGAAAAAAGGCAGCGCAGAAATGAGCCGGCAAGTCGCCCAGCCTAACGCCCGCGCCCGAACTTCCCGTCGATCAGGACCGCCTGCTGCCAGGGGCTAGGGGCCTTGTCGGTGCGGTGGATGCAGCCTGCCCAGCAGCAGGGCCGTTTCTTGCCCTCCTGCAGTTCTTCGAGGGTGCGCTGGATACGGCGCTGCCGCGTTGCGGCCTGCTTGGCGTCCTCGACCCAGCAGATGAACTCGTTGCGCCCGAGCGGCGTCAGCCGTTCCCACAGCCCGAGGACGCCCGGATCGGCTTGCAGCGCCGCCTGCAGGTCTTTTCCTGCGTCGTGGACGGTTCCCTGGGGAAAGGCAGTCATCACGGGATATTCCGGCGGCGATCACGAAGCCTAGCGCCATTTCTGCCCATGGGGAACGGAAACGCCGAGCCCCCTAGCCCCGCACCCCGAAGATGGCCGAACCGACCCGCACCGAGGTCGCGCCCTGGGCGATGGCCACCTCGAAATCGTCGCTCATGCCCATGGACAGTTTCCCGACGCCATTGCGGGCAGCGATCTCGCGCAGGGCGGCGAAATGGGGGGCGGGATCATCCTCAGCGGGCGGAATGCACATCAGCCCCTCGACCGGCAGGCCATAGGGGCCGCGACAGGCGGCGATGAAGGCGTCGGCATCGGCCGGGGCGATGCCGGCCTTCTGGGGTTCTTCCCCGATATTGACCTGCACATAGAGGCCGATCGACCGCCCCTGACGCTGGATCTCGTCAGCCAGCACCCGGGCCAGCTTTTCGCGGTCGAGGGTTTCGATGACATCGAAAAAGCCGACGGCCTCGCGGGCCTTGTTGGTCTGCAGGGGGCCGATCAGGCGCAACTCAAGGCCCGTGCGGTGCGGCGTCCAGCGCTCCATCGCCTCCTGCACACGGTTTTCGCCAAACACGCTCTGGCCAGCGGCCAGAACCGGGGCGATATGGTCCCAGGGCTGGGTCTTGGAGACCGCCACCAGGGTGACCGAGCCGGCCGGGCGACCCGCAGCCTCGGTGGCAGTGTCAATGCGGGTACGGATCCGGGCGAGGGCGTCTGACATGCGGAGGGTTTCTTGACGGCTGGAGCGGCTCTGGAGGCCCTGTCTAGGACGGCGGCCCTGTGCACGCCAAGGAGGGTGCGTGGAATCGTCCTGCCGTCGCTGCTTTTCTTCACCGATCCCGCCCGCGTCGCCGATCCGGAAGCGGTGGCGATGCGCCTGCCGGCCGGATCCGGCGTGGTCTTTCGCACCTTCGGCGCGGCGGATGCGCCCGAACAGGGCCAGAGGCTGCGGACGATCACCCGGGAGCGAGGTCTGGTCCTGCTGGTCGGGGCCGACATCGCCCTGGCCGGGACCCTGCAGGCCGACGGCGTGCACCTGCCCGAACGCCTGCGGGGCGAAGCCATGAACCTGCGCCGGTCATGGCCGGAGGCCCTGATCACCGTGGCGGCCCACACCCGGGCAGCCGTTGAGGCGGCGTCGGTTCCTGAGGTTGATGCGCTGGTGGTTTCGCCGGTCTTTGCCAGCAACAGCCCCTCAGCCGGTACGCCGCTGGGGCTGGACGGTCTGGAGACCCTGGTCAGGGCGACGGACAAGCCGGTCTATGCCCTGGGCGGACTGCGGCCAGACACGGTGGACGGTATGGAAAAAACCGGAATCGTCGGCCTGGCGGCCGTCGAGGCGCTGGCGAGCCAAAACGCCTAGAACTTGAAGGCGGTTTCCAGACGCACCCGGGGGGCGGGCTCGCGCGGCTCGGCCTTGCGGGCGGCCAGGGCCGGATTGTTGTCGCCGAGGGCCACGGCACCGCCGACGCGGATCGACGGGGTGACCTTGTAATAGGCCCCGGCTTCGACGTCTTTCAGCTCCATGTCGCGGCCGACCGGCTGGTCGAGATCCAGCTTCAGGCCCCAGCGACCCTTGTCAGCGTCCCATTGCAGGGTCTTCTTGGCTGATTGCGGGCCGAACGGAATACCCTGCGGATTGCTGGTGAAGTCGTTCTTGACCGTAAAGTCGGGGGTCACCGAACGGGTTTTGGTCTGGGCGTGCACCATAGTCGCCGATCCCGTCAGGATCAGTGCCGAGGCGGCTGCCATCATGAAACGCGTCGCGACCATCGCTACTCGTGACCTATTCCCAAAAACCCCTGTTCGCTCCATTTAGAAACGAACACCCTTACCGTCGATTAAAGGCCTGTAATGTGCTCGGTCAACCGGCCATTGGTCGCATCGGCGGGGCCGCTACCCGATTCAACCGGCGCCTGTGGCCGACCTGTCACGCGATTCCTGTTTTGAGGCGGCGCGGCCATGCTATAGACCGGCTCCCGGCTGCGGGGGCGCGCCAGGGTGCGCGATCGCGCCGGCGAGACATTGGAGCAAGGTACTATGGCGTTTGAGCGTGGGTCGGTGTTGCGCGGCGTCGCCGCTGGCGTGCTGGCGCTGTCGGTTCTGGGCGTGTCAGCCTGCGGCAGCACCAAGGGACCCAAGACTTTCAGCACCCAGGAAGAGGGTGGTTTCCAGCCCTTCAAGGGCCTGGGCCTCGGCGGCGGAGCCAAGGCACCCACGAGCGAAGGCTCGATCGGCGTCAACGGCTATCTGTGGCGCGCGACCCTGGACACCCTGGCCTTCATGCCCCTGGCCTCGGCGGATCCTTACGGCGGCGTGATCGTCACCGACTGGTACGTGAACCCGGAAAAGCCGGACGAGCGTTTCAAGGCGACGGTCTATATCCTCGACACCCGCCTGCGCGCCGACGGCCTGAACGTCAACGTGTTCAAGCAGGTCAATGCCGGCGGCACCTGGACCGATACCGCGACGGCCGACCAGACCGCGACCGACATCGAGAACGCCATCCTGACCCGCGCGCGTCAGCTTCGGCTTTCCAACATCAAATAGGCCCCTGAAGGGCCTTCATCGCCAGCGCGATGAAGGCCCTTCAGTCCGCACTTTCTGCGCGCTCCGGCCGCGAAACCGCTTAGAGTCTGCGGACGCGCCTTCCGGGGCGCTTTCGCACATCAAGACACTGGTTTTTCGATGGCCCGCTACAATCCCAAAGACACCGAGCCCAAATGGCGCAGCGCCTGGGCGCAAGCTGACGTCTTCAGGACGGCAGACATCGGCGACGGCCGTCCCAAGTACTATGTGCTCGAGATGTTCCCGTATCCGTCGGGCCGCATCCATATGGGCCATGTGCGCAACTACGCCATGGGCGACGTCGTGGCCCGCTACAAGCGCGCCCAGGGCTTCTCGGTCCTGCACCCGATGGGCTGGGACGCCTTCGGCATGCCGGCCGAAAATGCGGCCATGGAGCGCGGCGTCCACCCCAAGGGCTGGACCTACGACAACATTGCCGCCATGCGCGAGCAGCTGAAGGCGCTGGGCCTGTCGATCGACTGGTCGCGCGAGTTCGCCACCTGCGACCCGGCCTATTACGGCAAGCAGCAGGCCTGGTTCCTGAAGCTGCTGCAGCGGGGCCTGGTCTATCGCAAGGAAGCCTCGGTCAACTGGGATCCGGTCGACATGACCGTCCTGGCCAACGAGCAGGTGATCGACGGCAAGGGCTGGCGCTCGGGCGCGCCGGTCGAGAAGCGCAAGCTGACCCAGTGGTTCCTGCGCATCACCGACTATGCCGATGCCCTGATCGACGGCCTGAAGACCCTGGATCGCTGGCCTGAAAAGGTCCGCATCATGCAGGAGAACTGGATCGGCCGGTCCAAGGGTCTGCGCTTCACCTTCAAGTTCGCGGATGAGGCCCCGGCGGGCCATGAGGCCGGGCTTGAGGTCTACACCACCCGTCCCGACACCCTGTTCGGGGCCAGCTTCGTCGGCATCGCACCCGAGCATCCGCTGGCCGAACAGCTGGCGGCCGGCCATCCCGAACTGCAGGCCTTCATCGCCGAATGCCGCAAGGGCGGTACCTCGGAAGCCGATATCGAGGGCGCCGAGAAGCTGGGTCGCGACACCGGCCTGCGTGTGGTCCACCCGCTGGACCCGACCATCACCCTGCCCGTCTGGATCGCCAACTTCATCCTGATGGACTACGGCACCGGCGCGATCTTCGCCTGCCCGGCCCACGACCAGCGCGACCTGGACTTTGCCCGCAAGTACGACCTGCCGGTGCTGCCGGTGGTTCTGCCGCCCGGCGAGGACGCTGCGAGCTTCGAGATCGGCAAGGAGGCCTATGTCGGCCCCGGCTCGATCTTCAAATCCAAGTTCCTGGACGGGATGGACATCGAGTCCGCCAAGTCCGAGGCCATCGCCCGCATCGAAGCCATGGACCGGGGTCAGGGCGCAACGGTCTATCGCCTGCGCGACTGGGGCGTTTCGCGCCAGCGCTACTGGGGTTGCCCGATCCCGATCATCCACTGCCCCTCCTGCGGTCCCGTGCCCGTGCCGCAAGACCAGTTGCCGGTGGTGCTGCCCGAGGACGTCACGTTCGAGGCTGACAAGCCGGGCAATCCGCTGGTCCGTCATCCGACCTGGAAGCACACCACCTGCCCGTCCTGTGGCGGCACCGCCGAGCGTGAAACCGACACGCTGGACACCTTCATGGACAGCAGCTGGTACTTCGCCCGCTTCGCCAATCCCGATGCGGCCGAGTGCATCGACAAGGCCGCCGCCGATCACTGGATGCCGGTGGACCAGTACATCGGCGGGGTCGAGCACGCGATCCTGCACCTGCTCTATGCCCGCTTCATCACCCGCGCCCTGAAGGACGAGGGCCTGGTCTCGGTCGAGGAGCCGTTCGCCGGCCTCTTTACCCAGGGCATGGTCACCCACGAGGCCTACAAGAACGTGGCCGGCGAATGGGTTGAACCCGCCGACGTCGTCATCACGGCTGAAGGCAACAGCCGTTCGGCCAAGCACGCCACGACCGGTGAGCCGATCACCATCGGCGACATCGAGAAGATGTCGAAGTCCAAGAAGAACGTCGTCGCGCCTGAGGACATCTTCGAGGCCTATGGCGTCGACGCCGCCCGCCTGTTCGTGATGAGCGATAGCCCGCCCGAGCGCGATGTGCAGTGGACCAATTCGGGCGTCGAGGGCTCGTGGCGCTTCACCCACCGGCTGTGGAACGAGTTCGACAGCCAGCCGGCCGGGGATTTCGCCCATGACGCCTCGGATGAGGCCGCCCTGGCCCTGCGCAAGTCGGCCCACAAGCTGATCGGCTTCGTCACCGACAGCATCGAGGGCTTCCGCTTCAACAGCGGCGTGGCGCGCCTGTATGAGTTCCTGAACGCCCTGAAGGCCGCGCCGGCTGACGGCGCTTCAGACGCCGTCCTGGCGGCCCGTCGCGAGGCCCTGAACATCCTGGCCCGTCTGGTCTCGCCGTTCACGCCACACCTGGCCGAAGAAGCCTGGGCGTCGCTGGGCGGCGAAGGCTTGGTCGTCGATGCGCCGTGGCCCAAGGCTGATCCGGGCCTGGCCGCCGATGACGAGCGGGTCCTGCCGATCCAGATCAACGGCAAGCGCCGCGGCGAGATCAAGGTCAAGGCCGGCCTCGCCGAAGCCGAGGTCGAAAAGATCGCGCTGGCCGATCCGGCCGTTCTGGCCCACCTTGAGGGGGTCACGGTCCGCAAGGTGATCGTGGTCAAGGACCGTATCGTCAACATCGTGGCCAACTGACCGATGAAACGCTTTCTCCTGCCCGGCGCCCTGGCCCTGACGGCCCTGGCCCTTTCGGCCTGCGGGTTCACGCCCCTCTATGGCACCACCGGGGTGACGCCGGGCCTGGCCGCCATCGAGACCGTGGCCCCGGCCGGGCGGGCAGGCTATCTGCTGCGCGAGCAGCTGGACGACGTCCTGGCCCGCAACGTCAATGTTGCCCCGGCCCATCGCCTGACCTTCAGCGTCGACGAGAAGCGCTTTGCGCGCGGCGTGCGGGTCGACAACATCGCCAACCGTTATGAGCTGCGCCTGAAGGTCAAATGGTCCCTGGCCGACGTCCGGACCGGGACCGAGATCCGCAAGGGCGAGACCGAAGCCGCCGTCACCTATGACTCGGCTGACCAGCCCTATGCCGCCATCGCCGCCCAGAACGACGGCCAGGAGCGCGCTGCGGCCGAAGTGGCCCGCAAGATCCAGCTCGACCTCGCCAACTGGCTGGCGGGCAAGGCCCCGGCCTGATCCCGTGATCCTGTCCAAGCGGCCGGATGTCGAACGCTTCCTGAAGGATCCCGCGCCCGAGATCCGGGCCGTGATCATCTATGGCAAGGACCGCGGCGTGGTCCGCGACCGCGCCGACCAGTTGGCCAAAAAGCTGTTCGCGCGGCCTGATGATCCGTTCGACACCGCGCAACTGACCGAGAGCGACGTAGAGTCCAACCCCGGCAAGCTTGAGGAAGAGCTTTCGGCCCTGTCGATGATGGGCGGCCGGCGCCTCGTCCGCCTGCGCCTGACTGGCGAGAAGGCCGGACCCGACAAGGCCACGGCTGAGGCCCTTGGCCGGCATGTTGAGGGCCAGCTCAATCCCGACGCCTTCTTTATCGTCGAGGCCGGAGCCCTGGGCCGCGACTCCACCCTGCGCAAGGTCGGCGAGAAGGCCGGCGGCTGCGCCGTCATCCCCTGCTACGAGGATGAGGTCGGCGACATGGCCCGCCTGACCCGTGAGACCCTGGCGCGCGACAAGGTCGGCCTGAACAGCGAAGCCCTCGATCTTTTCGTGTCCCGCCTGCCGAAGGAGCGCGGGGTCGCCCGCATGGAGATCGAGCGCCTCATCCTGTTTCTCGGCCCTGGGTCCGGCGTCAATGCATCGGCGGCCGACCTCACCGACTTTCTGGGCGTGGAACCGGAAGCCTCGCTCAGCGACGCCGCCGCCGATGCCTTCGGGGGGCGACTGGGTCCAGCCCAGGCCGGACTGAGACGGGCGGCTGCCGAGGGCGAGGGTGGCCCGGCGGCTGTGCGGGCCATGGGCTACTATCTGGGCCGCCTGCGGCGCACCCTGACCCTGCACAAGAACGGCATCGACCTGGCCCAGGCGGCCAAGGCGTCTGGCGTGTTCTGGAAGCAGGAGCGCGAGTTTCTGCGTCAGGCCCGGGCCTGGACCCTGGAGACCCTGCTCGACATCCAGGGCGAGATCCTCACCGCCGACCGGGCCTGCAAGACGTCGGGCTCACCGGATCAGCTGATCTCGGAACGTCTGGCCCTGATGATCGCCGGCCGGGCCCGGCGGCTGGGGCTGTAGCCCCGCTCGGAGCGGCAGTCATGCCGGTCGACGCGGCGTCAGCGCAACTTTCAGGCTTGCAGGGTCCGTCAGGTCCAAAAGACGCCGAAATGGGCCGTTTGCGCACCTGTGGATGACTTCAGAAAAGCCGTGGAACCCCAAGGGCTTGTGACCGTTCTGGCGAAATACCGCCTCGTCCCAGTAAAACAGCCCGTCTCCGAGGACGGATGAGGCCTGCTCCGTGCGCGACAGAGGGGCCTGAAAAAGCGTGATTTCACACCCTTCCAGGCCGCACTCCGTGCGTTTGATCAGACCCCGCGCGTCAGGCGGTTGCAGAGGTCGTCGAGCTGCTCCAGCGTCGCATAGCTGATGGTCAGTTGCCCGGTGCCGCCGCGGTCATCAATGCTGACCTCTAGACCCAGCACGGCCGACAGGTCCGCTTCAAGCGCCTGGGTGTCGGTGTCCTTCACGCGCGCCGGACGGCCCCCGCGGTTCTTGCCCGGGTTGCTGGACGGGGCCTTGCGGGCCAGGGCCTCGGTGTCGCGCACCGAAAGGCCCTTGCCGATGATCTCCCGCGCCAGAGCCGCCGGGTCTTCGGCGGCCGCAATGGCCCGGGCATGACCGGCCGATAGGTCGCCACTGACCAGGTGCTGCTGCACCTCATCCGGTAGGGCCAGCAGACGCAGCGTATTGGCGACATGGCTGCGGCTCTTGCCGATGGTCTGGGCGATGTTCTCCTGGGTCCGTTCAAACTTGTCCATCAGCACCTTGTAGGAGAGCGCCTCCTCCAAGATGTTGAGGTCGGCCCGCTGGACGTTTTCGATGATGCCGATTTCGAGCACGGCCAGATCATCAAGCTCGCGAACCATGATCGGCACGGTCCGCAGGCCGGCCCGCTGGGCGGCACGCCAGCGGCGTTCACCGGCGACGATCTGGTACTCACCGGGGGCCCCCGGCGCCGGACGCACGAGGATCGGCTGCAGAATGCCCTTCTCACGGATCGAGTCGGACAGCTCGCTCAGGTCTTCTTCCCGGAAGGTCCGGCGCGGCTGATCCGGATTGCGGCGCAGGAGCTCAATCGGGGCCTCGTTGGTGCCGCCGATCCGCTCGCCTGGTGCCTGGGCCGGCGCGGCGTCCACCTCACCCAGCAGGGCGGACAGACCGCGACCCAAACCCCTACGCCCTTCGGCCATACCCGGCTCTCCCACCACGACGGACTCCATCTTCAACGCGTATCGACTGCTAGGTTGGACTTCAAAAAGGTTCAGGCGGCCTGGGCCTGGCGCGTGCGTTCGCGGCTGATCACTTCGCGCGCCAGCTTCAGATAGGCCTGGCTGCCGGCGCATTTGAGATCATAGAGCAGCACCGGCTTGCCGAACGACGGGGCCTCAGAGACCCGCACATTGCGCGGGATCACCGCGTCATAGACCTTGTCGCCGAAGTGGGCCCGCACATCCTTGGCCACCTGTTCCGACAGACTGTTGCGCTTGTCGTACATGGTCAGGACCACGCCCTGGATCTCCAGCCGTGGGTTGAGGCTTCCCCGCACCCGCTCGATCGTGCGGATCAGCTGGGTGAGGCCCTCAAGGGCGAAGAACTCGCACTGCAGGGGCACGAACACCGCATCGGCGGCGGTCATGGCATTGACGGTCAGCACGTTCAGGGACGGCGGGCAGTCGATCAGCACATAGGTGTAGCTGCCGTTGGCGCGCAGGGGCTCCAGGGCATCCTGGAGACGGTAGGACCGGCGCGCGGTCTGACCCAGTTCAAGCTCGACCCCCGACAGGTCGGCATCGGCCGGGATGACGTCGAGCCCCGGCAGGCTGGTCGCTACGGCCGCATCGGCGATCGGCGAGGCGCCCATCAGCACGTCATAGAGTGTCGTGCGGCGCTGCTGGCGCGTGATACCGAGGCCGGTCGAGCAGTTGCCCTGCGGATCGGCGTCGATCAGCAGGACGCGCTCGCCGCAGGCTGCCAGGGCGGTGCCCAGGTTGATGGCGGTCGTGGTCTTGCCCACCCCGCCCTTCTGGTTGGCGACAGCGAGAACGCGAAGCGGCTGAACAGATTTAGCGGACACGGGACAGCCCTTTGACTTGAACGATGCGACCACGGGGATCGCTTTGGCTTGGTCTCAGTTCGGCGGCGAATTTCCAAGACTTTCGAGCCTCGGAAATTTCGATCTCGACGTCCTGACCCTTGAGGAACAGGCCCAGGGCCCCGCGATGCAGATACGGCCAGGAAAAGCCCAGCAGCTTGGTCATCGGCGCGCAGGCCCGGGCGGTGACGACGTCGACCGTCAGGTTCAGGGTCTCGGCGCGGGCATTATGGATCTCGACCGGCAGGTCCAGCGCGCCGCAGACCTCAGCCAGGAACCGGCAGCGCTTGGCCATGCTTTCGACGAGGTGAACCTTGGCGCCCGGTACATCCTTCAGAAGTATGGCCAGAACGACACCGGGCAGACCGGCACCGGCCCCCAGGTCGGCCCAGATCCGGGCCGTCGGTGCCAGGGCCAGCAGTTGGGCACTGTCGAGCGCATGGCGGGTCCAGTAGGTGGCGATGGTGGCTGGGCCAACGAGGTTCATCACCGCGTTCCACTCGGCCAGCAGGGTCTGATAGCGGGCCAGGTCGGCCAGTTGCGCATCCGTCACCCCCATCAGGACCTGGAAGCCTGCCGCGTCGAGCGCCGGTGTATCGAGGACTTCGGTCATCGGCGCGGGCTCAGGCAGCATGACGACGCACGTGGGCCAGAAGCGCCGTCAGGGCCCCAGGCGTCACGCCTTCGATCCGGGCCGCCTGGCCCAGGGTCAGGGGTCGCACCCGCATCAGCTTCTCACGCACCTCGTTCGACAGGCTGCCGATCTCGGCATAGTCGAGATCGGCGGGCAGCCGCAAATCCTCATCGCGGCGCAGGGACTCGGCATCGGCACGCTGCCGGTCAAGATAGCCGGCATAGGCCGCCTCGATCTCGATCTGCTCCCGCACCGCAGTGTTCCACGTGGAAACCTCGGGCCAGACCTCGGCGAGACGGTCGAGGGTCACATCCGGATAGGCGAGCATGGCGAACACATCGCGGCGCTGGCCGTCGGCATTGACCTTGAACCCGGCCCGGATGGCTTCCGGTGGCGTCAGACTGACAGAGCGGGCATAACGCCGGGCGGCGTCGAGATCGGCCTTCTTGGCCGCCCAGGCCTGAGCCCGGCGAGGACCGACAATGCCCAGCCCAAGCCCCCGGTCGGTCAGGCGCTGGTCGGCATTGTCAGCGCGCAGGGTCAGGCGAAACTCCGCCCGGCTGGTGAACATGCGATAGGGCTCCGTAACGCCCCGGGTGACCAGGTCGTCGATCATCACCCCGATATAGGCTTCATCCCGCGCGAAGGTGGCGGACTCCCGACCCTGGGCCGCCAGGGCGGCATTCAGCCCCGCGACCAGTCCCTGGGCGCCGGCCTCTTCATAGCCGGTGGTGCCGTTGATCTGCCCGGCGAGGTAGAGACCCGGCAGGCGCTTGGTCTCCAGGGTCGGATAGAGCTCACGCGGATCGACATAGTCATATTCGATCGCATAGCCGTACCGCTTGACCTCAACGGCCTCGAGGCCCGGGATCGTCCGCAGGAACAGCAGTTGGGTTTCCTCAGAGACCGAGGTCGAGATGCCATTCGGATAGACTGTGCTGTCGTCCAGACCTTCGGGTTCCAGGAACACCTGATGACTGGTCTTGTCGGCGAACCGCACCACCTTGTCCTCGATCGACGGACAATAGCGCGGGCCGATCCCCGTGGCACGACCGCCATAGACAGCGGACTCGCCCAGCCGGTCAGCGATGATCTGATGGGTCTCGGCGGTCGTATAGGTGATGCCGCACTGGATCTGCGGCACCTCGATCCTGTCGGTCAGGAACGAGAACGGCACAGGCTCGGCATCGGCGGCCTGCATCTCCAGTCGGTCCCAGGCGATCGTCGCCCCGTCAAGCCGCGCGGGCGTGCCGGTCTTCAGCCGACCCATGTGGAAGTCCAGACCATAGAGCCGATCAGAAAGACCGATCGACGGCGCATCGCCGACCCGGCCGGCCGGCGTGCGGGTCTCGCCCAGATGGATCAGACCCTTGAGGAAAGTGCCAGTGGTCAGGACTACACGCGAGGCTCGGTAGCAGACCCCTGCCCCGTCGATCACACCGGCGACGACACCGCCCTCAACGATCAGATCCTCTGCCGCCGCCGCGATGATCTCGAGGTTTTTCGTGGCAGCCAGTTCAGCCTGCATGGCTTCGCGATAGAGCCGGCGGTCGATCTGGGAGCGAGGCCCGCGAACGGCGGGACCCTTGGAGCGGTTCAGCATCCGGAACTGGATCCCGGCCTTGTCGGCCATCCGCCCCATCACGCCATCCAGGGCGTCGATCTCACGGACCAGATGGCCCTTGCCCAGACCCCCGATGGCGGGGTTGCAGGACATTTCCCCGATGGTCTCAAGCTTGTGGGTCAGCAGGAGTGTCCGCACGCCCGCGCGCGCCGCCGTGCTGGCCGCTTCGCAGCCGGCGTGGCCACCTCCAATGACAATGACATCCCAGGTATTGGACAAGGTACGCGCCTCAATGCGAACGCCCCCGGGACTGGCGGGGGCGCTGGACTCCTCTATACGCGTTTTGCCGCTGGAGGTCGACGTGAGTCCCGGACGTTTCACGTGAAACAGTGGTGTGCGGAGCTGTGACTACCCTGTGGATAACTCAACCGTGTTTCACGTGGAACATCACTTGCCAATGCAGAAGCTCGAAAAAACCTTTTCGAGTACATCCTCCGGATCCACCCGCCCAGTAATCTTGGACAAAGCTCGGGCCGCCAGCCGTACATCTTCCGCGGCGAGCTCTACAGCATGGCCCGCGTCTGACATGGCCCTACCAAGATATACCCGTGCTTCCTTTAGACGTTCGGCATGGCGCAGACGCGTGGCCACGGGGAACTCCGAGCCCTCGAGAGCACCCGCCACGTGACGCGACAGGGCAGACCGCAACACCCCCAATGAACTCGCGTCGTCAGCCTGGGTCGCCAGGGCCTGCCAGCCCCGGGCCCGGGCGCTGGCCAGCCACGCTGCCTCACTAGAAGGCGCAACCAGATCGGCCTTGTTGACGACAACCCAGTCGCCTGCGGACAGGATCCCAGCCGCCGCATCAAGGGCTGCCGCGCCTAGCGTGGCGTCTATGACCCAGAGCCGCAGATCGGCCGCCCCTGCCCAGGCCCGGGCCCGGCGCACCCCCTCGGCCTCAATCGGGTCGTTTGTTTCCCTGAGCCCGGCCGTATCGGCCAGCAACACCCGGTATCCAGACAGTTCCAGCGGGACCTCGATAATGTCGCGGGTGGTTCCTGCCGTCGCCGTGACGATGGCCGCATCACGCCCGGCCAGACCATTGAGCAGGGTGCTTTTCCCGGCGTTGGGCGCGCCCATCAGGGCGATCCTGAACCCGTCACGCACCCGCCGTCCGCGATCAAGATCCGCCAGGCCCGCGTCTATCTCGTCAGCCAGGGTCCGCAAGCCCGGTCGCGCCCGTTCAGCCACCGCTTCCGGCAGGTCTTCGTCCGGGAAATCGACGGCGGCTTCCAGCATGGCCAGCGCATGGATCAGCAGGTCACGCCAGCGCTCATAGCGGTCACTGAGGGCCCCGCCGAGTTGGCCCAGGGCCTGACGTCGCTGGCCCTCGGTCTCGGCATCAATCAGGTCCCCCACCCCTTCGGCCTGGGCGAGATCCAGCTTTCCGTTCTCAAAGGCGCGCCGGGTAAACTCGCCAGGCTCGGCCAGCCGCAGTCCCAAGCCCGCCAGCGCGCTGAGCACGGACTCGACCACAGCCCGCCCCCCGTGCACGTGAAACTCGGCGGCGTCCTCGCCGGTGTAGCTGGCAGGACCCTGGAACCAGAGCACCAGCGCCTCGTCCAGCATGACCCCGTCGTACCGCAGACGACGCAGGCCGGCCTGCCTTGGTCGCGGGACAGAGCCGGCCAGGGCCTGAACGGCCGATTGGGTGCCCGGGCCCGAGACCCGAATGACGGCAACGGCCGCTCGCCCCGCCGCTGTGGCCAGGGCGAAAATCGTCTGGCGCATCAGTCGCGCTTGCCGACCGCTGCACCCGCCGCGGCGGTCATCAGCTTGCGGAACTGGTCCTGGGCCCCCGCTCCGAACGCCATCCAGTTCTTCATCAGTTCATCGGGGGCCAGCATCGCCATGTTGGCGTCCATGCGGGCCTGCATTTCCTTGACCAGATGGTCGTTGAGCGGGGTCACGTCCGGCAGCCCCAGAAAGGCACGGGCCTCTACAGGGGTGCAGTCGATCTCGATGGTCATCTTCATGAAAGTTCCCTCAGGTCAGGGCACGATATTGTTATGGGCCAGGCCCGACGCGTCACGTTAGAGCGCTTTGGTCGAAAGTCACATCGACCCCATGCGACGGAGATCCCGATGAGCCAGACCCTTACCATCACGACGCCCGACGGCAGCTTCAGCGCCTATGTGGCC
>NZ_QAII01000126.1 GCF_003060965.1 Caulobacter sp. HMWF025 | reverse complement strand
GCTGCGGGCGGGGCCGCCTCCGCCGGCCCCGCCCGCAGCAGTGGCCTATGAGGCTCGCGAGTTTGTGGTCTACTTCCCGTTCGACCAGTCGATCCTGACGCCTGAAGCCCAGGCGGTCGTCCAGCAGGCGGCCGACTATGCCAAGGGCGGCGGCGCGACCCGCATCACCGTCACCGGCCACACCGACACCTCGGGCTCTGACAAGTACAATGCCCGCCTGTCAGAACGTCGCGGCAAGGCCGTCGCCGACGGTCTGGTCGGCATGGGCGTGGCCGCCACAAGCCTGGCCGTCGACTGGAAGGGCGAAAGCGCTCCGGCCGTGGCCACGGGTGACGGGGTCAAGGAACCGCTGAACCGTCGTTCGGCGATCTCGATCACCTTCTAGACGACGTCCGGTCCGGTCCGGCCTTCAAGGTCGGGCCGGACAGGATACCCGGAAGACGATCGCCATTGAAAAGAGGGACCCGGTCGCAGGATCGGGTCCCTTTTTCAGGTCACGGCATCGCTTTCCTTGTTCAGGGGCGTTGAAGCCGTCGCATAGCGGTCCGGGCTGACAAGGCGGGACAGGGTTCGGGGCAGGGGTGAGGGCAGGTCGAGCATCCTGGCCACCACATGCTCGGCCAGCAGCGGGGCCAGGCCGAAGCCGCGTCCGCCCAGACCGCCCAGGACGAACAGTCCGTCCCCGATCGCCCCCGCCAGAGGGAGGTGGTCCGGCGTCGTCGCCCGTACCGCCGCCCGTCCCGACAGGGGCTGATCGGCCAGACGGGCCGCCAGTTGCGGACGACCTTCAGCCAAGGTGGCGAGGTTTCGCTCATGGTCACCAGGGCAAACATCCGTAGACGGATCGTCCTTGTCATGGGTGGCGCCGAACAGGACGCCGTCGCGGGTCGGCACCGCATAGCCGCCGAAGGCTGCCGGTGTGACCGGCGGGCCGGCGAGGGCGGTCCAGCTGGCCTGACCGCGCACCGGACGGCAGGGCAGGTCGGGCAAAAGCCGGTTCAGGGCGGCTCCGGCGGCGACCGCGACAATGTCCGCGCGGCCGATCACCGCCCCGTCGGCGTCCAGCAGGGTCCAGCCGTCCGGTGTGCGGACCAGGGCCTCGATACCGACAACGACGACCTCGCCGCGCCAGGCGGCCAGGACAGTTGCCGGTTCGATCACCCGGGCGGTCTGCATGGCCAGGACCGCCGGGACCGGTTCACCGAGTGCGGCCCCGGCCGCCGTGCCGGTCAGCAGGGTCATGCTGCCGGGCTCGAAATGGTCCTGGGCCGCGACAGCGGCAAAGCGACTCTCGCTGCGCGGGTCGAGCGCCTGCTGCAGGACACCATGCGCCAGGATCGCGTCCGGGACCCGATCATAAAGCGCCGACGCCCGGGCCAGGGCCTGGGCGGGCAGGGCCGCCCTGGGTCCGCCCCCGGCATCCAGGGCCGTGGTCACAAGAGCGGCGGGATTGCCCGAGCCCGGGGCCACGCCATCATCATAGAGGGTCACGTCCAGACCCTCGACCCGGGCGGCGCGGGCCAGGCTCGCCGCCCCAATGC
>NZ_QAII01000125.1 GCF_003060965.1 Caulobacter sp. HMWF025 | reverse complement strand
GCCGTCGCGACGGCCAGGCAAAAGGTACGATCACGCAGCAGTGCCCCAAGGCCCTTCCATCGCTGCGCGCGATCCGGTTTGTCCCCGATGGCGTGAACCCGTTCCGGCGGCACCAGAATACCGGCGGCGAGCGCCGAGAGAACGGCGGCGACGGCAATCCAGACCGCGATTACCGACGGCGAGAAGCGGATCAGCACCACGCCCATAATCAGATTTGCGACGATAAAGGCGCTGGACCCCATGCCTCGTGGAATGCCGTAATTGAACCCCTCGGTCCTTGCGCGCCGAAGCGTGATCACATCCACCAGTGGCGAGACCGTCGAGATCAGGGTCGCCGCGATCAACCAGGCCAGGGCCAGACCCAGAAAACCAGGGGCGACCAGAAGGCCGGCGTAGCCTAGGGCCGCTCCAAGGCCGAGCAGCACCATCGGTGTCCGCCTCAGGGTGAACCCGTCAGCCCAGACCGCCAGGACCGGCCCGGTGAAGGGCCTGGCCAGCATCGGGATGGCGAGAATTATACCGATCTCGGCCCCGCTCATGCCACGCGACCGAAGATAGGTCGCGATATAGGGCAGACTCACCCCTGTGCCGATATAGGCAGCGGCATAGAACAGGCTGAGGCGGACGAGGCTGGACATCGTGGCCTAGGATACCCTGTTCCTCACGGGCCTCATGCCTGCTCCGCTCCGCCGAACCTGGCCGTCCATTCAGCAATCTGGTCGTCATCGATCTTCTTGAACAGGACTTCAGGCGCCCGCACGGAGAGCCCCGCCGGCAAGGAGGTCAGTTCGATCGACGCATTGCTCGACGGCCAGGCTGCAGGTGTCGCCAGCGAAAACGCCTTGGCGATCTCTTCAGCGGCGAAAGGAATGAACGGAGCCGAGATCTTCGAATAGAGCGCGGCCAGACTAAGCGCGGTCCGGACAATGACAGCCGCTCGGTCACGGTCCGTCTTGATCGCGGTCCAGGGGGCGGCTTCCTGCAAGTACTCATTGCCGACCACCCAAAGAGCCCGAAGGGCCTGGGCACTCTTGCGAACCTCGATCGCGTCCATCTGCTCGGTCAGATCGGCCAGTCGAGCCGAAACGTCCGCGAAGAGCTTTTCTTCCAGTGGCCCAGGCTCACCGCCCCCGGGCACGACGCCGTCGAACTTGCCCTCGGTGAACTTCAGGATGCGGTTGATGAAATTACCCAGCACATCGGCCAGGTCGCGGTTCACCGAGCTGGCGAACATCTCCCAGGTGAAGGCGGTATCCGAGCTCTCGGGCGCGTTGGAGGTCAGGTACCAGCGCCAGAAATCCGGCGGCAGGATCTCCAGCGCTGCATCCATGAACACGCCGCGCTTGTTGCTGGTCGAGAACTTGCCGCCATACCAGTTGAGCCAGTTGAAGGCCTTGAGCATGTCGACGCTCTTCCACGGCTCTTCCGAGCCCAGGATGGTGGCCGGGAAGCTGACGGTGTGGAAGGCGACGTTGTCCTTGCCCATGAACTCGACATAGCGGACGTCATCGGCACCGGCGTCGGTGCGCCACCAGCGTTGCCAGTCACGCCCTGCCTCGGCCTCGGCCCATTCCTGGGTGGCAGCGATGTATTCGATGGGGGCGTCGAACCAGACGTAGAAGACCTTGCCTTCCATGCCCGGACGCGGCGCGCCGTCTTTCACCACCGGCACGCCCCAGGCGAGGTCGCGGGTGATGCCGCGGTCGATCAGGCCTTCATCCAGGAACTTGTAGGCGATCGACTTGGCCAGAATCGGCCAGTCGCCATGGGTGTCGACCCAGGCCCGGATCCTGTCGGCCATCTTGGTCTGCAGAAGGTAGAGGTGGCGGGTGTCGCGCACCTCCAGGTTCCGCGAGCCCGAGATCACCGAATAGGCGTCCTTTAGGTCGGTCGGATCCAGCAGGTTCCCGCAGTTATCACACTGGTCGCCACGCGCCTTGTCGAAACCGCAGTGCGGGCAGGTACCCTCGATATAACGGTCAGGCAGGAAGCGCTTGTCGTCGATGGAATAGACCATCTGGTCGACGCGTTCCTCGATCAGGCCGTTGGCTTCCAGCACCTCGGCGAAGTGCTGGGTCAGCTTGCGGTTCTGCGGCGACGATGAACGGCCGAACCAGTCCCAGGACAGGCCAAACGCCGCTGCGACGTCGCGCTGAAGAATGTGCTGCTCGGCACAATAGGTCTCGACATCCTGGCCGGCGGCGGCCGCCGCC